>JASLLV010000009.1 GCA_030746935.1 Rhodospirillales bacterium | reverse complement strand
CCGCGCTCACCAACGGCGGCGGCTACGCCGAGTTCTGTCCCGCCGCAGCCGACCAATGCCTCCCCGTTCCCTCGGGCCTCAGCCTGGCCGAGGCCGCAGCTCTGCCCGAGACCGTCTTCACCGTATGGAGCAACGTCTTCATGGGGGCTCACTTGGCAGAGGGCGAGAGCTTCCTCGTCCACGGCGGGGCCGGCGGGATCGGGACCGCGGCCATCCAGCTCGCCAAGGCCTTCGGCGCAAACGTGTTCGCCACCGACAGCCCGGACGCGCGCTGCGCCGTTTGCCGCGAGCTGGGCGCCGATCGGGTGATCAATTACGAGAGCGAGGATTTCGTCGACGTGGTCAAGGGCGAAACCCCGAACCGCGGCGCCGACGTGATCCTCGACATCGTCGGCGGCGACTACATCCAGCGCAACATCAAGGCCCTGGCGACCGACGGCCGGATGATCCATCTGGCCTTCGCCAAGGGCCCGACCACCGAGGTCAACCTGATGCCGGTAATGCTGAAGCGGTTGACGCTGACCGGCTCGACGCTCCGCTCGCGTCCGCCCGCCTTCAAGGCCGAGATCACGCGCCAGCTCGAACACAAGGTCTGGCCGTTGGTCGAACAACGGCGGATCCGGCCGGTGATCCACACCACGCTGCCCTTCGAAAGCGCGGCCGAAGCGCACCGGATGATGGAGAACGCCGCCCACGTCGGCAAGATCATGCTCGAACCCTGAGTTCGGCTATTCGAGCGAAGATGCCGAGCGGGCGCGGATGATCCGGCAAACGGCGCCGCCCGCGCCCGGCCCCCCAGGACGAAGCAAGATGGAGACCGAAGCCATGAACGAGACGCTTGAGACCGACCCCGCGATCGACGCTGAGATCGATGCCTGGGCGGAACGAACTCGGGAGTTGACGGGCAAAGAGGTCCGCGAGCGCGAGACCTGGAACCACGACGTCACAGCTGATACCATTCGCCACTTCGCGTATGGCACAGACGACGATAATCCACTTTGGACCGACGCCGAGCATGCCGCGCATTCGCGCTACGGCCGTCTGGTCGCGCCGCCCGCGTATCTCGTCTCGGTGCTCTATCCCATGCTCCACGGCGCCCCGATGAAGGCGCCGCTGGCCTCGCTGATCGGTGGGGTCAAGTACGAATGGCGGCGCCCCATCTTCGCCGGCGATCGCCTGCGCGCGGTCTCCAAGCAGGGGGATTTTTTCGAGAAGCGCAACAAACAGGGCCGGCGGCTGAACTTCGTGATTTCTGAAATCACCTATCTCGACGCCCAGGACGCCGTCGTCGGCGTCGCCGCGGGTACCATGATCATGGCGACCCAAGTGGGCCACGCGGTCATGTTCGAACGCAACCCCCACCGGTGCACGGACGCCGAGCTGGTCGAGATCGAGCGCGCCTTCCTGGCCGAGACGCGGCGCGGCGCGGAAACGCTTCATTTCGAGGACGTCGGCGTCGGCGATGCCCTTGCCCCGATCGTCCGGGGTCCCCTGACCATCGGCGACATGGTGGCCTGGAATGCGGGCATCGGCCCCTCGTACAAGGCGGGCCGTTGGGGGTTCCTCGACTTGCAGAAGGCCCCGCACGCGGCGTCACTCATTCCGCCCCTCAACTTCCCGGTCAAGTACTCGCAGCAGCACGAGGATTCGAACATCGCCGCCGGTCGCGGCATGCCGTCGCCCTTTGACAACGGGGTCATGCGCTTCGCCTGGGTGGCACCCCTGGTGACCAACTGGATGGGCGACGATGGGGCGCTGCGGAGCCTCGAGGTCCAGGTGCGCGCGCCCGGACTCTACGGCGACATCGTCACCTACGCCGCAACGGTGGCGGGAAAAGACGAGAAAACTGGCGTCGTTTCGCTCGACATCACCGGGACCAATCAGGAAGGCGGCGTCCCGACCGTCGGCAAGGCCGAGGTCGAACTGCCGCGAAAGTAGCGCGCGCGGTCACCGCGTCTGCGAGCAATCAGACGAGAAAAGGGGCGCCGCCGCCGGCGGCGCCCCTTCGACTTCCTTCGCGCGACGCTACTGGGCCGCCACGCGCCCCGCCGAATCGAGCATGGCGTCGGCGTGATCGAGCGACTTGTCGATGACTGCGAGCCCTTCGCGAAGCTGTTCTTCGGTGATGCACAAGGGCGGCGCGATCGACAGCAGGTTCGGCCGGTTCAGCGTATAGACGCCGCCCTCGGCCAAGGTTTTCTTGATCGCGGACATGCCGCCCTTGGTCGTGTAGGGCTCTTCCTTGATGGGCATCAAACGCTCGCGGGTTTCGCGGTTCTTGACCAGTTCGATGGCGCCGAACAGGCCCTTCGCGCGCACGTCGCCCACCGACGGGTGCTTCGCCTTGATCTCGCCCAACACCTGGGCCAGCACTTCGCCCAACTTGGCCGAGTTCTCGATCAGGCCTTCCTCCTGATAGACCTCGATCGACGCGATCCCCGCCGCGCACGCCAGCGCATGGCCCGAATACGTGGACCCCGACCACAGCGTGTGGTCTTCCATGTAATCGGCGATCTTCTGCGAGACCACCACCGCACCCAGAGGCACCATCGAGTTGGTGAGCCCCTTGGCGGTGCTCAGGATATCGGGGACCACGTCCCAGTGGTCCATGGCGAACCACTTGCCCGTGCGGCCCCAGCCCGACATCACCTCGTCGGCGATCAAGAGGATCCCGTACTTGTCGCACAACGCCCTCAGCCTCGGCATGATGTCGTCGGGCGGCAGATAGACGCCCTGGGCAACGCCGGCGATGGATTCGACGATGATTGCCGCGACGAAGTCGGGATTCTCGAACTCGATCATCTCTTCGAGCGAGCTCACGCACTCGCGATTGCAGGTCTCGGGCTCCTGGCCGAAGGTGCAGCGATAGCAATACGGCTGGAACGAGTGCAGCGCGCCCACCATGCCCGGCTCGTTATAGGCGCGGCGCCAGTCGCCGGTCAGGCTGATGGCGCCGTGCGAGGCGCCGTGATAGGCGCGATAGCGCGCGATCACCTTGGGCCGGCCAGTGACCATCTTCGCTATCTTGACCGCGTAATCGTTGGATTCGGCGCCGCCGCACGTGAAGTACGACTTGGTCAGATCGCCGGGCGTGACCTCGGCGATCATGCGCGCGAGTTTGCCACGCACGTCGGTGGCGAAGCTGGGCGCCGCGTAGCAGAGCGTTTCCGCTTGGTCCTGGATCGCCTTGATGATCTTGGGATGCTGGTGGCCGGCATTGACGCACACGAGCTGGCTCGCGAAGTCGATGTATCGCTTGCCGTCTGCGTCCCAGAAAAAGACTCCCTCGGCACGCGTCACCGGGATCGCGCCCAATCCCCCTTGCTGCGACCAGGGAAAGAGAACGTGCTTCAGGTTCTCGGCAGAAATGTCGTTGGCGCTCGCTTGTTGATTGGTTGTGCTCATTTTTCTCGACCTATTCTCAAGGGTTACGCGGTCATTTGCGACCGTTCGGAAGGGGACGTCCCGCGGCCACGTGTCGGCCCGTCAATCCTACTCGGCGGCATCGGCGTGCCGGACGTCGAATCCGAGCCGCTCCATGCCTTCGCGCAGCTCGGTCAGATCAGGCTCGCCCAAGGGCCGCAAGGGCATGCGCGGATATCCGCCGGGAAGGCCGAGCATGTTCATGCCCGCCTTGACCGAAGGATACAGGTTGCGACCATTGGCGAGGTACAAGTCCCAAAGCTCGACCGCTTTTCTCTCGAGCCGGAGCCCCAGCTCCAGATCGCCGTCGCGGCAGGCTTCGAAATAGACGACGCTATCGCGCCCCAAGACGTTGGGCGCGCCGCTGACAGCGCCCACCGCGCCGTGCTCGATCGCGGCAACGCCGTATAGGCTGAGCTGGCCGGTGAACACGAGGATGCTGTCGCCGGCGAGCTCCATCGTCTTGTAGAACTTGCCGAAGTCGGTGGTGCTCTCCTTGATCGCGACCACGTTTTCGATGTCCGCGAGCCGGGCGATCAATTCGGGGGTCAGCTCGTTCACGTTGTAGCCCGGTACGTTGTACAACATGATCGGAATTTGGACGGCGTCCGAGACCATACGGTAGTGGCAAAGGACGTCTTCGGGCGAATGCAGCTTCGGGAAGAACGGCGGCATGATCATGACGCCGTCGCAGCCCACTTCCTTGGCATAGGCGTTCATCGCGATCACTTCGGGAGCCGGAACCGCGCTGGTTCCGGCGATCACTCGGATGCGCCCGTTCGCGGTCTCGACCGCCAGCTTGAACAGCCGCTTGCGTTCGTCGAGCGTGAGCGACCAGGCCTCGCCCGTACATCCCGTGGGCACCACCCCGGTACAGCCATAATCGATGCAATGCTCGATGTTGCGGCGGTACGCCGCCTCGTCGATCGCGCCCGTCGCGTCAAACGGGGTCACGATCGCCGGCATGACGCCGTGCCAGTCCACCGAGGTCTTATCCATGTCTCGTATCCTTCCGATTTCCCTCAGGCGGTGGCCCCGTTCCGGACGTACGGCGGCGGCGAGTATGCGCCCAATGCTGCGCGAAGACAACGCCGGAAACCGTTATTCGACACCGGTTTCTCGGCCAATCCGCGCAACCCCGTCAGCCGTCGAGAAGCGCCACCACCTGGCCTTCCTCGACCGCGTCCTCCTCACGGACGAGAATCTCCCTAACAGTGCCCGCCGCCGGCGCCAACACGGGGATTTCCATTTTCATGGACTCGAGAATCATGACCGGGTCGTCTTCTTCGAGGCGGTCGCCGATACCGACCTCGATCTTCCACACCTTTCCCGCAATCTCGGATTCGACCTTGATCTCAGCCACGCTTCTCTCCCCAACACAGGCCGCGGACGCCGCCTTACGGCGGACCCGCGAGGATATCGTGCACGAGCCCGGTGTGCACGTCGCCAGCGACGAAGGGCGCAAACCGCAACGCCCGCAACAAAAATCCGATATTGGTCTTGACGCCTTCGACCGCGAACGCCTCCAGCGCGCCCTGCAACGACGCGATGGCCTCGTTCCGGTCGCGCCCGTGGGCGACGACCTTCGCCAGCAAGGGGTCGTAGAACGGGGTGACGGCGGCCCCTTCGCGGGTTCCGGTCTCGACCCGGATGCCGTCGCCTTCAGGTGGGCGGAAGGTTTTTAGCGCGCCAGGCGACGGCAGGAAGCGGACCGGGTCCTCGGCGCAGACGCGGGCCTCGATTGCGTGGCCCTGAAGCGGAACCGGATCGGGCAGGATCTCCGCCACCCGCGCGCCCGCCGCAGACAGTATCTGCGCGCGCACCAGATCGATGCCGCAGACTGCTTCCGTGACCGCGTGCTCGACCTGCAACCGCGTGTTCATCTCGAGGAACCGCAGGCCCGATGCTGCGTCGTGGAGTGTCTCGACGGTGCCGATGTTGTCGTAACCGAGCTTGGCCAGCGCCCCCGACATTCGCGCCGCAACTCCGTCCAGAAACGCGCGCTCGAGACGCGGCGCAGGCGCCTCCTCGATGACCTTCTGGTGGCGCCGTTGGATCGAGCAGTCGCGCTCGTACAGGTGGCGGACGTCGCCGGCCGCATCGCCCAGGACCTGAAACTCCACATGCCGGGGTCGGTCCATGAAGCGTTCGAGAAACAGCTCCGAATCACCGAAAGCGCGCGCCGCCATTTCAGCCGCGCGGTCCAGGTTGCGCGCGAGCGCGATCTCGTCGTCGGCCCGCACCATCCCGATCCCGCCACCGCCGCGCACGGCCTTGATCAGGACCGGAAAGCCGATCCGTCGCGCTTCGGCGATCGCGGCTTCCGTCCCTTCGGCTAGCACGTCCGAGGCCGCAGACACCGGAAGCCCCATCGATTCCATGAGCCGACGCGCGTTCGTCTTGTGTCCCATGGCCTCGATCCAGCGCGCCGCCGGACCGATGAACCGGCAGCCCGACTTTTCCACGCGCGCCGCGAAGCCCGAGTTCTCGGCGAGGAACCCATAGCCTGGGTGCAACGCGTCCGCACCGCTCGCCGCGAGCGCGCCAAGCACGCGGTCTTGATTCAGATAGCTGTCCAGTGGAGGCGCCGGGCCCAATTCGATCGCTCCGTCGGCCTCGGCGACGTAGGGCGCCTCAGCGTCGGCCTCGGAATAGGCCGCGACCGAGGCGATTCCCATCTCGCGCAAACACCGGATCACGCGCGCCGCAATGGCGCCCCTGTTGGCGACGAAGACCTTTTCGAACATGCGACGGGTCCGACAGCGAAAGCCGCGCGCCCGGCACGCCGGCGCGGCCGCTTCTGACGAGGAGCGCCGGCAAGCTATCCGGCGGCTTCCTTACGAGTCAAGAAAGCGCCCGCTGCGCAGGTGATTCGGGCGCCGCCGCCGGCGCCGCTTTTGCTAAGCTACCCATAGCTAGCGAGCATGGAGTTGCTGATGACCGTGGCAATCATCTATCGATGGCGATTGAAGCCGGGTAAACAGGAGCAATTTCGTAAGGCTTGGCGTCGCCGCACCGTTGAGTTGCGCGACGAAGCCGGCGCGCTCGGATCGGCTCTGCACAAGACAGACGACGACGTTTGGCTCGCTTATGCGCGGTGGCCGAATCTCGAAGAGCGGGAACGTGCGTGGAATGAGCGCCCGGCAAATTCTACGGCGGCGGACATGATGCAAGACGCCACGGCCGAGGACTTCCCGCCGATTATCGCAGACGTCATCGATGATCTGCTGTTGGGCTAGCGGGCGTAAGCCAGCACCGTCAAGCCGACCCCGAGACGGCCGCGTCACCACGCACGCCGTCGGGGTTCGGATGGCTTTCCAACGCCGGTGCCGGCCCCAAGCCCTGGCACCGTTCGGACAAATTGCGTAACCTCACGCCCGCCCGCCGCCTTGCCCGCCGGTCCCTGGCGAACAATGGCGAACAATGACGAACAATGACGAACAACGAGAACCGACGCCAATGGGCTGGGAAAAGGAAATCGACGAGCTGAACACGAGACGCCGTCTGGCCCGGAAGCTTGGCGGCGAGGATGCGATCGACCGCCAGCACAACTTCGGCAAGCTTACGGCGCGCGAGCGGATCGATCTGCTCTTGGACGCGGCCACGTTCCACGAGATGGGAACGCTCACCGGCAAGGCCGAATACGACGCCGAAGGCGCGTTTCGCGATATCACGCCCGCCAACGCCATCATCGGCCTGGGCCGCATCGACGGGCGCCGTGTCGTCGTCTCGGCCGACGACTTCACGATCCGCGGTGGCTCGTCCGAGTCCACCATCTCGGACAAGTGGGTCTTCGCCGAGCGCCTCGCCTTCGAGATGCGGATGCCGCTGATCCGCTTAGTCGACAGCGCCGGCGGCAGCGTCCGGCTTCTCGAGCAGCAGGGCCAGACCAAGATCCCGGGCTACCCTGCGTGGCCGCTGGCGCGCCTGATGGGCGCGGTGCCCGTGGTCGGGGTCGCGCTCGGCGCCTGCGCCGGGCTTGGCGCGATCAAGGTCGCGTTCTCGCACTTCTCGGTGATGGTGAAGGGAACCAGTCAGGTCTTCGCCGCCGGCCCGCCGGTGGTCAAACAAGGTCTGGGGGCGGACATCGACAAGGAAGCGCTCGGCGGCTATCGCGTGCACGCCCGGGGAAGCGGCGTCGTCCAGAACGAGGCGAATTCGGAAGAGGACGCGCTTGATCAGGTGCGCAACTATCTCTCCTATCTGCCACGCAGCGTCTGGGAGATGCCCGAACGCACAGATTCGGACGACGATCCCCACCGCGTCGACGAATTCCTGATCGACGCAATTCCTGAGGACCGTCGCAAGGTCTACGACGCGCGCAAGATTCTGAAAAGCGTCTTCGATAAGGGTTCCGTTTTCGAGATCGGACGCTACTACGGCGGCTCCACGATCTCGGCGCTCGCGCGCCTCGACGGCTATCCGGTCGGCGTGATGGCGAACGACCCGTACCACGCGGGCGGCGCCATGACCCGGCACGCGGCCGAGAAGACGGAGAAGTTCGTCGACGTCTGCGACACCTTCCACCTGCCGATCGTGAACCTGGTCGACCAGCCGGGCGTCATGACCGGGATCGAGGCCGAGAAGGCGGGCACCGTGGGCGCAGCACTTCGGGCGCTCGCCGCCATCGAGCAGAGCGACACGCCCTGGATCTCGATCATCGTGCGTCGCGTCTTCGGCGTCGCCGGCGGCGCCCACGGGCGCAAGCACGGCATCGACGGCTCGTCCGTGAATTTGCGCTACGCCTGGCCATCGGCGCGGTGGGGCTCGATCCCCATCGAAGGCGGGGTCCAGGCCGCGTTCCGCAAGGAGATCGAGGCGGCGCCGGACCCGGACGCGAGGCGCGCCGAGATCGAGGCCCGCTACGAGAAACTCGCGTCACCGTTCCGTTCGGCCGAGCGTTTCAGCATCCTCGACATCATCGATCCGCGCGAGACGCGCCCGATCCTCACCGACTGGGTCAAGGACGCCTACGCCCTGCTGCCTGCCCAGCTCGGCCCCCGGACGCGGACCATGCGGTGCTAAGTTGCGCGCGGGCGCGGCTCTTACGAAACGTCTTCGAACCGGAGCGGCTGGCCGGCAGGTTCTCCCACGGCCGCGTCTTCCGCCATCACGATGTTGCCGCGTATGACGGTGTAGACCGGCCAACCGGTGACATGCATTCCGGCGAACGGTGTCCAGCCGACCCGGCTCGCGATCCAGTCGTCTTCGATGGTCCGCTTGGCGCCCAAGTCCACGACCGCAAAATCGGCGTCGTAGCCGCACTCGATTTGCCCTTTGCCGACGATTTCGAAGACGCGCGCCGGCCCGGCGCTGACGAGCTCGACGAAGCGCGCGAGCGAGAGCCTGCCTGCATGCACGTGGTCCAGCATCACCGGCACCAGGGTCTGGACGCCGGGCGTGCCCGACGGGCTTTCAGGGTAGGGGCGCGCCTTCTCGTCCAAGGTGTGGGGTGAATGGTCCGAGGCGATCACGTCGCATAGACCGTCGCGGATCGCCGCCCACAGCGCGTCGCGATGAACCTCCGTGCGCACCGGGGGGTTGGTCTGCACCCGCGAGCCGAGGCGCGTGTAAGCCTCGGGCGCGGCGAAGGTGAGGTGCAAGGGCGTCACGTCGAACGTGGCGAGTTCGCGGTTGGCTTCGATGATCAGGATCTCGTCCGCCGTCGTCACGTTCATCACGTGAACGCGCTTGTTCGCGGCGCGCGCGAGCGCGAGGAACCGCCGGGTCGCGATCACGGCCGCGTCTACGTCGCGCCACTCGGCATGAAGGGCAACCGGCGCGCCGCTTTCGACCATGGCACGCCTTTCTGCGACGCGGGCCTCGTCCTCGCAGTGCGCGGTCAAGCGGCGTCCGCACGAGGCGAGAACATGGCGAAGTTTCGCCTCGTCCACCACCACCGAGGCGGTCGAGGAGCCGAGGAACACGTTGACGCCCGGACACCCCGGAAGGCGCTCCAAATCGGGAAGCTCGTCGGCGTTCTCGGGCGTGCCGGCCACCGCGAGGCCGAAGTCGCACCAGCTCCCAGCGTTCGCGCGCCGCGTCTTGTCGGCGAACGTCGCAGCGTCGGCGGTTGTCGGGATCGTGTTCGGCATCTCGAAGACGGACGTGACGCCGCCGAGCACCGCGGCCTTGGACCCGGTCTGCCAATCCTCCTGGTGCTCGGTGCCCGGTTCGCGGAAGTGGACCTGGGTGTCGATCGCACCGGGAAGGACGTGAAGGCCCTTGACCTCGAGCACCCGGGCCGCGGACGCCCGGCTCAAGTTCCCGATCTCGGCGATTCGCCCGCCGCGTACGCCGACATCCGTTTCGACTACGCGGCCTTCGGTGACGCAAGCGCCGCCGGCAAGGAGTAGATCGAAAGGCTCATCCACGGCATCGTCTCCACCCAGGACCTAGTGCCCAGGCCCTAAAGCCCAGACCCTAAAGCAATGTATCGCGTCGTGGAATCGCCCACGCCCACGCGATATGTCGAGCCGCGGCCACCCGGAGCGGCGTTGCCGCCGAGGGCCGCGCAAATTAGATTGACGGGCGCGCTTCCGGGACGGCTGCGAAACCGGCCGCCGTCATCATCCAGGGGAATTCGAGATGGCGCTTGCACCCAATTCGACCGCCGGCCGCGACGTCGCCTACCACATGCACCCGATCACCAATTGGCGCGAGCACGAACGGAACGGGCCTTTGGTTATCGTTCGCGGAGAAGGCGTGCGCGTCTTCGACGAAACGGGCAAAGACTACATCGAGGGTCTCGCGGGCCTTTGGTGCACGGCGCTCGGCTTCAGCGAGCCGCGCCTGGTCCAAGCGGCGATGCGCGCGTTTGAACGCCTTCCCTACTATCACGTCTTTTCTTCCAAAACCTCGGACGTGGTCGCCAATTTGGCCGAAAAGCTGATCGCAATCGCGCCGGCGCCGATGGCCAAGGTGCTCTTCGCCAACTCGGGCTCCGAGGCCAACGACACCGCGATCAAGATGGTCTGGTACTACAACAACGCTGTCGGCCGCCCGCGCAAGAAGAAGATCATCTCGCGCCACATGGCCTACCACGGGATCACCGTCGGCGCCGGCAGCCTGACCGGGATTCGCGCCAACCACGCCGCCTTCGATCTGCCGATCCCGAACATCCTGCACACCATGTGCCCGCACCACTACCGCTATGCCGAGCCCGGCGAATCGGAAGAGGACTTCGCCCAACGATGCGCGAACGCGCTCGAGAAGATGATCCTCGACGAAGGGCCGGACACGGTCGCCGCCTTCTTCGCCGAACCCCTGATGGGCTCGGGCGGGGTTATCGTGCCGCCGCCCGGCTACTACGCGCGCGTCCAGGATATCCTCAAGAAACACGACATCCTCTTCGTCGCCGACGAGGTCATCTGCGCCTTCGGGCGCACCGGCAACATGTGGGGGTGCGAGACTTTCGATATCCGCCCCGACATCGTGACCTGCGCCAAGGCCATGACGTCGGCTTATCTCCCCATGTCGGCGGTGATGATCTCGGACCCGATCTACCAAGCGCTCGCCGACCAGAGCGACCGCTTGGGCGCGTTTGGGCACGGGCACACCTTCGGCGGCCACCCGGTCGCCGCCGCGGTCGCGCTCGAGGCACTGACGATCTACGAAGAGCGCGACATCGTCAGCCGCGTGCGCGCGCTGGCGCCCCGCCTCCAAGATGGACTCCGGCGGTTTTGCGATCATCCGCTGGTGGGCGAGGTTCGCGGAACCGGGCTGATCGCCGCGGTCGAACTCGTCAAGGACAAGAAGTCGAAGGAGCCGTTCGCGCCCAGCGTCGGAATCGGCAAGCGGCTCATGGAACGGGCCCACGAGCACGGGCTGATCCCCCGCCTATCCGGTGATGCCGTGTGCTTCGCGCCGCCGCTGATCATCACCGAGGCCGAGATCGACGAGCTTCTCGAGCGTTTCGGCCGTGCCCTCGAAGACGTGGAATTGATGGCCCGAGAAAACGATTGGGCCGCGGCCTGATTCAGGGCAGATCGCGGTCGGTCGGACTCGCCTGCGGCGATCCGCCGGGCGCGTTAATCTGCTCTGCACTAATGGGATCGAGCGGATTCACGCGCTTGATTGGAGCCGCATCGCGGTTCCAATATAGCACGATCCGCTCTAGTCCGGACCGTCGTCCGCGAGCCGCACCACCCCGGCCGCCGCCAGCGCGTCGATCCGTTCGTCCGTCAGCCCGCCGATCTCGCGGAGAATCTCGCGCGTATCCGCGCCGACCCGCCCGCCCGCCCAGCGGATGGCGCCAGGAGTCTCCGACATCCTGGGCACCGGGGCCGCGAGCCGGACCGAGCCGAGGTCCGCATCCGCGACCTCGGTCAGCATGCCGCGCGCGCGGTAGTGCGCGTCGTCGAAGACGTCGGCCATGGTGTAAACGCGCGACGCCGGGACGTCGGCCTCTTCGATCAGGATTTTCTCGAGTGCGGCAGCCGTATGGCGCGACGTCCATTCGGCGATCACGGGATCGAGCGCTTCTGGGTTCCGGCCCCGCGCCAGGGGTGTGGCGAAGCGCGCGTCGGCGATCAGGTCTTCGCGCCCCATGACACCGATCAGGCGCTTAAAAAGCGCTTGCGTCGTCGCCGCGATGTGGACGTAGCCGTCGTCGGCGGTGGGATACAGGCTGTTGGGCACCTGGCCGGGAAGGTTCGGCCCTGCGCGCGTCGGAACGAAACCCAGTTTTTCGAAAGCCGGCACGAACGGCTCCATGAAGCTGAAGGCCGCCTCGAACAGCGCCGCGTCGATGAACTGGCCTTCGCCGGTCTTCTCGCGGTGCACGATCGCCATCACCGCCCCGAGAGCGGCGTAGAGCCCGGTGATGTAGTCGGTGAGCGGCACCGCGACCCGGGCCGGCGGGCGGTCGGGATCGCCGATGATGTGGCGAAGCCCGCCCACTGCCTCGCCGATGACGCCGTATCCGGGGCGAGAGCTATAGGGACCGTCCTGGCCGAAGCCCGAGATCCGGACCATGATGATGCCGGGGCGCACGGCAGCGAGATCGGCGTAGCCGAGCCCCCATTTCTCGAGCGCGCCGGGGCGGAAATTCTCAACCACGACGTCCGCACCCTTGGTGATCTCGCGCACGATCTCCTGGCCTTCGGCGGACTTGAGATCCAACGCCACGAGCTTCTTGCCCCGAAGGATGCTGGCCGCCCACAGCGAAACCTCGCCCACGTGCTTGCCCATGGCACGCACCGGATCGCCGTCGGGGGGCTCCACCTTGATCACGTCTGCGCCGAAGTCCGCGAGCAAGCGCCCGCAGAACGGCCCGGCGATGGTCGTTCCCAGCTCGAGCACGCGGTAGCCGGCCAGTGGGCCTTGCGCCTTGGGTTCCATGGTCTCTCCCGCCGGGGCGCCGGCGTGTCACGTCCTGAGCACGCCGCCCGTCTTCTTGCCGACCCGCGCGATAATCTTCTCTGCCACCGTCTCGATCTCGGTGTCGGTGAGCGTCCGGTCCTTGGGCTGCAGCACGACGCCGACGGCGAGCGATTTCTTGCCGGCGCCGAGGCCCCCGCCGGAAAAGACGTCGAACAGCTGCACCTCGGCGATCAACGAGGCCTCCGCACCCCGGACCGCGGCGAGCACGGCAGCTGCGGCAACGTCCGCATCCACGACGAAGGCGAAATCGCGGGCCACGGGTTGGAACGGCGAAAGCTCCGGTGGGGCCGAGGCCGCCCGATCGGCGGACCCGGGAAGCGAATCCAAATACACCTCGAAGCCGGCCGCGGGTCCGCGCGCGTCCATCGCGCTCAGCACCGCGGGATGAATCTCGCCGAAGGTGGCGAGCACCGGAGCCGCCTCGCCGCCTTCAAGCCGGAGCACGCCGGAACGGCCCGGATGGTAGTAGTCGGGCGCTTTGGCCTCAATGCGGACGCGGCTCGTGGCGATGCCGACGGCCGCGAACACGGCCAGGGCGTCGTCCTTGGCGTCGAAGGCGTCGACGCCGCGCGGCGGCCGGGCCCACGAGCGCGCATGCGCGCTGCCCGCCCGGATGCCGGCGGCGACCGTGGCCTGGTCGGCGGGGCGTGCGCCTGCGTATTGGGGGCCGACCTCGAACAGCGCGGCGTCCGGAAAGCCGCGGTTGGCGTTGCGCACGAATGCCGCGATCAGGTTGGGCAAGATGGACGGGCGCATGACGTCCAATTCCGCGCTGATCGGATTGACGAGACGAAGCGATTCGGGCACCGACGCGAACATCTCGGCATGTTTCGACGACGTGAACGAAAGCGTCACCGCCTCGATCAGTCCCTGCGCGGCAAGGGCGCGTCGGGCGGTGGCACGCCGCGCTTGATCGGGCGAAAGCGCAGGTTCGGGAAGCGCGCTCGCGCATCTTACCGGCACCGCGGGCACCCGGTCGTAGCCGAAGACGCGTACCACCTCTTCCACCAGGCACGCCTCGCCGACGATGTCGTTGCGCCACGACGGCACCGTGACCGCGAGCGCGCCGTCGGCGGCGCCGACCACGAAGCCGAGCGCTGTCAGGATTCGTTCCGCCTCCGCCACGGGAACGTCGATGCCGCCCAATGTGGCGACGCGCTCGGGCGCAAAGGCGATCTCGCGTCCCGAATCCGGCGCCCCGCCCGCGATCACCAGCGCCGAGGGCTCGCCGCCGCAGAGTTCAAGCACGAGCCGCGTCGCCAGCTCCACGCCGTTCACCTGGAAGGCGGGGTCGATCCCTCTTTCGAAGCGGTAGCGCGCGTCCGAGGTCAAGTTCAGCTTGCGCCCGGTCGCCGCCGTTCGCACCGGATCGAAGAACGCGGATTCGAGAAAGACGTTCGTCGTCGCATCCGTGCACCCGGTACGCTCGCCGCCCATGATGCCACCAAGCGCATCGGCGCCGTGATCGTCACAGATCACGGTCATCTCGCCATCGAGCTCGTACGTCCGGCCGCCCAAGGCCTCGAATCGCTCGCCGGATTTCGCCAGGCGCACGCGCAAGTCGCCCGCTACGCGGTCGGCGTCGAACGCGTGCAGCGGCCGGCCGTAGCCCAGCGTCAGGAAATTGGTGATGTCGACGAGCGCCGAGATGGGGCGAAGACCCACGGCCAAAAGCCTGTCCTTGAGCCAGTCCGGACTTTCGCGGTTGACGAGACCGCGGATGTGGCGTCCGACGAAGTGGGGGCAGGCCTGGCTGTCGGCGGGGTCGAACTCGAGGTGCACGCCGATCGGGCTCTCGTATGCTCCGGGCACCGCCTCGATGACGAGCGGTTTCAAGGTCCCGAGGCCGGCCGCGGCCAAATCACGCGCGATGCCCCTGACACCCAGACAGTCGCCGCGGTTGGGCGTGATCTCGAGATCGAAGACGGGGTCGTCGAGACCCATGACGTCGACCACCGGCGCACCGATCGGGGCGTCCGCAGGCAGCTCGACGATGCCGCCATGTTCCTCGCCGAGACCCATCTCGAGCTCCGACAGAAGCATGCCGGCGCTTTCGACGCCGCGGATTTTGGCCCGCTTGAGCTTGGCTCCGAGCCCCGGAATAAAAGAGCCCGGTGCCGCGAAGACGCCCTTGAGCCCTGCGCGCGCGTTCGGCGCCCCGCAGACGACCTCGGCCTCGCCGTCTTTTGTCTCGAGAAGGCACAATTTCAAGCGATCGGCGTTCGGGTGCTTGCGCGCCTCGATCACGCGGGCGACCGTGAAGTCTTCGAGCCCCTGGGCGCGCGTCTCGACCGAATCGACCTCGAGGCCGAGCATGGTAAGCCGCGTCGCGATCTCGTCCACCCCGGCCTCGGTCTCCAGGTGGTCGCCGAGCCACGACAGCGAAAACTTCATCGGTTCAGCCCGCCCACCAGGCTGGGAATGTCGAGGGCGGCGAAGCCGAAGTGCTTGAGCCAGCGCACATCGGAATCGAAGAAGGTGCGCAAATCCGCGATTCCGTACTTCAGCATCGCGATGCGCTCGAGGCCCATGCCGAACGCGAATCCTTGGAATCGTGCGGGATCGACGCCGCAGTTCTCGAGCACCTTGGGGTTGACCATGCCGCACCCCAGGATCTCGAGCCAGTCGCCGCCGCGACCGATCTTCAGCTCGCCCGCTTCGCGGCTGCAACCGATGTCGACCTCGGCCGACGGCTCGGTGAAGGGGAAGTAGCTCGGGCGGAAGCGGACCGGCAGATCCTCGATCCCGAAGTAGGCGCGACAGAACTCGATCAGGCAGCCCTTCAAGTGGCCGAAATGGGTGCTCTCGTCCACCAACAGGCCCTCGACCTGGTGGAACATGGGCGAATGCGTAGCGTCCGAATCGCAGCGGTAGGTGCGTCCCGGAACGATGATGCGCAAGGGCGGCGCGTGCTCTTGCATGGTTCGGATCTGGACCGGCGAGGTATGGGTCCTGAGCACGAGGCGGCTGCCGTCCTTCGCGCCCGGCAGATAGAAGGTGTCCATCTCTTGGCGCGCCGGGTGCTCGGGCGGAATGTTCAGCGCCGTGAAGTTGTACCAGTCGTCCTCGATATCCGGTCCCTCGGCCACCTGAAAGCCCATTTCGCCGAAGATCGCCACCACCTCGTCGACGGTCTGGCTGATGGGGTGGATTCGCCCGCTTGGACCGGGGCGAACCGGAAGTGTCACGTCGACGCGTTCCTCGGCCAGTCGCGCATCGAGCTCGCCACGCCCCAACTCGCGCTTTCGCCTCGCGATCGCGGCGACGACCTCCGCTTGAAGCGCGTTCAAGGCCTGGCCCGCATGGCGGCGCTCGTCCGCGGCCAGCGCGCCGAGACCCTTCATCAACGCGGTAATGCGTCCTTTTCGCCCGAGCGCCGAGATCCGCGCGCCTTCGAGCGCATCAAGATCGGCCGCCGCGCCCACCGACGCGAGAACTTCATCGCGCAATCCGTCGAGGTTCTCCATCGGGCTCAATCCAAGACTAAAAAGGGAGCGGGCTCGAGGCCGGCTCCCCTATCCAAACCAAAGCGTCTTCCGGGTTCAGGCAGGATTGCCGAGAGCGGCCAGGGCGCGTTCCACCAAGCTCCGAAACGATTCCGGCTCGCGGACAGCGAGATCGGAGAGCACCTTGCGGTCGACCTCGATCCCGGCGTCCTTCAGACCCTTCATCAATCGCGAATAGGTCAGCCCGTGGGACCGCGCGCCCGCGTTGATCCTCTGGATCCACAGCCTGCGGAAGTCGCGCTTGCGCGTTCGGCGGTCGCGATAGGCGTACTGGAGCGCCTTCTCGACCCGCCCCAAGGCCAGGCGGTAGTTGTTCTTGGACCGGCCGCGAAAGCCCTTGGCCAGGGCCAGCACCTTGCGGTGCCGGGCGCGGCGGGCGGCGCTGCGTGTTACCCTTGCCATCGAGACGACCCGTTCAACCGTTAGGCATGTAGGACCGGACGATCCGGGAATCGGCGGCCGACAACAGCTTCGTGCCGCGCGCTTTGCGTTTCATCTTCTGGGATCGCCGGCGCAGCATGTGGTTCAGGCCCGCCGAGTTCCCCCGCACCTTGCCGGTGGCGGTCAGGCGGAAGCGCTTCTTGGCGCTGGCCTTGGTCTTGATTTTCGGCATGCCGGAATTCCGTCTCGGGCGCTTAGGCGAAGGCGAGGGTTATAGTGTGGCGCAGGTTCGAATGCAAGGCGGACGCGGGCCGGCAGCGCGTCTCTAGCGCGGCGCGACGACCATTGTCATCAGGCGCCCTTCCATGTGCGGGAACTGCTCCACCTTGGCGAGGCCGTCCAAGTCGCCCCGGATGCGTTCAAGCACAATCATGCCCCGTTCCTGATGCGCCATTTCGCGGCCGCGGAACCGAATGGTGACCTTGACCTTGTCGCCTTCGTCGAGGAAACGCCGGGCGTTGCGCATTTTGACGTCGTAATCGTGCACGTCGATGCTCGGGCGCATCTTGATTTCTTTGACGTCGATCGTTCTTTGCTTCTTGCGAGCCGTGTTCGCCTTCTTCTGGGCTTCGTACTTGAACTTACCGTAATCGAGAATCTTGCACACCGGCGGATCGGCGTTCGGCGAGACCTCGACCAGGTCCATGCCTGCATCGACCGCGTGTTCCTTCGCATCTTCCAGGGGAACGACGCCGACCATTTCGCCGTCCAGCCCGACGAGGCGAACATCCGGCGATACAATGTCTTCGTTCACGCGCGGTCCCTTGCGGACCGGCGGCTCGAATTTACGTGGCCTTCGTATCTAAAACCTCCGTCCTTCATTGTCTCGACCGGCGCGCCCCGCTTCGGCTTCGATCGCCGGGGGCGGACGCGAACCGGGCGTGCCCGGGACCGACGTCTCTTTTCGTCAGCCGTTGCCGAGGGGGCCCGCAGCCTCGTCCCTTAGTCTAGCCACCCCCTTCGCAAGCGCAACAGATTCTTGCGCGCTGCCGCCGAGCCACCGCAATGCGACCGTCCCGGCCTTCTCTTCCTCGGCACCGACGACGACGATCGCCGGAACCTTGGCGACGCTGTGTTCGCGAACCTTGAAACCGATCTTCTCGTTTCTGATATCGAGCGTCGCCCGCAATCCGGCTCCCACGAACTCACCATGAACCCGGCGGGCATAATCGTCCGCCGCGTTCGTGATCGTGGCGACAACCGCCTGGACCGGCGCCAGCCATAGCGGCAGCCGCCCGGCGTGGTGCTCGATCAGAATGCCGACGAAACGTTCGAACGAGCCCAGGATGGCGCGGTGCAGCATCACGGGACGCAGTTTCTCACCGCTTTCGGCGACGTATGTCGCGTCCAACCGCTCGGGCAGGACGAAGTCCACCTGCAGGGTCCCCAACTGCCAATCCCGGCCGATAGCATCGCGCAAGTCGAATTCGAGCTTGGGGCCGTAAAATGCGCCCTCGGCGGGATTGAGCTCGGTCTTGATACCGCCCGCATCGGTCGCCTCGCGAAGCGCCTTCTCCGCGCGGTCCCAGGTCTCGTCCGAGCCGGCCCGGACATCGGGCCGGTCGGCGAACTTTACGATCACGTCGTCGAAACCGAAGTCCGCGTAAACGCTCATCAACAGCTCGCAGAACGCCTGGGTCTCCGACGTGATCTGCTCCTCGGTGCAAAAGATGTGGGCGTCGTCCTGGGTGAAGGCGCGGACTCGCATCAGGCCGTGGAGCGCGCCCGACGGCTCATTGCGGAAACACGAGCCGAATTCCGCCATGCGGATCGGCAGGTCGCGATAGCTCTTGATCCCCTGGCGGAAGATCTGGACGTGGCACGGGCAATTCATGGGCTTGAGCGCTAGCACCCGGTCCTCGGATTCGGCGGTGAACATGTGCTCGCGGAACTTCTCCCAGTGTCCCGAATCCTCCCACAAGGCGCGGTCGACGAGCTGCGGCGTGTTGACCTCTTCGTACCCGGCTCGGGCGAGGCGCGCGCGCACATAGTCCTGGATCGTGCGATACAGCGTCCACCCCTTGGGGTGCCAGAAGACCGAGCCGACGGCCACGTCTTGGATGTGGAACAGTCCCATCTCGCGCCCCAGGCGGCGGTGGTCACGCCGTTCCGCCTCCTCGAGCATGTGGAGGTACGCCTCGAGTTCGGCGTCCGTGGCCCACGCGGTGCCGTAGATCCGTTGCAACATCTCGTTTCGCGAATCGCCGCGCCAGTAAGCGCCAGCCACGCTCATCAGCTTGAACGCCTTGCCCAACCGGCCCGTAGACGGGGTGTGCGGCCCCCGGCACAAATCGACGAAGTCGCCCTGGCGGTAGACGGAGATTGCCTCGCCTTGCGCGATCTCCTCGATGATCTGGACCTTGTAGTGCTCGCCCAAGGCGGCGAAATGGCGAATCGCCTCGTTGCGGTCCCAAACCTCGCGGACCACGGTCTCATTGCGGCCCACGATCTCGCGCATGCGCGCCTCGATCGCGGCCAAGTCTTCCGGGGTAAAGGGTTCGGACCGCGCGAAGTCGTAGTAGAAGCCGTTCTCGATCACGGGCCCGATGGTGACCTGGGTCTCGGGGTACAGCTCTTTGACCGCCTCGGCCATCACGTGGGCGGCGTCGTGGCGCAGTAGCTCGAGCCCGTCGGCGTCGCTTGCGGTGATGATCGTGACCGCGGCGTCGTCGTTCATCGGCACGCCGAGGTCGCTAAGCGCGCCGTTGATTCGTACCGCGAGCGCCGCCCGCGCCAATCCGGGGCCGATATCGCGCGCGATCTCGGCGCCGCTCACGGCGCGGTCGTACGTACGCACGGTGCCGTCGGGAAGCGTTATCCGGGGCATGGAATGGCCGCTCGTCTCGGGACGCGGGTCGCGGAATCGGGGCCGCAATGTAGAGGGATTCGATTGGCTGTCAAGGAACCGGGTCTTCAATCCCGGCGCCCACCCGCGCCAACGTCGAGACCACCTCTTCGAGGCCAAGCTCGGCGAGGCGGGGGTGCCTGAGAATGGTGACGCACGGCCCCCTCTGGGCGCAGAGCGCCGGATCGGACTCGTCCGAGAACAGCACGACCGACGGGCACCCAGCGAGCGCGCACACATGCATGGGCCCGGTGTCGTTTCCGAGCGCGACCACGCCGCCCCTGGCGAGCGCTGCGATATCGAAGAGACTGGTCCCCCCGGCGAGGCTTCGCGCTCCGGGCACGCCGTGGGCGATCGACTGGATGAGCTCGGTCTCCTCCGCCCCGCCCAGAAGCACCGGCTGGATACCCCGTTCGGCGAGCCAGCCCACGGCCTGGGCGAAGCGTTCCGCCGGCCAACGCTTGGCCGGCCGGTGGATGGCGCCGCCGGGAATCACCAGGGCGAAGCGCTCGGCGAGGGCGAAGCGATTCACGTCCGCCTTGACCCACGAGAAATCCGACGGCGGCACGTCCGCAACACCCGCAAGCGCGAGCTGTTCGGCCTGGCGTTCGAGCGTGTGCATGAAATCGCGCCGGGGATTGGCGTGCGGGTGCGAACACCCCACCGCGATCCCCGACCATTCGGGCGCAGGCCCGGGCCAGAAGAGGCGGGAATAGAACGAGCTGCGCGGCGACGTTTGCAGGTCGTAAACGCGGCCGAAACCGCCGCCGCGGAGCCGGCGCCGCAAATCGAGCCAGCCCCGGAGATCGCGTCCGCCGGGCCTGCCCTCGGTCCAGACGTCGTCGAACCAGCCGCTCGCCGACGCCAGCTCGGCGAAGGGTGGCGTCGTGAGAAGGGTGATCCGGGCTTCGGCGTGATGGCGGCGAACGGCGGCGAACGGCCCGGTCGCCTGAACGAAATCGCCGAGCGCCCCCAACTTGATCACCAGCACACGTTCGACCACGAAAGGCGCGCTCAACGGTGGTCCGGCCTCGGTCCCTGATCAAGGACCTCGTCGTAGACGTCCAGGGTCTTCGCGCACATGACGTCCTTGGAGAAGTTCTCGCGCGCGTTAGCGATGGCGCGCTCCGCAAGCCGGCGCCGCGTCGCATCGTCCATGTTCAGAACGCGGTCGATGGCCCCGGCCAACGCCTCTGCGTCTCCGGGCGGCGTCAGCCACCCGGTTACGTCGGGGATCAGTGTCTCGCGCGTGCCGCCGTGGTCGGGGGCGATGACCGGCCGGCCCAACGCTTGGGCCTCGGGCACCACGCGGCCGAACGCTTCGGGATCGGTGGACGCAGACACGACCAGGTCGGTGAGCATGTAGGCGGCCGGCATATCGTTGCAGTGGTCGATGATGCGGAAGACGCCGCCGACACCGCGCTTTTCGATCAGAGCCTCGAGCTCGCCTCGATAGTCCTCGCGGCCCTGGTCCGAACCGACGATGAGGCAGCAGATATCGCGCCGCGCGAGAAGCGCCACCGCCTCGATGAACACCCTGTGGCCCTTCCACCGCGTAAGCCGACCGGGCAGCATGACCGTGAACACCCCGTCGGGAAAACGACATTTGGCGGCGAGCGCCACGACCCGCTCTGTACTGACTTGGGCCGGGTCGAAGCGCGCCAAATCGACGCCCCGGTGGATGACTCGGATCTGGCGCGCCGGCACCCCATAGACCCGGTGAATGTGGCCGGCGATGAACCGCGAGATCGCGATCACTTTCTCGCCGCGGGTCATGACCGAGTTGTACGTGCGCTTGGCCCAGTTCTGGGTTCCGTAAGTGCCGTGGAAGGTTGTCACGAATCGGGCGCCGGTGGCGCGGGCGGCGTAAAAGGCGCTCCACGCCGGCGCCCGCGAACGGGCGTGGACGATGTCGACGCCGTGGTCGCGAATCAGGCGCGTCAGATGGCCGACGTTGGCGCGCATGACGAGCGGATTCTTGCTGGCCAGCGGCAATTGCACGTGTTCTCCGCCGGCGCGCGTGATCTCGTGCTGAAGCGCCCCGCCCGCGGACGCGACCAGCGCCCGGCCTCCGGCCCCGACGATGGCACCGTTGATTTCGACGGCTCCGCGCTCGACACCGCCCGCTTCGCCCACCGCCGGCAGCACCTGCAGGACCGTCGCCCATCGACTCGCCGATCCCGCCTCGCCCGCGTCCGGTTTCCGGGGCGCCGCCGTCGTGATATTGTCCGGTGGCGAATTCATCGCGCGCGCTGCTCTTAGGCCATGCCGATCGATCCGAAACCATGCAGCCGCAAACGCTGACGCGGCGCGGCGGCGCCACTATCGCCTACCGCTCGAGTCCCGGCAAGACGCCGGGCGTCGTGTGCCTCGGCGGATTTCGCTCCGACATGACCGGCGAGAAGGCGCTGGGGATCGAGGCGTTCTGCCGCGCCCGCGGACAGGCCTTCGTGCGCTTCGATTACACGGGCCACGGGGAATCGGCGGGCGCGTTCACCGACGGCACGATCGGCCGCTGGGCCGACGACGCCGTCGCCGTCCTCGACGAATTGACCGAAGGACCGCAAATTCTTGTCGGCTCGAGCATGGGCGGCTGGATCATGCTTTTGGCGGCACTCGCACGCCCCGGACGGGTGGCGGCGCTGGTGGGCACGGCCGCGGCACCGGACTTCACCGAGGATCTGATCGCCGCCTCGTTCACCGGCGCCCAGTGGGACACGCTGGCCCGAGATGGCGTCGTTCATCTGGATAGCGAGTTCGGCGATGCGGTGCCGATCACCGCCGCATTGCTCGAAGACGGCCGCCGTCGCCTGCTTTTACGCGAACCCATCCAACTCGGCGTGCCAGTCCGGCTAATCCACGGCACCGCCGACGCGGACGTTCCCTGGCAAACCTCGCTCCGGCTCGCGGATGCCTTGCGGGCGAGCGATGTCGAGGTGATCTTGGTCAAGGATGGCGACCACCGCTTGTCCGAAGCGGACGACGTGGCGCGGCTGTGCGCAGTGCTGGAGCGGCTGTTGAACGCGCTTGACGTCTGATCGTCCGCCTCACGCGCCGGACTCCTCGGCAAGAATCGCGCGCAAACCGGCGCGGTAATCGGGATAGCGCAGCGTCACTCCCAGCTCCTTCTTGATCCGGCGGTTGTCGACAACGCGGTTGTCCCGCCAAAAGCTTCGCGCCAGCGCCGACATGTTTTTCTCGGCCTCGGCGAAGGGAACGAGCGGCGGAGCCTCGGCGCCGAGGAGTGCGCTGGCGAATGCCACGACATTCGCGGCCTGGGCGGGCTCGTCGTCGCACAGGTTGTAGACCGCACCGGGCGCGGGCCGCGCCATCGACGCCATCACCACGCCGGCGATATCGTCGACGTGGATACGCGAGAATCGGTGACCCGGCCGGTCGACGCGCCGCGCGGTGCGTGCGCGCACCTGGTCGATCGCGCTGCGACCGGGTCCGTAGATACCGGCCAACCGGAAGATGTGCACGGACACGCCGTGACGTTGATGAAGCGCCAGCCAGGCCGCCTCCGCGGCCACCCGGCGACGGCTTCGTGTGGATGTGGGCCGAAGCCGCGCACTTTCTTCCACCCGGGCGCCGCCGGTGTCGCCGTAGACGCCGGTGGTCGAGAGATAGCCGGTCCACGCCAACCCCTCGATGCAGGCAATGTCGGCGCCGTACCGATCGATGACCGGGTCTCCGGCGTCGTCCGGAGGAACCGAACTCAACAGATGGGTTGCGCCGCGAAGGGCGTTGGGCGGAAGCGGGGTGTCGCGATCGAAAATGAACGCCTCGGTGCCCAAGGATTCAAGCTCGGCCTTCGCGCGCGCGTCGCGACAGGTGCCCGCGATTCGCCAACCCTTGGGCGCGAGCGCGGCGGCCAAACGGCGGGCCGAGTAGCCCATTCCGAAACAGAACAGCCGCATCTCTTCGGCTCCCAACCGCGAGACCTGACTGCGTCTTCGCGGATCGCACTTGCCAGTGGTCGAGAAGGCGCGGACTTTACGGGCGGCGGAACAAATCAGGCAAGGAAATGTCAGGCAAGAATCCGGGCCGCCTCGCCAAGGCCTTTCTGTGTGCCGCCGCCGTCTGCGCCCTCGCCTTTCCGGCGGGCGCCGCGGGCGAGAATGTGCGCCGCCACGAAATGTGCCTGGCGCAGGTCGAGCGCGATCCGGAAGAGGCCTTCGAGACCGCGCAGGGCCTGCGCGCGCTCGGTGAAATGCTTGGCGCCGAGCATTGCACCGCGGCCGCTTTGGTTGGCCTCGGTCAATACGACGAGGCGGCGCGCCGGTTCGAAGCCTTGGCGCGCGGCGGCAACCTCGTGCCCGGCGCGGTTGCGTCGTTCCTAGGCCACGCTGCCCAGGCCCTGCTACTGGGCGGCCGTCCCGGCCGCGCGGTCGACGTGCTGTCCGAGGCGGTGCGCCTGGCGCCCGCCGACGGCGAGTTGTGGGTGGATCGGGCGGCGGCGTTCGCGGCGGCGGGGAACTACGCCGGCGCCCTGGCCGATCTCGACCGGGCCCTCGCCGTGTCTCCCGCGAACGCCCAGGCGCTGGTTTTCCGGGCGACCGCCAAGCGGTTCCTCGATCGCCTGGGCGACGCCCAAGCCGACCTCGAACGCGCGCTGATCCTCGATCCCCGCAACCCGGAAGGCCTGCTGGAGTGGGGTATCCTCAGGCGCCTCGCGGACGACAACGAAGGCGCACGCCGGGCGTGGCTTTCGGTCCTCGACGTGGCTCCCGGCACCGATGCCGCCCGCGCTGCCCGCGCCAACCTCGAGCGCATGGATCTCCGCGTTCGTTGAGGCGGCCCAAGCGCCTTCGGGGAGATCGCGTTTGATTCAAACCGCGCCGCGATTGCAATTAAACGCGCCCATCCGCTCGATCTCTATGGTGTAGACCGGATTCACGCGCCCGCTCGATCGCGGCCACGCGAAACCGAGCGACCGCGATCTGGTCGGATAGTGCTCTAAAAGTCGAGATTGGCGTATTGCTTGGCCGGTACGAAGCCGGGGATCGTGTCCCCCAAGAGCGGCCGGAAGCTGGGCCGCGACTTGACGCGCGCGTACCAATCTTTGGCCGGTTCGTGGTCCTGCCACGGGACGTCGCCCAAATAATCGACCGCCGACAAGTGCGAGGCGGCGGCGATGTCAGCGAGCGAGAACTCGTCGCCGCCCAGCCAATTCCGGCGCTCCATCAGATAAGCAATGTAATTGAGATGGGTGTGCACGTTGGCGAGCCCCGCGCGAATGGCGCCGGACGAGGGCTCGCCAAGGCGCAGGAAGCGCTTCATCACCTTCTCGCCGACCAGATTCTCCGTCACTTCGAAATTGAACTTGCGGTCGAACCAAGCGACCAGCCGCCGAACCTCGGCCCGTTCTTGAGGATGGCGGCCGATCAGCGAAGGTTCGGGATGGACCTCTTCGAGGAACTCGCAGATGGCGTCGGATCCGCAGATCGCGGTTCCGTTGGGCTCGACGACGACCGGCACCTCGCCCGCCGGGTTGATGGCGAGGAACGCCTCGCGTCTGTCCCAGACGTTTTCCACGCGCATCTCGAACTCCAGCTTCTTCTCGACCAGGCTGACCCGCACCCGGCGGCATTGCGGAGAGAGCCACAGCTGATAAAGCGTTCGCATGCGCCCCTCATACACCGAAAACGAGGCGGCCGGAACCGACGCTTGGCGGCCGCGATTCGAATGCGACACGGCAACGGAACGCGAGCTCGGCGCGTTTCAGTTCACGCGCATTTTATCGGATTTGTCGAGGGATCTGTGGTCGAAACCGATAGAATGCGCCCAAGCCTCGGATCGCGGCGCCAGCGATTCGACGGCTTAGGCGGCACGAAGAGGGAGCGGTTCATCATGATGATCAAGCGGCGGCACCAGTCCGACGTCCGGAGCTCGGAAATCACGCCGAAGGACGTCTATATGGAGCGCCGGCGTTTCATGGCCGCGGGCGCCGGCGCGCTATTGTTCGGCGCTGTCGGCGCGACGCCGGCGGCGGCGGCACGCACCAAGCTCGACGGCGTCGTCCAAGGTCTCTACCAGGCCGACGAGGAGTGGACGCCCTACGACGACATCACGTCCTACAACAACTTCTACGAATTCGGCACCGGCAAGGACGATCCGATCCGCTACTCCCGCTTCTTCAATCCGTCGCCCTGGTCGGTCACCATCGACGGTGCCGTGGAGAAACCCGGAACCTACACGATCGAGGACATCCTCAAACCCCATGCGCTCGAGGAACGGGTCTACCGGCTGCGTTGCGTCGAACGCTGGTCGATGGTCGTCCCCTGGGTCGGGTTTCCGCTTGCCGATTTGCTCAAACGGTTCGCGCCCACCTCGGGTGCCAAGTATGTCGCGTTCGAGACGCTCCTCGATCCTGAGCGCATGCCCGGCCAGAAGCTAGGGGTCCTCGAGTGGCCCTACGTCGAGGGGCTGACCATCGACGAGGCGATGCACCCGCTCACGTTGCTGGCCGTGGGACTGTATGGCGAGACCATGCCCAACCAGAACGGCGCGCCCTTGCGCCTGGTGGTGCCCTGGAAATATGGATTCAAGAGCATCAAGTCGATCGTTCGCATCTCGCTCGTCGAGAAACAACCCCCGACCAGTTGGAACATCTCGACGCCCAGGGAGTATGGCTTCTACTCCAACGTCAACCCCGAAGTCGACCATCCCCGCTGGACCCAGGCGACCGAACGCCGGATCGGCGATTTCTTCCGCCGCCCGACCCTGATGTTCAACGGCTACGCCGAGGACGTGGCGAATCTTTACGCCGGCATGGACCTGGTGAAGAATTACTGACGCGGGCATGGGTGCGGCCCGGACGGCCGCGGCGCGCGAGCGGCTGATCCGCCGCATCGCCAAGCCGCTCGTGTTCGCCGCCTCGCTGGCGCCACTCGCGTGGCTTGTGTGGCTGGCGACGACGGGCGGGCTTGGCGCCAACCCGATCGAGGCCTGCAACCGCTTCCTCGGCGAATGGGCGCTCCGGTTTTTGATCATCACGCTTGCGATCACCCCGGCGCGCATCGTCTTCGGCGCCGGCCCGTTGATCCGCTTCCGTAGGATGCTGGGGCTGTTCGCCTTCGCCTATGTCTGCCTGCACCTCACCAGCTACGTGGTGCTGGACCAGTTCTTCGACTGGGGCGAAATCTGGGCCGACATCGTCAAGCGCAACTTCATCACCGTCGGCATGATCGGCTTCGTCCTCTTGGTCCCGCTCGTCGCGACCTCGACCAACGCCATGGTCCGTCGCTTGGGCGGGCGGCGCTGGCGCAACCTGCATCGCCTCGTCTACGTGACCGGCGTCGCCGGGGTGGTCCACTTCTACATGATGGTCAAGGCCGACGTCCGCGAGCCGCTCGTTTACGCCGCCATCGTCGCGGTCCTGCTCGGGTTTCGGATCGTCTACGCCTCCCGCCGACGCCTCGCCAAGGGCCGCGGGGCCCAGGCGTCGGCCCCGACCCCCAAGACTCCCTAGATCGTTATCCGCGCACGCGGACGATACCCTTGGGCCTCAGGTGGTGGTCTGCATTTGCCACTCCACCTTCACCATCAGCGCCAACCCGTCACTTTGGGCCTGCAGCAGCTTCTGGCCCTGGCGCGGCATCGGGATATGGTGATCGCGGCGGCCACCTGTTCGCGGGTAAGGCGAAGGGTGTCCGGCTGGGCCGGGTCGGCGGCCTGGAAGTTGATGGTCACGGTGGCCTCAGGCGAGTTCGAGACCTCGATGCCCTCGATCGCGGCGTCGGGAAGGGGGATGTTTCCGCTCAGGCAATGGCTCACCACCACGTCTTGAAGCTCGGCCGTCGTGAAAACCAGTTTGCGGATCTCGATTGGCATCGCCTGCCCTTTCGCATCCCATTCCCAGCGCGGGCGCTAGAGCGGATCGCCACCGGCGAAACCGCGCGAACGCGATCTGGTCTAGTGAGCCTCGCTCCAATCGGCGCCGCGACCGGTGTCGACCACCAGGGGAACGTCTAGGTGCGCGGCCGACTCCATCACTCCGCAGACCACGTCCGCGGTCTCGTCGGCTTCCTTTTCCGGGACCTCGAAGATTAGCTCGTCGTGCACCTGAAGCAGCATGACGGCGTTCAGTCGGGCGCCCTCCAGCGCGCCGGGGATGCGGATCATGGCGCGCTTGATGATGTCGGCGGCGCCTCCTTGAAGGGGCGCGTTGATCGCGGCGCGTTCGGAGAAATTGCGTCGCGGCGGGCTTTTGTCGCCGATCCCAGGCACATGGCACCGGCGCCCGAAAGGGGTGGTCACGTAGCCGGTCTTGCGGGCCCCGTCGACCGTGCGGTCCATGTATTCGCGGATTCCCGGATAGCGCGCGAAATAGGCGTCGATGTACTGGCCCGCTTCCGAACGCCCGATCCCGAGCTGCCGCGCCAGCCCGAAGGCGGAGATCCCGTAAATGATTCCGAAGTTGATGGCCTTGGCTTGGCGCCGCACCAGGGGGTCCATGCCTTCCACGGGCACGCCGAAGACCTGCGAGGCGGTGAGCGCGTGGATGTCGATACCGTCGGCGAACGCCGACTTCAACGCGTCGATTCCGGCCACGTGGGCGAGGAGGCGAAGCTCGATCTGCGAGTAGTCGGCCGACAACAGCACCTTGCCCTTCTCGGCGACGAAGGCGCGGCGGATCTTCCGCCCCTCTTCGGTTCGCACCGGAATGTTCTGGAGGTTCGGATCGGTCGACGCGAGCCGCCCGGTGGACGCGCCCGCCATGGCGTAGGAGGTATGGACCCGCCCGGTCTCGGGGTTGATCTCTTGGATCAAGGCGTCTGCATAGGTGGACTTGAGCTTGGCGAGCTGGCGCCAGTCCAGCACCCGGGCCGCGAGCTCGACGCCTTGGGCGGTGAGATCCTCGAGCACGTCGGCGCCGGTGGCATAGGCCCCTGTCCGTCCCCTTTTTCCCCCGGCAAGGCCCATCTCGTCGAATAGCACCTCGCCCAGCTGCTTTGGCGAGCCGACGTTGAATTCGTGCCCCGCGAGCGCGTGGACCTCGATCTCCAGATCGCCGAGGCGCTTTTCGAAGTCGGCGCTCAAGCGCTTCAGCTCAGGGGCATCGACTCGGATACCGGCGCGCTCCATGTCCCTCAGCACCGGGATCAACGGGCGCTCCAGCGTCTCGTAAACGGACACCAGGCGCTCGGCGACAAGCCTCGGCTTCAAGAGGCGGTGAAGGGCGTGGGTGACGTCCGCGTCCTCCGCCGCGTAGGCTAGCGCCGCCTCCATCGGTACCCGGTCGAACGTGACGCGGGATTTCCCGGTCCCGGCCACATCGCCGAACTTGATGGTCTCGCGACCGAGATGAAGGCGCGCGAGTTCGTCCATGCCGTGTCCGTGGAGGCCACCCTCGAGAACAAAGGACAGCACCATGGTGTCGTCCACGGGCGTTGGGCGCACGTCGTGGCGGACGAACACGTGCATGTCGTACTTGATGTTCTGGCCGACCTTGAGGACGGTTGGATCTTCGAGCAATGGCTTGAGGAACGCGAGCGCGTCGGCGAGCGGAATCTGCTCGGTCTCGACGGGCTCGGACGCGTCGCCGGCAAGCTCGAGCGTGCCCTGGCCCGCCGGCCCCTTGTGCGCGAGCGGGATATAGCACGCACGCCCCGCCTCCAGCGCCAGTGACACGCCGACCAGCTCGGCGCGCATGGCGTCCAACGACGTGGTCTCGGTGTCCACCGCGACCAGGCCCGCGGCACGTGCGGCGTCGGCCCAGCCGGCCAGCGCGTCGGCCGTCAATACCAGCTCGTAGCCGCTCTCGGGTGCCGGCGCCGGTGCCGGCGCCGACCCCGGCGCGGCGTGCGCATGCAGGCGGCTTTCGACCCGCGCCAGCATTGATTTGAAACCCTGGGCCTTCAGGAATCCAAGCAGCGTTTCCGCCTCGGGGGGCTTCGCCGCGAAGTCCACGAGCGGTACATCCACGGGCACGTCGTCCTTGAGGCGCACGAGTTCGCGCGAGACACGCGCCAACTCGGCCTCGTCGAGTAGTGAGGCGCGCCGTTTGGGCTGCTTGATTTCACCAGCCCGCGCGAGAAGCGTATCGAGGTCCCCGTATTCCTCGATCAGTTGGGCCGCGGTTTTCACCCCGATACCGGGGACGCCTGGAACGTTGTCCGTGGAATCGCCGGCCAAGGCTTGGACGTCCACCACCTTGTCGGGACCGACGCCGAACTTCTCGCGAACCTCGGCCGGCCCGATCTCGCGCGTGCGCATGGCGTCGAACATGACCACGCCTTCTTTGACGAGCTGCATCAGATCCTTGTCCGAAGACACGATGGTGACGTCCGCGCCCGCCGCGCGGGCTAGGCGCGCGTAGGTGGCGATCAGATCGTCGGCCTCAAACCCCTCGGCGTCGACCGCGGCGACGTTCAAGGCACGGACCGCCTCGCGGACAATGGCGAATTGCGGGATCAGCTCGTCCGGCGGGTTGGGGCGGTTGGCCTTGTAGTCCGGGTAGATTTCGTTGCGGAAGGTGCGCCTGGCGTGATCGAAGATCACCGCGATGTGGTCGGCGTCGGTATCGTCGAGGAGCTTCATCAGCATCGACGTGAAGCCGTAGACGGCGTTGACCGGCGTCCCGTCGGAGCGCGTCATCGGCGGCAGCGCGTGGAAGGCGCGGAAGATGAAACCCGATCCGTCGATCAGGTAGACGTGACGGGGTTTGTCGGCGTTCAGTGGCTTACCGCCTGATCGGCGTCCTTGTCGAGAATGTACCGGCGGCTGCAGTAGGGGCAGACGATCGCGTCTTCGTCGCCGATCTTCAAGTAGACGGCCGGATGGCCGAGCGGCCCACCGCCGCCGTCACAACGAACGGTGCGGGAATCTGTGCGGATGATTTCTTCTGGGTCCATGATGCGCCCGAGCGGCGTTGACCGGAACGACGGGCGGATGATACCGAATGATCTTCCACAATCAACGCTCGCGTTGGCCTGGGCGCCATGACCGCAGTCTTCGATTCCGTGCCTCGATCGCCGGCGCCGCTCGCCGCAATGACCGGCGGCCTCGGCACCGCCGGACGGACGGTGGCGCTGGTGCTCGCCTGTGCGGCGGGCGCCTGCGCGCCCCGGATCGAGCCGCCGGGGCCGCCGGTGGCGAAGCCGGCGCTCGGGCCCCAGAGCTTCGTCGCCGCCGACGGCATGGCGGCGCCCGTCCGCCGCTGGCTGCCGAACACGGAACCCGTGAAGGCGACCGTGATCGCGCTTCACGGCTTCAACGATTACTCCAACTTCTTCCAAGGCGCCGGCCTCTACCTCGCGGATCGGGGCTATGCGGTGTACGCCTATGACCAGCGGGGCTTCGGGGGCGCCGGCACGCCCGGGCTCTGGCCCGGAACCGAGGCGCTTGCGGACGATCTGAAGGCGGTCGCCGGCGCCGTCCGCGCCCACCATCCGGGACGCCCGCTTCATCTGATCGGCGCCAGCATGGGGGCGGCGGTGATCATGGTGGCGATGGCGTCTGCGGATGCGCCGCCGGCCGACGGCGTGATCCTGTCGGCGCCCGCGGTCTGGGGGCGGGCGACAATGCCGCTCCACCAGCGGACCGCGCTCTGGATCGCCGCCCACACCGTGCCGTGGTTCAAGCTCACGGCCCAGGGGTTCAACATCCGGGCGTCGGACAACACCGACATGCTGAGGGCCCTGGGGCGCGATCCGCTGGTGATCAAGCGGACCCGGATCGACGCGGTCTGGGGACTGGTCGATCTCATGGACTCGGCCCTCGCGTCTTCGGCCGCACTTCCGGGCCCGGCGCTGATCCTCTTGGGCGCCAACGACGAGGTGATCCCGGAAAGACCCTTCCGCGAGATGGTGCGCCGGCTGGCGCCGGCCGAGGGCGATCAGCGCCGCCTCGCGTTCTACGAGACGGGCTGGCACATGCTGCTCCGCGACCTCCAGGCCGCGACCGTATGGGCCGACATTGCCGCCTGGCTCGACGACGCCGGCGCGCCGCTACCGTCCGGCGCCGATTCCAGGGCCGACAAGCTCGCGACCGAGTTCCGCTGAGCGTTTGAGCGGATCGCGGATTCCACTCGGCCA
>JASLLV010000099.1 GCA_030746935.1 Rhodospirillales bacterium | reverse complement strand
CGTCGCCTGCGCCCAGGAAAACGGCTTGCTCACAAGAGCGGCGGTGGACACGGCCACGTTCTGCCCGCCGATGATTATCTCAGTGGACGAAATCGACGAAATGTTCCGCCGCTGCGCCAAGACGCTCGACGATCTCGAAGGCGCGCTCGCCCAGCGTCACCTGATCTGACGGCCCGCGATCGGCATCGATCACGCGCGATTGACATGGGTCATTTAGAAACCTGCCCGACCGCAACAAATTTGACCGCGTAGGACCGGGAGACGTTGCAGTGGACCACGATCACTTTTTCGCCGAGAAGATTGCGGAACTGAAGGGCGAGGGACGCTATCGCGTCTTTGCGGAGCTCGAAAGGATTGCGGGCCGGTTTCCGCGGGCCAGGAGCCACCGCGACGGTTCCGTCGAGGAAATCACGGTGTGGTGCTCCAACGACTACCTCGGCATGGGGCAGCACCCCGATTTGTTGTCCGCCATGCACGAGGCCATCGACAAGTACGGCGCCGGCGCCGGCGGAACCCGCAACATCTCGGGCACCAATCATTACCACGTGCTTCTCGAGCGCGAGCTTGCGGACCTCCACGGCACCGAGGCCGCGTTGCTGTTCGGATCGGGTTGGGTCGCCAACATGACGGCGCTCAGCACCCTTGGCGCCATGCTTCCCGAGTGCGTGATCTTCTCCGACGCGATGAACCACAACTCGATGATCGAGGGGATGCGGCATTGCCAGGCCGAGAAGCGCATCTTTCGCCACAACGATCCGCGCCACCTGGACGAGTTGCTCGGCGAAACCGACGCGTCCCGATCCCGTCTGGTGGCGTTCGAATCCGTCTATTCCATGGACGGCGACATCGCGCCCATCGGCGAGATCTGTGACATCGCCGAACGTCACGGCGCCATGACCTTTCTCGATGAAGTACACGCGGTCGGGCTTTATGGCCCGACAGGCGCGGGCATAGCCGAGCGCGAGGGCCAGGCCCACCGGTTGAGTGTTATCCAGGGCACGCTCGCCAAGGCGTTCGGCGTCGTCGGTGGCTATATCGCGGGCTCGGCCGCGCTGTGCGACGTCATCCGCTCCTATGGCTCGGGCTTCATCTTCTCGACCGCGCCGCCGCCCGCCGTCGCCGCCGCCGCGCTGGCCAGTGTGCGTTACCTCAGGCGCCACGACGAGATCCGTGTGCGCCACCAGGAGCGGGCAGCGACGGTTAAGAAACGCTTGGCTGAAGCGGCGATACCGACGCTGCCGTCCGACAGCCACATCGTTCCCGTCCTGGTCGGCGAGCCGCACCGCTGCCGGGAGGCGAGCGACGTTCTGTTGGCTGAACACGGGATTTACGTTCAACCCATCAACTACCCGACGGTGCCGCGCGGAACCGAGCGCCTGCGGCTCACGCCGACGCCGCTCCACAGCGATTCCGACATCGACCACCTGATCGAGTCGCTATGCAGCGTTTGGAAACGGTTGGCGCTCCGGACCGCGGCCTGACGGCCCGCTTCTCGCCATCCGGGCTTTGGCCGCGTCGCCGGCCATGATAGATTCGACCCTGATCCAGGGTTGACGGATGTTTCCGGACGATACGCTGACGCCGAGAGAAGCAGTGCGCCTGTGCGCGCTGGGGGTTCTTGCCGAGCGCCGGCACCGATACAGCGCGCTCGCCAACCTCATCCGCGATTTCGTCGGCCACGTCCTGGGGCCGTCGCTCGATCTTATGGGGACCTCGATCGAACTGTTGAAGCTCGAAGGGTTGGTCGAAGCGGTCGACGGCCTCGGGATGGAGGATGACGCCGAGATCGCTATCACGCCCGAGGGTCGGCAGCAATTCCGCGCCCTGCTTACAGCCCGACTCCGCAGCGGCGCGACGGAACTGAACAAGCTCGTCTGCGCGCTCAAGTTTCGGTTCCTGCACCTTCTCGGCGAGGGCGATCAGCACGACCAGGTGGACCTCCTGGTCGACTTCTATTCGGGCGAGGTCGTGCGCCTCGAGAACCTTCGCGACCGTCACGCCGAGGACGGCAGCTTCCTGGGCGAATGGCTGGATCACGACCTAGGGCTGCTCGAGCAACGGATCGCTTGGTTGCAACAGTTCCGCGCCCGTTTTCCGGTAAAGGAGTAAGCGCGTGATGCAAATTCGCCCGGACCCGGTCCCGCCCACGACCTGACCGACGTGAGAGTGACCGGATTCGATCGGTGTCGCCCAGGTGCGGATCGCGCGGCCAACGGATCAGCTTGACGACGTGGCCCGGTTCTATCGCGACGGCCTCGGGCTGCCGGTGATCGCGACGTTCGAAGGACACGCCGGATACGACGGCGTCATCCTCGGCCTCCCGGATCGCTCTTCGCACCTCGAGTCATCCACCACGAAGAGGGAAGCTACTGCCCGGCGCCGAGCCGCGACAATCCGCTCGTCCTCTAAATACCCGACGAGGACGACCCGACCCGCCCTCGCCATCGTATGTTTCGATTGGGTTTTAAGGCCGTCGCGCCGGAATACCCCTACTGGCTGGACAAGGCGGTCACGTTCGAGGACCCGGATGGCCGGCGCGTGGTGCTGTGCAACACACAAGGCGTCTGGGCGCCCAGGTGACGGAAAATACGGCGCGTCAGCCGATCTTGGATACGATCTGCTCGAGACCCCTCAACAAGGCCTGCCCCGCTTGGCCCCCGTCGCCGCGCATCCGCTTGGCGAAGACGAGTTTCAGGGCGTCGACGTGAAGGCTTATGACTTCGGTTTCGGGGGCGCCGGCCTCGGCCAGGTTCTCGACGAAGTGGCAGAGCTGGTTGCCGATCTGGGTCATCAGATCGTAGTCGAAGCTTCCGCCTTGGCCCTTGATTTCGTGGGCGACCTGAAAGATCGCGCCGAGAAGATCCTTGTCGCCGCCGTCCGACGCTTTCAGGGCGTTTAACGCCTCTTCAAGCTTCTTGATGTCTTCTTGGACCCAATCGAGATAGTCGCCCGCGAGATTGGCAATCGCCTCTTCGGCGCGCTCGAGCGCGGCGGGATCGACGGCCTTCGGGCCGCCCACGACCACCTTGCTCTTCAAAGTGTTGGGCGGCGTTACGATCTTCGGTTTCGAGCTTTCCGCCATTCCGCAACGTCCCCTAACGAACGGTATCACGTGCACGGACGGATTCGCCCGGCGGTCCCAGCCTAATGGCTGGGCGAGCGACCGCGCAAGACGTAACGGCCCTTTCGGTCCGCGAAGGCGATCAAATCGCGGATCCCGCCGGGGCTCGGTTTCAGCATCGACGAGGCGGTGCTGAAGCGACGCGCGTATCGAAGCTGTCCGGCGCGCGCTTCCCGACATCCACGACGGACGCGACTAGTCCCGCTTCGATGCCCGGGCCTCGCGCGCTTCGGCGTGGGCCGTAAACAAAGTCGCCCCGAAGATCACGAACGCCCCGACCCAGGTCCAGGCGTCAGGCGCTTCGCCGAAGAACAGCCGGCCGATAACCGCAGCGAAGATCAATCGCGAAAAGTTGAACGGCGCCATCGCGGACGCTTCCGCGATCGCGAGCCCGCGCGCGAACGCGAGATGCCCGAGGGTGGCCAAAACCCCCATAAACGCCATGGCAACGAGCGCCTCCGTCCCCGGCCAGCTCCAGAAGAGGAGCGCCGGCAAGGCGATCATCATCGTAACCAGCAGGTTCTGGTAGGCGACGATCGTGCGCGCCGACTCGGTCGAGGATAAGGATCGGACGCAAAGCGAGCTCGAGGCACTGAAGGCGGCCGAGGCGAGCGCCAAAAACGCCGGCCCGCTAATGGTCTCGACGCCGGGACGAAGGATGACGGCGGCGCCGGCGAACCCCACCATCGTCGCTGCCCACCGGCGCGCGCGCACCGATTCGCTAAGCACCAGAGCCGCGCCAAGGGTCACGAACAAGGGTGAGGTGAAGCTGAGCGCGGTCGCGTCGGCGAGCGGCATGAGGGCGAGCGCCATGAACCAGGTCAGATTGACGCCGACGCTGAAGGCGCACCGCAGCAGGTGCAACGGAAACCTTTCGGTGCGCAGGCTTCCCAGCCCCGCCCGCAGCACCCAGGGCAGGATCGCGATCGTGCCGAAGACGTAACGGAAGAAGGCGATCTCGAACGGGTGAACCTCGGCCGAGACGTGCCGGACTAATCCGTGCACGCTCGTAATACACAGCGATCCCGCTACCATCCAGAATGCCCCCCGTGCGGGTGCCGGAAGACGGGTCACGGCGGCAATAAGCCGGGAAATGCGGGCCATCGCCAGCCACGCTACGGATCGAAGGCGATCAAAGCCAGCGCCTTCGGACCGGGTGCGGCCGCGTTGGGATCGGTGTTGCCGACCCCCGATTCCCGCCCCAGAGCACTATCCGACCAGATTGGATCAATGTGATGACGGCGAATCGGCTTGTCCGGGCAGGCGCGCCTCGAAGCGCGATGCGGGGCCATAGTGGCGCAACGAACCCGGGAAGCCGATTTGCCCGACCGAAGGCCGGGTCCATTCGCTGCGTGGCGTTGCCAGCGCTTTTTTGCCGATGCCCCACGTCGCCATGCGAAGCGCGCATTGACCAGATCGTGGTCGCTTGGTTTCCCCGAGGGCGATCCGCCGGCCACGTGAATCGGATCTAACTTATTGAGATCGAGCGGATTCACGCGTTCGATTGCAACCACTTCACGGTTCCAATTAAACCCGATCCGCTCTCGCCACGGCGCAAAATAACTCCGGTGTTCAATCTGGTCGGATAGTGCTCTAGGTTCGCGGGACCTTCGATTCTGGGGATTCCCTCATGGCAACGACGGACGACGGCGAGGCGGCGATCGCCCACGGCCCCTTGCGGCGATTCGCCACCGCGCCCTACGTGCTGCTCACGCTCTGCATGCTGTTTTGGGCCGGAAATGGGGTCGTGGGACGGGCGGTCGTCGGCGCCGTGCCACCGCTCACGCTCTCGTTTTGGCGCTGGGTAATCGCGCTTGCCATCCTCGTGCCGTTCGGGCTGCCGCACGTTCGCAAAGATCTTGCACTCGTCCGCGCCCAGTGGCGCACGCTGTTCATGCTGGCGCTGTTCAGCGTCGCGGCCTTCAACACGCTCTTGTATCTGGCGCTCAAGTGGACCACGGCGATCAACGCCTCGATGGTTGGCGCGATGGGCCCGGCGGTGATCCCGTTGATTGCCTGGATAGTGCTCCGCGAACGCGTCTCGCCTCGCCAGGCGGCGGGAATCGCGGTGTCGTTCATCGGCGCCCTGTTTGTGATCACGCGCGGCGACGTGGGCGTTCTCGCGAACTTGGGATTCAACCAGGGCGACCTTCTAGTCATGCTCGCCGTGGTCGCCTGGTCGATCTATTCGGTGCTGTTGCGGCGCCATTCGGCGTCCCTTCATCCGCTGACGTTCCTTACCGTCACCTTCGCGTTCGGGTTCGCGATCATCACGCCGTTTGCCGCTTGGGAGTACGCGAACGGCGCGCGCATCCACCTGAGCGCGCTCAGCCTCGGCGGCATCGCCTACGTCGGGGTCTTTCCCTCGCTGTTCTCGTTTCTGTTTTGGAACCGCGGGGTCACGGCCGTCGGCGCCAGCCGCGCCGCCCAGTTCCTGTATCTGGTTCCCGTCTTCACGGCGGCGCTCGCCATTGCCTTTCTCGGCGAATCGCTCGCGTTCCATCACGTCGCCGGCGTCGCCTTGATTTTCTTCGGTATACACGCGGCGACGCGAAAAAAACGCGCACCGGGGGCGAGCGATGGGGGATAAGGGCGCCCGGTCGCCCCGCCGGCTCGGATTCGATCCCGTGCGCCGGTGAAGCGGGATCGAGCGCGTGCGCACCCTCGGCCCCGGACCCGTGACGGCGTTGCCCGATCCCTTCAAGGGGATCGCGTACATGGTTGGCGCCGGGGGCTTCCTCACCGTCAGCGACGCCGTCGTCAAATGGCTGACCCAGGGCTATCCCGTCGGCCAGATTCTGTTCATGCGCGGGTGCTTTATCTTCGTGACCATCGGGTTACTGTTGTGGCGGTTCGGCGGTCTTCGCGCGCTCCGCGTGCGCGATCTGCGTGGCCAGTTCGGACGCGGGATTCTGACCGTCCTCGCAACCAGCTTCTTCGTGTTCAGCTTGAAATTCCTGCCCCTCGCCGACGCCATCGTGATCGGGTTCGTGGGCCCCATTTTCGTGACCGCGATGGCGCCGGTGTTCCTCGGCGAACGGGTGGGCTGGCGCCGCTGGTCAGCGGTCGCGGTGGGTTTTGCCGGCGTCCTTGTGATGGTGCGCCCGGCCGGCGACGCACTGCGGTGGGCGGCGCTGCTTCCCGCGGCGGGCGCATTCTTCGGTGCGCTTCGCGACATCATTACACGGCGCATCAGCGCCACCGAGTCCTCGGTCACGACACTCGCGTTCACGACCGCTTGCGTCACGGTTGCAGGGCTCGCCACATGGCCCTTCGGATGGACTGCGCTCACCCCCCAGGACCTGGGCCTCTTCGCGGTAACCGGGATCGTGCTGGGCGTCGCGCAGTTCCTGGTGATCGAGGCGTTCCGTCTGGGCGAGGCGGCGCTGGTAGCGCCGTTCAAGTATTCCACAGTGGTCTGGGCGACGATATTGGGCTTCCTTGTCTGGCGCGACGTCCCTGACGCCTGGGTCACGAGCGGCGCCGCCTTGGTGATCGGCAGCGGCCTCTTCATCTGGTGGCGCGAGACCGGGCGATGACCGTGCCCGAGCCCGCCGAGGCGGCAGGTGTGAGCGATTCCGCCGGGTCGGACAATACACCACGGGGAATCGCCTGCGTGGTCGCCGCGAGCATTCTGATTACCACCAACGACGCCGTCATCAAGTGGCTGTCGGACGAAATCACCATCGGCCAGATCATCGCCGTTCGCGGCGTCTTTATGTTGGCGCCGGTCGCCATTCTCGTCTGGTGGCTCGGCGGCAGGCCGGCGCTTCGCGTTCGCGACCATCGCGCCCAGGCGATTCGGGCCGCGCTTTTCGTCGCCGCGACGTTATTGTTCCTTAACGGCCTGGGCATGCTACCGCTCGCCGATGCCACCACAATTGTCTTCGCCGAGCCCCTATTCGTAACGCTGCTGGCGATTTCATTTCTCGGCGAACGGGTCGGGTGGCGGCGTTTTTCGGCGATCGCCGTCGGCTTTCTGGGTGTACTTCTGATGGTGCGGCCCACCGGCGATGCCTTCCGCCTTGCGGCCCTACTTCCGCTCGGCGCGGCCCTTTGCATCGCGGCGGTCAGCATTATGACGCGGCGCATGAGCCGAACGGAGACGACGGCCTCGATGCTCGTTTACGGATCGGTCGCGATCATGGTCGCAGGATTTCTGACCGCGTTCGCCGGAAATTGGTGGATGATCGGGCTTGCCGACTTGGGGCTACTGGCCATCTGCGCGATCCTGTTTGGTTTCGCGAATTTCCTGTTGATCGAAGGCCTGCGTCTCGCCGAGGCATCCGTAGTCATACCCTACAGGTACGTGAGCCTGGTCTGGGCGCTCGTTCTCGGCCTCGTACTATGGCGGCAACTGCCCGACGCGTGGACGGCGTCGGGCGCTTTGCTCGTGGTCGCGTGCGGTCTCTACATCTGGCGCCGCGAGGCGCGAACCAAAACTTAGATCGGTTTCCACGCACGGGGGATTGCTCCAGCCCGAAACCGACTGATCGGACAGAGCGCTAGTCGCCGGTCTCGACCGGAAGCTGGCTTATCAATCCGGTCATGGGCAGGCCGATGTCGTGGCGGCGCGCGTCGGCGAGGCAGATCGCGAGATCCTTGATCAACAGCCCGGCCCGACCGTGGTTGACGTCGCGGCCGTGCTTTAAATTGTCGAGCATCTGGCCGGAACGGATGTCGAGCCACCACGACCGCGCCGATCCCCCCGACAGCACCTCCACAGCCTTGTCCGCGTCGAGCCCCGAATGGTGCGCAAACGTCATGCCCTCGGCGAGACCCTGGATGACGCCTGCGATGATGATCTGGTTCAGCATCTTGGTGAGCTGGCCGTGCCCAGATGGCCCGATGTGGTGAATCTCGCGCGAATAAGCGCACATGAAGGTCTCGGCCTTCGCGAACGCTTCCGCCTCGCCTCCGACCATCACCGAAAGCTCGCCCTTGCGCGCCCCCTCCACGGCCCCGGCCACCGGCGCATCCAAGAGGAACAGGCCCCGTTCGCGCGCGCGCGCCGAGAGCTCGTGCGCCAATCCGGCGGACATGGTCGAGTGATCGACCAACACCCCGCCTTCAGCCATCGTTCGAAAGGCCCCGTTCACGGCGACGGTCGCATCGCGCAGGTCGTCTTCGGTCACGACGCTGGTGGCGACCACGCCTGCACCTTCGGCCGCTTCGGCACAGCTCGAGGCCACACGGGCCCCGTATGTCTCCGCCCACGCTTCCTGCTTCCACTGGATTCGATCGTGGGCCGTTATCTCGAAGCCGGCGCGCGCCAGGTGTCCGGCGATGGGTCCACCCATTTGGCCGAGTCCGATGAAGGCGATCCGTTTACTCATGTTCATGCGCCAGGGCTTACAGACCGAACTCGTCGGGCGCAAGTCCGAGCCGCGCGCAGATCTCGACGATCCGCTCGCGCTCCTCGTCCTGGAAGACGCCATCCGCCGCGCTCACCGCGAGGCACAGCCGCACCAGTAGGCGCGCCTCGTCCTTGTCATCGGCGATACGGTCGATCGCGGACAGCGCTTGTTTTCGTCCCGCCTCCGGGTTCAGCGCCACGGCGTCGATGTAGTCCTTGAACAGCTCGACCCCTTCGTGTGCATCGAAGACCCGAAGCTGCTCGATGGTTTCGATAATTTCGTCAAGGCGATGGCTTTCCGAGAAGGTGACGTGGCCGTCGGCCAGCGCAACCAGGGCCGACGCCGCCATTGCCGCTTCGAGGAGGGGGCGGTGCCGCGCAAGCCTTATGCGGGCACCCGCCGCCAACCCACCGAGTATCTTCGCCGCCATGACCGTCGCGTCGCCCGTTGGCCACCAAGCGGCCGACGCCCCCGCCTCGTTTCGGTTTCCACGATTGCCGGGCACCATACCATGAACGGCGCCTGGTCAGGGCTGGGGCCGCGCCGGCAGGTCCGACCGCGGAGCGATGAAGCGCGCTGCCTTCTCGCGCACCACATCACCTTCTGGACATTCATCGACGCGGCATCGCCGAACACAGGAAACACCTTCGTTCCTCCGTCGCCTTCGGCTCAGCGGATCTGTCACGCAAAAAAAGCGCCGCCGGACCCGAGGGCGCGGCGGCGCGATATCAAATGGCCGGACCGTCGTCAAGAACGGTCCAAGAGACTCGTTTAGCCCCCCATGACCTTGGCAACTTGGTCACGGCCCCATGCGGCGACCGTCTTCGGGTCCTCGTTGTTGATCACCACCTTCTGGGTCATCAGCGCGAACACGTTGGTACCCATGATCTCGCCCATCTTGAAGTTGATGGGATGGTCGGGGCCTTCCTTCACGCGGGTAAAGCCGTTCTTGAGCATCTCGATCATAACCAGCACCTCCGCCTTCTTCCTCTTGAGGAGCGGATGGTTCCAGTAGTCGTCGGATGCCGCGGTCGATTTCAGGATCGGAAGCAGGTGGCTAGGCGCACCGTGCAGCCACTTGGCGTAGACGCTGCCCTGCGAGCCCGTGCCGCTGTAGTGCCACGCGGCAACGAGGGCGGCTTCCTTCGGGTTCTTGCAGTCCTTGCAGATCCAATGGGCGTGGTAGCCGCCCATGTCGAAGGCGTTGTTGCGGTCCTTCGACGGCCACGGCACGGCGCCAACGTCGTCCAGGATTTTCGGGTTCTGGGTGTTGACGTTCATCAACGCCCGGCCCGTATACCAACCAGTGGCGCTACGGCCGGAGACGAACGCGCCGAGCGATTCACCGTAGGAATACCCGGTCGCACCCGAGGGCGAATACGGCCGGATCTCCTTGACGAACTCCAACGAATCGACAATCGGTCCCGATTCCATGCTGGTCGTTTGATCGGGATTGACGATATCGCCGCCCGCCTTCTTGATCATGGCCCAACCAAGGGTGTTGGTCATGCCGCCCGCCGCATACGGGTTCGAGTGACCGTAGATGCCGCCCTTGGTCAACGCCTTGAAGAACGGAACCGACTCGGCCCAGTCCTTGGGTGCCTTGACGCCAGCCTTTGCCATCAGGTCGCGGCGATGCCACATGGTGGCAAAC
>JASLLV010000098.1 GCA_030746935.1 Rhodospirillales bacterium | reverse complement strand
CCTGTGGTGTGTCGGTCATTGGCCGGCCCCGAACAGCAGGCTCATGTAGCTCCTGGCCGACGTCGCCGCGACCCGGGCTCTCGGGAGATAGGGGTAGAGGTCGAGATCGAGACGTGGCGGCCGGCGCTCGATGCGACACAGCACCAGGTGCTTGACGGCATCGAAGCCGATCGCCCCCAGCTTCAGGGCATCGCGGATCGCCCCCTCCACCTCGGCGAGGCGGAAGGTCTCGAGCAGCCGCAGCACCTGGACGTACTCTCGCTTGCCGGCCTTGCCCATGCGGGCTCTCGACGCTTTTTTCCATCAGCCCGAGCGCGACGGCGACGCAGCGCTGAACCTCGAGGCGGGCCGGACCGCCGGGCGGCGTTAGGGCGCATACCGGACCCGCCAGCTCGTCCAGATGATCGAGGATGTACGTGCTGTCCGCGATCACGGTTCCATCGTCCAGCATGAGCGCCGGCAAGCGGCCGAGTGGATTGACCGCCTGTACATCGGCGAAATCCCGGAACACCGAGATCGGTCGGCGATCGAAGGCGAGGCCGTAGTGGTGCAACGTCACGGCGGCGCGGCGGACGAACGGCGAATCGTACATCCCGATCAGGATCATGGCGCCGGCACGGCAATTCGCGCCCGGATTACGAAGCCGGCGACGACGCGCGCGGCGCGTCCGCCGGGTGTGCGCCGTCGATGACCTCGACGTCGTAGGAGATTTCGGCGGTCTTCGCGATCATGGCCGACGCCGAACAGTACTTCTCGGCCGAAAGCTTGACCGCGCGCTCCACTTTGTCGCGATTCAGGCCGGGTCCGGAGACCACGATCCGCATGTGGACGCGGGTGAAGACCTTGGGATCGTCGTCGGCGCGAACCGCCTCGAGCTCGGCGACGCAATCCGTGACCGGCTCGCGGGATTTCTCCAGGATATGGATGACGTCGAAGGACGTGCAGCCGCCGACGCCCATCAGGACCAGTTCCATCGGACTTGGTCCCAGCGTGCGCCCATCGGCACCGCCCGCGCTACCGATGACAATGGCGTGGCCGGAGCCCGATTCACCGACGAAGGCGCGGTCTTCCAGCCATTTGATTCTCGCTTTCATATGTTTTCTCCTCGCGCATCGGGGCGTGCCCACGCCCTTCAATAGCCGCTTTGGCACCCCGCCGCGAGTCGTCCGAGCCGCGGTTTGCGGGATTGCTGGCAAGGCGAATTCCCGTATGGTGCGCGTGCGATCCGGCTTGTGCAACGAAGCCCCGGGGAGGGCCGCCCATGAGCGCCTATGTCATCGACAGCGAATTGTTTGGCGACCAGTTCAGCACGCCCGCCATGCGCGAGATTTTCAGCGACCGGATGACGGTCCAGAAGTGGCTCGACGTGGAAGTGGCGCTCGCCCGCGCCGAGGCGGAAGTCGGAATGGTGCCCGCCGAGGCTGCCGACGAGATCGCTCGCATCGCCGACGTGACGCTTTACGACCTTGGCGAGCTCAAGCGCGAAATGGACCGCACGGCGCACCCGATCGTGCCCCTGGTTCGGGCCATGGCGGAAAGGTGCGCGGGCGAAGCCGGCCAGTTCGTCCATTGGGGGGCGACGACCCAGGACATCACCGACACCGGAATGATCCTGCAGATGAAGGATGCCCACGCTGCCATTCACGAGGGACTGGGGACGCTTCGCGGGAAGTTGCGGGACCTCGCCGAGGCGCACCGCGAAACGCCGATGGTCGGGCGCACCCACGGCCAGCAGGCGCAACCGATCACGTTCGGCTACAAGGTCGCGGTCTGGATCGACGAGATCGGACGCCATCTGGAACGCCTCGAGCAATGCGCGCCACGCCTGTTCGTCGGCCAGTTTTCGGGCGCGGTCGGGACCATGGCGGCTGTCGGCGGCGAAGGAATCGAGGTTCAAAGGCACATGATGGCGGCGCTCGGACTCGCGTGTCCGAACGTCTCGTGGCACGCCGCGCGCGACACCATGGCGGAATACGCCGTGGTCGTGGCCCTCGCGGTGGGCACCGTGGGCAAGATCGGGCACGAAATCATCGCTTTGCAGAAGACCGAGGTCGCGGAACTCGAAGAACCGATGCCGGAAGGCAAGGTCGGCTCCAGCACCATGCCGCACAAGCGCAATCCCGCCATCTGCGAGACCATCGTCGCGTTGGCCCGGTGCGTTCGCAGCGCGGTGCCGCTGGCCCTCGACGGCGTGATCGCCGAGCACGAACGCGACAAGATCGCCCTTCAGTCCGAACGCGAATACGTGGCCCGGATGTCGTGCCACGCCCACGCGGCGATCACCAAGGCGATCTACGTCACCGGCGGACTTAACGTCCGCGCCGACAACATGCGCCGCAACCTCGATATCACGAAGGGAATCCTGCTGAGCGAGGCGGTGATGATGAAGCTGGGCGAGACGCTGGGGCGCCAGCGTGCCCACGACATCATCTACGACGCTTGCATGACCGCCGCCGTGGACGGTTCGACCATGAAAGAGGCGCTCGCCCGCGTCCCGGCGGTCGCGGATACCTTCTCGGATGCCGAGATCGACGCGTTGCTGGCGCCCGAGGCCTACATCGGGCTCGCGGCCGCTTTTACCGACCGGGTCGTGAAGGGCGAAAGCGTGGGGTGATCCGTATCATGGCCGCCGCCACCGCCATTCCGCTTCGCCAATCGAAGGCGAGATCGTCAGTCCAGGGGGCTTGAAGGCGCCCACAGGCACCCGGACACCGCACTGGAATCGGAGGTCCGCGATGCGCGCGTGCGAGAAGCTTCTCGAGGGGTTTGAGCCGGATTTCACCTTCACGCCCGTCGATCCCCTGCCGGCCGCGGAATTCGCCGAACGGCTGCGACGCATTCGCCGCGACGCGGCGGTCGCCGGTTGCGACGCACTTATCGTGCACACCGACATCACCGGTTGGTATCACACGTCGAATGCGTACCTCCGATACGTCTGCGACTGGATCCGTGAAGGAGTCCTTGTGCTCCCCACCGATCCCGACACCGAGCCCACGATCCTGTCCTTCTACAGCTCGTCGGTGTTGCTTCCGCCACCGGGCGAGCCGGTCGGCATCGACGATATCCGCCAAGTCGGCCCGTGGGGGCGCGAGACCTGGGACCGGCCCGGCAATACGACGCACAAGCTCGCGGCCGCGACGCGCGCCGTCGCCGAAGAACGCGGTCTTCTCGGCGCCCGGATCGGTCTTCTCGGCGACCACAACTCGACGCCGTATTGGGGCGCGCTCGCCCAAGCCATGCCCGACGCCGCCTTTCAAGGCGAGAACGCGATCATCGACCGGATGCAACGGGTGCGCTTGCCCGCCGAGCAGAAGATCATCCGCGCCGCCGCAGAGCTGATCGATATCGGGCTGCAGGCGGCCTACCACGTGATCAGGCCGGGCGTGACCGACCACGAGATCTACGCCGCTTTCACCTTTGCCCAGATGGCCCGCGGCGGCGAGACCGGCGACGGCTATCAGGTCGGCATCAACCGTTTCGGGACATCTATCACCAAGCCCTGGGGCCGGGTGGTCCGGCCCGGCGATTTGATCAACATCTATGTCTCCAACGTCACCTACCGCGGATACTGGGCGCAGACGGCCCGCATGATCGCCGTCGGCGAGATCACGCCGAAGCAAAACGAGGTACTGGAGATGTGCGTCGAAGGCGTCGAACGCGCCATCGCGACTGTACGCCCGGGCGCGCTGGTACGCGACGTCAACAACGCCAGCTTCGGCCCCTATATCGAGCGCGGCTACGTTACGTCGGCGGAAGCGCGTGCGCTACCCTGGAACTGGGCGCCCAACGACGACGGGACGGCGCGGCCGATCCCCCGCGCCCACATCGAAGAGCCCGACTTGGAGGCCCAGGGTCGCGATCTGCGTCACGTTTACCCGGCGACCCAAGGTCCCAACGGCCCCCGGCTCGGGCATTCGATCACCATGCCGGGCATGCCCCAGTACAGCGTGATCTCGTCGAATTACGACCGGCTCGAGGAAGGGATGACCTTCGTTGCCCACTCGCAGTGGCTGGAGCCGAACGTGGCGGGATGCAACCTCGGAGACTCGCTGCTGGTCACCGCCGACGGGGTCGAGAACCTGAGCTGCCATACGCCGCTGGAACCGCTTCGCGTCAAAGCGTGAAGGGAACCCTCGTCGTGGCGCCGGACGGGCGCACGCGTGGCGCCCACGCTCGCGCGCGCCCCATGAACGCCAGTACGGGTTCGGGGCGGAGGCGAACAACGCCATGAGGCTTGCCGGAGCCCGCCACGTTGCACGCGCCATCCGTTCGCCGGGAACCCTCAGGGCCATGGGATTCATGGCCGTGGCGGCACTTTCGGGAACCACCATGAACGCCTGTATCCGCTACGCCTCGCTCGACGTGCACGCGTTCGAGGTAGCGTTCTTCCGCGCTCTCTTCGGGTTTTGCGTGCTCGCGCCTGTGTTCCTGCGCCGCCGCCCCCATCCGCTCCGGACCGGGCGGTTCCGGCTGCACGCAACGCGGGGCACGATCAACGGCCTCGCCCAGCTGATGTTCTTCTTCGGGCTTGGCCTGACGCCGCTCGCCAAAGTGGCGGCACTTAATTTTTCGAGCCCGTTGTTCGCCACCATCCTTGCCATCATCGTGCTTGGCGAGGCGATCCGGGCGCGCCGGATCACGGCGCTCATCGTCGGGTTCGCTGGCGCCCTCGTCATCCTTCGCCCCGGCATGGTGGCCCTCGACGTGGGCGCCCTGCTCATCCTGGGCGCGTCGTCCATCGTCTCGGTGACGATGATCATGGCCAAGATCCTGGTGCGTACGGAATCGAGCCTGACGATCACGCTATACACGGCGCTCTTTGCGGTGCCGATCACGTTCGCAGCCATGTTGCCGTTCTGGCAGACCCCGACGCTTGTCCAATTGGCGTGGTTCGTGGTCATCGGCGGGCTCGGCAGCCTCAACCATCTGTGCCTCGCCCAGGCGCTCAAGGAAGCGGAGATCACCGCGATCCTGCCGATCGCGTTCACGCGCCTGATCTGGGCATCGATCATCGGATATTTGGTGTTCGCCGAGGTGCCCGATCTCTGGACCTGGGTCGGCGGCGTCATGATCTTCTCGGCCGTCACCTACATCGCGTTTCGTGAACGCGCCGTGAAGAAGGCGCCGCAGGCGCCCGAGGCGTCGCCGATCTGATCGCCGGCCCGGCCCCTAGGGCCGCGCAGGGGTGGCGCGTGAGTTGCGCCTACAACCCGTCGCCGCGCACGATCACGCGTACCGAATCGAGAAGGATCCGAAGATCGACGAGGACGATCCCGAGCGCGCTGCGCCGCGCGTATTCCGCCACCAGCGCATCGTCGAGGCCGAGGCGGTTCTTCACCGTGACGCCCTTGGTCGACTGGACCGGCCCGTAGATGCCGCCGCGCAGCAGCCTTTTGCCGATATAGCCGCGTTCCAGTGTCTCGCGGTATTGCTTGGCGGGCCAAGGGCGCGGGCCGACGAGGCTCATCTGGCCCGCGAGCACGTTGACAAGCTGCGGCAGCTCGTCGAGGTAGTGTTTGCGCAACATCCGGTCGACGCGTGTCTGGCGGCGGTTGTTGATGAAGAAGGTCGTGTCCTCGTAGTGCTTCAGGAACTCGTCGTCGCTGAGGTAGTAGGTGCGGAACTTGAGCATTCGGAAGGGCCGGCCCGCCGAAAGCCGCTCCTGGGAGACGAAGACCGGCCCCCGGCTTTCGCGGGAAAAGGGTCCCTCGATCAGGATCGCGGCCGCGACGACGGCGAAGAGCGGAAGGAGCGCCACGAACAAGAGCCCACTCGCCGCCTTGTCGAGGGCGTACTTCGCCCGGAGCTTGCCGGGGGCAAGCCTGAGGGGGTCGTGATTTGCTTCCAGGTCTTCGATGTCCGGCATTGCGTACCCTGAGGCATCCTCGGACGCACCGGCGCCGGTGTTCCCATACCCCATCGCGGCGTGATGCGAAAGCCGCGGCGGCGGAAGACCGGAATCACGGGCCGCCGGGGCTGCGCTCCGCACGGCCTCGGGACGCGGGTGGTGCGATCGCGCCCGCGCGGGTGCAGATCAGGCGGTAGGCTTCAGTCCGCCTGTGCGCCGCGAAGTTGAACACGGTCCGCTTGCCGAGCGCACAATCGTCCAAATTCACGCGCGCGGTGATCAACTCGTCCCCTTCGGTCTGCGACTGCGCCACAATTTCTCCCGATGGCGCGACGATGCAGCTTCCCGCCAGAAGCGGGATGCCGTCCTCGTTTCCGGCCTTCGCGGCGGCGACAACGAAGGTGGCGTTCTGATAGGCACCGGCCTGGAGCACGAGCCGATGGTGGAACATCGGGTAGTGGCCGGGCTCGGCCCCGTCGCGGTCGATGAGCTTGGTGTTGTAGCCCATCAGGATCATCTCGACGCCTTGCAGGCCCATCACGCGATAGACCTCCGGCCAGCGGCGGTCGTTGCAAAGGCACATACCGACGACGCCGTTCCAGGCCCGCCAGACGGGAAAGCCACGATCGCCCACTTCGAAGTAGCGCTTTTCCATCTCTTGGACCGGTCGGCCGGGAACGTACTCGGGGTTTCCGGGGAGATGCACCTTTCGGTACTTGCCGACGATCCGACCCGCGCCGTCGACGAGGATCGAAGCGTTGAACCGCCGTCGCCGCCCGCCGTCTCGGCAAAGCTCGGCATAGCCGAGATAGAAGCCGATCCCCGAATCCGCCGCCGCCTCGAACAATGCCTTCGTTTCGGGCCCCGGCATCTCGGTTTCGAAGAAGGGGTCGATCTCCCCTTCATCGGTCATGTGGAGGCGGGGGAAGAAGGTGGTGAGCGCCAACTCGGGAAAGACCACGAGTTCGCACCCGCGCGACCGTGCCTCGCCCAGTAGCGCGATCATGCGCGCGACCACGAACGCGCGCCCGTCACCGATCGAGACCGGGCCCATCTGGGCGGCGCCGACGATCAGGACACGGTTCACCCGTAGCCCCCGCTCAAGCGCACCCGGGGCGCCGAGGCGCGGATCCTAGGCCCGTCGTCGCCACCGTCGCCAAGCCTTACTGCGCGGCGGCGCGCCCCGAGAGCAACCCGAGATCATCGAGGGCCGCGCGCACTTGTTCGGTCTCGGCCGCGTTGAGATCGAGAAGGGGCGCCCGGACGTGGCCTCCGGGACGGCCGAGGATGTTCATGGCCGCCTTCATCGACGCCGGCGCCGTGCCGATGGCGCCGAGCGCATTCTTCATGCGAAGGATCTTCGCCTGGAGCGCGCGGGCCGCGGCCATATCACCGCTTTGCGAGACCTTCCACAACGAGACGCCTTCGGCTCCCATGACGTGGGGGTCCTCGCTCGAGACGAAGCCGACGGCGCCGACCATGGCGGCGGCAAGGCCGCGCTTGCCGGAGTTGCCGGTGAAGACCCGAATGCGATCGCCGACGGCGTCGACCGTGTTCGCGAACTCGACGAAGTCGGGGACGCTTTGCTTGATCGCGACCACGTAGTCGATCTCGGCGAGCTCGACGCAGAAATCGGCGGTGAGGTTCACGCCCGTAGCGGCCGGCGAGTTGTAGAGCAAGATGGGAAGATTTGCTGTATCAGAGATGGTCTTGTAGTGCTGCACCACCTCCTTGCGGTTCACCATCGCGTAATAGGGCGGCATGATCATGGCGCCGGCGCAGCCTGCTTTCTTGGCGGCAAGCGTCAGCTCGGCGACCCGGTGGGTGATGATGCCGCCGGTCCCGCCGAGAACCGGGACCCGGTCCTTCATCAGCTCGGCGGCGATGGTGAAAAGCCTGAGCCGCTCGTCTGCCTCAAGCGCCCAGGATTCGCCGTTGGAGCCTGAAACGATGATCCCGTCGACCCCTTCGGCGACCAGGATCTCGATATTTTCCAAGAACTTCTTCTCGTCGATGGCGCCGTCGGCGGCAAATGGCGTGATGACGGCCGGGAAATTACCCGTCCAGGCGACTTTTCCATCGTTCATGACGCTTCTCCCCAATCAACTCTCTTCGGACTCGAACGGGACACTGTAGCACCCCGGCGGACGATCAGAATACCTTGAACGCACCGCCTTCACCCGCCGCCAAGTCTATCGCCTCCATCACGGCGACGCCGTGCACGGCGTCATCGACGGGAACCGGATAGGGCGCTTCGCCCGTGATCGCCGCGGCGAAGGCCTCAAGTTCGGCGCGCACGGTATCAATTCTCTCGAAGACGATCGCTTCGGGCTCGGCCTCGCCAATCTTTATGCAAAGCCGGTTATCGGGCCGGATCTCGGCCCAGCCGTCTGCCCCGAAAACCTGGAGCCGCCAGTCATCTGCGGTGGCGCCAAGGGTCCCGAGATATCCCGTCATCCCATTCTCGAAATCGAGCAGCGCAGACGTGGTGTCGTCGATGTCGATCGCCAGCACACGACGCCGGCTTTGGGCCTGCACCCGAGTGATGCGGCCGAACAGCCCGACCAGCCCATCGAGAATGTGAATTCCCGTCGCCGTCATGCTTCCCGCCGGGCTCTCGGCCCTGAGCGCGCGCCACATGCCGTCCCGATAGCGGTAACCCGAGCCGCTCGAATAGTTCGCCTCGACGTGACAAAGCGTGCCGAGTTGGCCTTGGGTGAGGCGTCCGCGAAGCTCGGCGATCGACGGCAGGAACCGGCGGTTGTGGGCGGGCGCGAGCACGATACCAGCGTTCGCCGCCGCCTGGGCCGTCGACGCGGCGCTGGCACGGTCCAGCGTGAACGGCTTTTCCACCAAGACGTGCTTTCCCGCCTCGGCGGCCGCAACGATCTGACCGGCATGCTGGGAATTGGGGGTGGCGAGCACGATCGCGTCCACGTCCGCGCGCTTGAGGATCGCAGAGTAGTCGTCGCCGACCACGATCCCGGCGCCGTCCGCGAACTCAGCCGCATTCGCGGGCGTCCGGGTGACGGCGGCTACGAACCGGATCACCTCGCTTTGGCCCTGGACCGAACCGACGATACGCTGGCCCCAGCGCCCCAATCCAACGATGGCCGCGTCAATCACGTGCTTTCTCCGTTGCATCCGGTGGAAGGGCGCGATCATGGCAGGCGCGTGAGGCGGCGGCAATCGCGTGTGGTCCGGGCGTTCGGGGTGCGAAGCGTGTATCGTTTGGCGAACACGCGCGAATGAGGCGCCGGCGGGTGAAAGCGATGAGCGTTCGGAAGGTCGCGTTGGTGCTGGGCGGAACCGGGACCGTCGGTGCCCATCTGGTTGGCTTACTGGAGAAGCGCAACGACTGGGACGTGATTGCCGTCGCCCGCCGGGCGCCCGAATTTCCCACCCGCGCCCGCATCATCAACCTCGATTTATCGGATGCCCGCGCGTGCGCCGAGGGCCTAAGCGGAATCGAGGACGTGACCCACGCGATCTACGCCGCCGAGGATACCGACGGTGATGCGCCCGCGGACCGGGCCGGGCGCAACGAAACCATGTTCGAAAACGCGCTTTCGACGCTCGAGGCGGCGGCGCCCAATCTCTCGCGCATGACCTTGATGCAGGGATCATCGGTCTACGGGAGCCATCTCGGCCCCTACAAGACACCGGCAAAGGAGACCGATGCCCGGCACATGCCCCCCAACCATTTCTTCGCCCAGGAGGGTCGGCTGCGCCGCCGGCAGGCGGGAAAGCCATGGTCGTGGACGTTGTTGCGCCCGCACGCGGTCTCGGGCTTTGCGCCCGGGCGAAGGCGAAACGCGGCTCTTGCGATCGCCGTCTACGCGACGCTGTCGAAGGCGCTCGCACTCCCGCTCCGATTCCCAGGCCACCCGGCCGCCTTCGCCGCGATCAGCGAGGCGACGGATGCAACCCTTCTCAGCCAGGCTGCGCTCTGGTCCGGAACCGAGGGGGCCTGCGCGAACCAGGCGTTCAACATCACCAACGGCGACGTTTTCCGCTGGCAACGCCTGTGGCCCCTTATCGCCGAGTACTTTCAGATGGAGGTGGGCGAGGTGCGCACCATCGCGCTTGCCCGGCACATGGCCGACAAGGGTCCCCTTTGGGACTCGCTCATCGAACGCCACGGTCTCGAGCGCCGCCCCCTGGACGATCTCGTGGATTGGTCGTTCGCGGACACGCTTTTCGCCCAGAGTTGGGACGTCATGAGCGACACCACCAAGTGCCGCACGTTCGGGTTCGAAGGCTTCGTCGATACCGAAGCGATGTTCA
>JASLLV010000097.1 GCA_030746935.1 Rhodospirillales bacterium | reverse complement strand
GGCCAGCTTCAAGAGGCACTCGGCGGCAAGAGTCGACATATCGCTCACGCTCCCCGTTGTAGCCTGTCTTCGACGACGCGCGCGATGGTTCCGGGTTTGATGGGCTGTCCCCGAACTTCGCTCCAGCATTCGATGTCGGCGAGATATCGGGCCCGGAGCATCATCGCGAGTGCCGAGAAGCGGCGGTTGTCACCATCGACGATCTCGTCGTCAAGGTTGTCGCACCAACTGCTCTCGATGGTCATGGCCTTGTCGAAGCGCCCGAGCGTCTCCCCCATCCCGGACGCCATGGGTTGGAGAAACCGGAGGTTCATCGCTCCGACCTTGCGGCCGTCCCGGCGCAGCCGGTCGACCGCCTCTTCGATGGTTCCCTTGGTGCTGCCCCAACCCACCACCAGAATCTCACCCTCTTCGTCGCCATACAGCGGCGGGGGTTTGAGCGTTTTCTGAAAGGCGGCCAGCTTGAGGCTGCGATGGCGAAGGCCCTCTTGATTGATTTCCGGATCGTAGGCGACGTGGCTCAACCGGTCATGGGCCAGTCCGGTCAGGGTGTACATGCCGTTCGGCTGTCCCGGGACGACCCGGCGGGCAAGCCCGGTCCGGTGGTCCCAGTCGTACGGCTTGCCACCTTCGGGCACGGCGCTCTGGTCCACGGGCGGCGCCAGCCAATCGGGCGAGAAGCGCGGCCGTGGGAATGGTTGTTGCGCGGTCGCGAGATTGGCGTCGGTCAGCACGACGACGACCATGTTGAACGTCTCGGCGATCTTGCGGGCGCTGATCATCGAGTAGAAGCAGTCCTCGATCGTCGCCGGCGCCATCACCACCTTTGGGGCGTCGCCGTGGCCGCCGAAACAGGCGGCCAAGAGATCGCCCTGCTCGGCCTTGGTCGGCTGACCGGTGCTTGGGCCACCGCGCTGAACGTCGACCACCACAAGCGGAATCTCGGCCATGACGGCGAGTCCGATGGCCTCTTGCTTCAGCGACAGGCCAGGGCCCGAGGTAATCGTCAACGCGCACTTTCCCGCGTACGACGCGCCAATGGCGAAGGCGCAGGCCGCGATTTCGTCCTCGGCTTGGTGGACGACGCCGCCGACCTTTTCGAACACGTCGCTCAGGTAATGGGACGCCGAAGTGGCCGGCGTGATGGGATACATGGAGCAGACCCGCATCCCCGACGCCATGACGCCAAGCGCGAGCGCGGTATTGCCGTTGATCACGACTTTGGGTTCGCGCGGCTTGTCCGCGGGAATTCGGAACTTGATGCCCAGATTCGCTTCGGCCCATTCGTGTCCGGCCTCGAGCAAACGGATGTTGGGACCGATGACGGCTTCGCCCTTTTTACCGAAGATGAAGGCCACTTGGTCGCGCGCGAGCTGGAGATCGAGGCTGTAGATGCTGGTGAGCATCCCGAGCACGAACATATTCTTCCCGCGCCGCGGGTCGACCAAGTACTGGGCGCATTCGTCCTCCATCGGGATCTCGCGCACCTGGTAGCCATCGGCCACCAGCCGCTCGTACGTGTTCGCATAGGACGCCGCGATCTCGGGGTCGCGATCCGTGCGCCATTTGCTTTCCAGCAAGATGGTGCACCCCGATTTAAGCTCGCCCGCGTCGACACGGCCCAGCAGCACCTGCTCGTTGAACGCCACCGCCAGATCGGCTTCGTCGCCGCCGTTGGTCACCTCGCTCGACGCGACCCGCACGCGGTTTCCGCTTGCACCTGCGATGCTGCGCGCCGGCGGTTGGATCTCGGCCGGGATGATCTCGACGGTCCACGCGCCGTTGCCCATTCGGGCGGCCACGGCGCCAAACGATTGGCCGCACCTTTGCGCCCCTTCCCCCGAATCGCTGACGATTTCGACGATATGCTCGCTCAGCGTCTCGACCGACTTCGCCGAGCGTGACGGGCGGCGGCGGCCTTTTCCCGAGACTTTCCGGGCACCGGCGGGCGCATTCTTGCGCGTCCGACGCGCCTCACGAACAGCGATGGAATCCATTGAAGGGTCCGATCCTCGTCTGCTTAAGCGACACGGACGCGCGCGAAGTTCTTTTCGGCCCGGTCGATTCCGAACAAGCGCGCCGCGCCTTCCGCATGCTCGGCAAGGTACACGACTTCGCTGTCGCGCAAGCCCAGATACGCCTTCATGCTGCTAGCGGCCCTGCGGCCCGCGCCCATCGCCAGAATGACGGTGGCCGCACCGGTGACGATGTCGCCACCCGCGTACACTCCAGCGATCGAGGTGGCCAGGTTTTCGTCGGTGTCGATGTAGCCCCACTTGTTCAGCCTCAGTTTCGAGGTCTGGCCGAGGATCGGGTTGGCGCTGGTCCCAATCGCATAGACGACCATGTCGGTCTCGAACTCGTACTCGCTTCCCTCGATGGGCACCGGACGCCTTCGACCCGAATCGTCGGGCTCGCCGAGTTCCATGCGGATGCAACGCATGGCGCGAACGTTGCCGGCACCGTCGTCAAGAATCTCGACGGGGGCGGTGAGCCAGTGGAAATCGATCCCCTCTTCCTCGGCGTGCTCCATCTCCTCTCGCCGGGCCGGGCTTTCGTCCCGGGTCCGGCGGTACACGCAGTAAACCTTTTCCGCCCCCAGTCTCAAGACCACCCGCATCGCGTCCATGGCCGTGTTGCCGGCACCGATCACGGCGATGCGCCGACCCAGGTGGATCGGGGTGTCATAGGCCGGGAACTCGCCCGCCTGCATCAGGTTGCAACGCGTCAAGAGCTCGTTGGCAGACATCACCCCGTTAAGGGATTCGCCATCGAGCCCGGCGAAGGTGGGCGAACCCGCGCCGGTGCCGATGAATACGGCGTCGAAGCCCATCTCGTCGCGCATCTGCTCGATGGTGAACAGGCGCCCGACCAGGGTGTTGCACTCGAACTTCACCCCGACGCCGGTCACGCGCTCGATCTCGGCGTCGATCACGTCATTGGGAAGGCGGAACTCGGGGATGCCGTAACGCAGGACGCCGCCCGGCCGGTGCAGGGCCTCGAAGACGGTCACCTCGCATCCCGCCTTGGCCATGTCCGCGGCGCAGGCGATACCGGCCGGCCCCGATCCGACGATGCCGACGCGAAAGCCGTTGGGTTCGATATAGGGGACGTTCTCCCAGCCCTCCTGGATCGCTAAGTCGCCGATCCAGCGCTCGATTCTGCCGATGGCCACCGGCTCCAGGGTCTCGCCGACCGGACAGACGCCTTCGCACTGGTCTTCCTGCGGGCACACGCGCCCGCAAATCGCCGGCAGCAGATTTGCGTCGCTGATGACGTCGTAGGCGCCGCGATAGTCGCCCTGGCTGATCTTCTCGATGAAACCGGGAATGTCGATGCGGACCGGACAGCCGACGACACATTCGGCTTGGGGACACAACAGGCAGCGCTCGCACTCGTTGAGCGCGTTTTCCAGCCCATAGCCCAGGGCGACTTCGGAAAAGTTGCGGATCCGCGCCTCGGCGTCCTGGACCGGAATCGGGTTCCGTTCCTGGGGAATGGTGCGGATGGTCTTCTTTTTCGCCATCGTCGTCTTTCGGTTCAGGTGTCCTGCGGACCCGCCGGCGACGTCGGGTCCGGGGCGGGAAGCGGTGCAACGGGCGTCGGTGCGGGCGTCTCGCGCGACTGGCGGCAGGATTCCGACCATCGTTCCATGGCCAGGCTTTCCTCCTCGGCGTATCGTTTCAGGCGGTTCATCAGGTCATCGAAGTCGACCTGGTGGCCGTCGAAATCGGGCCCGTCGACGCAGGCGAACATTATCCTCCCGCCAACTTTGACCCTGCAACCCCCACACATTCCGGTGCCGTCCACCATGACGGGATTGAGACTGACGACGGTCTTGATGCCTTCGGCGCGGGTCGCGTCGGCGCAGGCCTTCATCATGATCGGTGGGCCGATGGCAATCACCTCGTCGATGTCGTCGTGGCGCGCCATCGCCGAGCGAACGCCCTCGGTCACCAAACCCTTGATCCCGGCCGAACCATCGTCGGTACAGACGATGAATTCGTCGCACGTGGTCTTGAACTTGTCCTCCCAGAACATCAGCTCTTTGTTCTTGAAACCGACGACGCCGATGACGTAGGCGCCGTTCTCCTTGAATGCACGGGCCTGGGGAAAGACCGGGGCGACCCCCAGCCCGCCGCCGACGCACACAACCTTCTTCGCGTCCGTGACCCGGCTCGGCTCGCCCATGGGCCCGACCACGCCGAGAAGCCTCGAGCCGACGTGACAATTTCGCTGCATCTCGCCGGTCGATTTGCCCACCGCCTGAATGACAAGGGTGATGGTCCCCGCCGCGGGATCGAAATCGGCCAGCGTAAGCGGGATGCGCTCGCTATGCTCGTGGACGAGCACGATGACGAATTGCCCCGGCCGCGCCGCCTTGGCCAAGAGGGGATGGCGTATGTCGAGGAGAAAGGTCTGGTCCGAAAAATCCTCGCGGGCGACGATCTCGAACCCGCGATTTGCGGACGCCTCGTTACCGGCTGTCCCGCCGGCGACAATTCGGTCGCCTTCGGGTCCCGGTTGATTACGCTTCGTCACCAAGGTCGTCCTCTGCCAAACCGTCTAACCCAATGGTAACAATCACTCTTCGACGCGCCATTGACATGGATCAACTCGGTGGAGCGGCCTTGGCGCCGGTTCGTTCCGCAAGCGGGCGCGGCGCGTTGTTTCCACTCCCGCGTGCAGGAATCCGCCCGCGCGGCCCCGCCGTCCAAAACGATCACCCGCCGATCGCGGAAAATGGCCGCCAAGCGCCGCTCACCGGCGCACGGCCCCGGAGCGGGGCTGGGTCCGCGCGGGCGGGCTAAACGCACCCACCTCGGGAACCGCATCTCGCCACATTTCCACTTCGACCAGCGCGGTCTGGGCGCTGGTCCCCTGGCTGAGGCGCGAGGTGCCCGTATCGAGCGTCAACATGTTGGCGTTGCCGTGGCGATCGAGGCTGCCGATCCGCCCCGGTTCAGCGGGATCGAATGTCGCGCCGGTGTGCATCACGACAACGCCTGCACGCACCGAATCGCTCAGCTTCGCACCCGCGAGGCAGGCGCCGCGGTCGTTGAAGACGCGCACCACGACGCCGTCTTCGATGCCGCGGCTGGCGGCGTCGGCGGGGTGGATCCAGACGGGCTCGCGTTGGTCGATCTTGGACCGCCGGCTGACCCCGTCGCCGTCGAGCTGGCCGTGCAGTCGCGTCGCCGGCTGGCTCGAAATCAGATGCAGGGGGTAGCGCTTCGCCTTCTCGGCGCCCAGCCATTCGGCGGGCGCCAGCCACACCGGATGGCCGGGACAGTCGTCGTAGCCGAAGGACGCGATCGTTTGCGAGAATATCTCGAGCTTGCCGGACGGCGTCGCAAGGGGATGCGCATCCGGATCGGCGCGAAACTCGGCAAGCATGACGACGGGTTCCGTCGGCGCCGGAAACTCCAGATAGCCCGCGTCCCAAAAGACGTCGAAGTCAGGCATCTCCAATCCCTGCCGCGCCGCCTGCTGGCGTGAAACGTCGTATAGGTGGTTGAGCCAGCCCATCTCGTCGCGCCCCTCGGTATAGGCCTCGCGGAAACCCAGGCGATCGGCCAGATCGGCGAAAATGTTGTAGTCGTTGCGCGCTTCGCCAACCGGATCGATGGCCTTGTGCATCGCCAAGAGGTAGCGATCGTAGGCGCTGGAAGCGATGTCGTTGCGCTCCAACGTCGTGGTCGCCGGCAGCACGATGTCGGCGTGGCGCGCCGCCGCCGTCCACCAGATCTCGTTGAAGACGATGGTGTCGGGCCGCCGCCACGCCTCAAGCAGGCGATTCAAGTCCTGGTGGTGGTGGAACGGATTACCGCCGCACCAATAGACCATACGGATGTCAGGATACGTGATGCGCTTGCCGTCGTACTCGAGGGTCCCGCCGGGTTGCAAGAGCAGGTCCGCGATGCGCGCAACCGGGATGTAGTCCGAAACCGGGTTTGCGCCGGACTGCATGGTCGGCGAGGGAACCGGCGTCACCGGGTTGCCGACCCGGTGCATGGAGCCGTAACCGTAGCCGAAGCCGCCGCCCGGAAGGCCGATCTGTCCCAGGACCGCGCCCAGGACCAGGGTCATCCAGAACGGCTGCTCGCCGTGATGCGCCCGCTGGAGCGACCAGTTGGCGGCGATCATGGTGCGCGTCGCGGCCATCCGCCGCGCGAGGCCGCGGATGGTTTCCGCATCCAAGCCGCTGATCGCGGCGGCCCAGTCCGCGTCCTTGGGCGTCCCGTCGCCACGGCCCGTCAGGTACTCGGAGAATTGCTCCCAACCGACGCAATAGCGATCCAGAAAGGCCGCATCGTGAAGGCCCTCCGTCACCAAGGTGTGAGCGAGGCCCATCATGATGGCCGTATCGGTCCCCGGTATGGGCTGCAGCCATTCGGCCTCGAGAAAGGGCGGCGCGTCGTCGCGGAAGGGACCGACGCAGACGAACTCGGTTCCGGATTCCTTGGCCCGGCGCATCCACTCGACCGTCGAGTGGACCCCGACCCCGCCGCCATCGAGCTGCAGGTTCTTGATGGGCAACGCGCCGAAGGCGACGAACAACTTCGTATTCCCGACGATGCTGTCCCACGACGTCACGACGCCGCCCGAGATCTCGTTCACGCCCAGGACGTGCGACAGCAGGACCCGCGCCGCGCCGGTCGAGTACGAGTTGACGCTAACGGTCGCGCCCCCGTTTCCGTGCAGGAACCGGTGCAACAGCGTCTTCGCGTGGTGCATGCGCCCGGCGCTGGACCAGCCGTAGGAGCCGCCGTAGATGGCGTTGTTGCCGTAACCGTCGGTAACCCGCCTCACCTCGGCGGCGACCAGATCGAGGGCCGTCTTCCAATCGACGGGCACGAACAGCTCGGCGCCTCGGCCGCGGCGATCCGAATCCTTGCCGTGTTCCAGGAAACCCTCGCGCACGTACGGCCGGTCGATGCGGTTCTCGGCGTGGACCGCCTCGGCCATGGATTCGATCATGGGCGACGGGTCGGTGTCGTGCTCAAACGGCTTGGCGCCGACCACGCGCCCGTCCCTCACCTCGGCCCAAAAGGTGCCCCAGTGCGACGCGCTGCGCACGAACCGGCTTGCCTGCGGATCGTTCACGATCGCGCTTTCGGTGTGGACGATCGGCCCGCGCTTGGCGCGCTCGTTCGGTCGTTGCGCGCAGCGATCGCGTCCGCCTTGCCGACCATCGCCTCGGCCTGGCGGACCGATGCCGTGTCGATCATGCGGCCGTCGAGCGCGACCGCCCCTTTCCCGTCCCGGACCGCGTCGGCCATGGCCGCGAGAACGCGGCGCGCCTGCGTCACCTCATCGTCGGTGGGCGTAAAGGCTTCGTTTGCGAGCGCGACCTGACGCGGGTGGATCGCCCACTTGCCCTCGCATCCCAGCGCCGACGCACGTCCCGCCTGGGCGGCGAAGCCGTCGGCGTCCCCGATATCGCCGAAGGGGCCGTCGAGGGGGCGCAGACCGTAGGCCCGCGCCGCCACCACCACGCGCGCGGTGGCATAGTGCCACACGTCGCCCCAATGGCGCGCACGCACGCCCGCGGCATCCGCGTCCGTCAGCACTTGATAGGCCGGGTTGGCTCCGCCGATCGAGGTGGTCCGCGCGCCCGTCGAGGCGGCGTAGTCGGCGACCCCGAAGTGCAAGGATTCGGTCCTCGCGCTCGCGGCCGCGATCGCACCCAGGTTCTGCATTCCGAGCGCCGTCTCGATGATGAGCTCGAGCCCGATCGGAGGCGTGATCCCTTTGGCCTGCTCGATCTGGCTGAGAAGCATGTCGACGGCGTAGACGTCGGCGGCGGTCCCGACCTTCGGGACCATCAAGAGATCGAGCGCCTCACCCGCCCGTTCCACCACTTCAATCACGTCACGGTACATGTACGGGGTGTCGAGGCCGTTGATCCGAACCGAGACCGTCGTCGCGCTCCAGTCGAGATCGTTGAGCGCCTCGATCACGTTGGCGCGTGCGCGTTCCTTCTCGTCCGGCGCAACCGAGTCCTCGAGGTCGAGGAAAACGATATCGGCCTCGCTTTTGGCCGCTTTCTCAAGGAACACCGGGTTCGAGCCCGGCACCGCGAGTTCGGATCGGTTGAGGCGCAGCTTCGCGGGCTCGATCGTGGTGAAGCTCATCGACCGGTCACCCTCAGTCGGCCTCGAAGCGGGCATTCACACGCCCGAGTCCGGAAACCGCCGCCACCACCTCGGCGGGACCGTCGAGCCATTGCACCGCGACCAGGGCTCCGGTGAGAACGATGTCGCCCCGACCTAGAGTCCGATCCCGCTCGGCGAGCGTGTTGGCGAGCCAGGCGAGCGCCTCGAGCGGGTGGCCCATCACATCGGCGCCGAGGCCTTGGCCGGCCTCGGCTTCGTCGACGGTCGTGGTCCCCACGCAAGCCGCCAAGTCCACCCCGCGCCAAGCGTGCACGGGCTCACCCACGACGACGGCGCGCTGGAAAAAATCATCGGCGATCAGGGTTGGGACGCCGAGTGCGGCGAAATCGGAATAACGGTTTTCCACCACCTCCATGGCCGCCATACAGGACTCGACGTATTCCCCGACGCTCTCGCCCGTATACGGTGCGCGCGACGCGGGAACGTCACTCGCAAGACGCATCGCGATTTCGCATTCGGCGCCGGCGCGCACGAATTGCGAAAGACGAAACGTGGCCGCGCCGTGGAAGACATCGCCGGCGAAGATGCCGCCCGCGCAAGGTGAGTCGATGCCAAGCATCTCCTGCATCACCCGCGTCGTGCAGCCGATCTTGTAGCCGGCGAGCTCGCCCATACCGTTCGCCACCTGGCGGGCGTGCAGGGCGTCTTGGACAGCGTAGCCGGCCTTTTGATCGCGAGGTCGGCAGTCGTCGGGAAGCGGCTCGATGGGGAGGTGCGCCCGACGCGCATCGTCGAGGAGGCGCGCCGCTTTTTCATATCGGTCGCTCACCAGAGCTTCCTTTCCAATCCCAGAAGGGATCCCAATGCCCGGTCCAGCAAGCCGGCTGGCGTCATCCGTACCTGCGCACCACGTCTTCGATTCCGGGGCCGGCCTTGGCAAGATCGTCCGCCACCATCACCGGCTTGATCTCGACCTTGGCATTGAAGGCCAGGAACCAAGGCTCGGCCAGCACCGGAATGCGCGCCGCATCGTCCATCTCGAAGAAGGCGAGTACGGATCGCTTGCCTTCCTCGGCATAGAAATAGGCCGCCTCGGGCTTCATGTCTTCCAAGATCGACCCTATCGTCTCGCCGATTCGGCCTTCCTTTGCCAGCGTGTTTTCGGCCTCCGTGTCGATTACGACGTGCAGCATGAACGCATTACGGTCCCCCCTCGCCCCGTTGCCTTCCGCGCCGCGGCATTCTCGCGGCCGCGGGTCCAATTTCCCTCGTGCTCCAGCTTAGGGCATTTTCGCCGCTTCGAGAAGACGGTTCGCCGGCCTCGATCCAATCAGGAACCGCGAACCAAGATGGGAAGCGCGAACCCCGTCAAATGCGCCTCGCCCCGGGAAGCGGCAGGAACCGCACCGGAAGGACGCGGCCGTTCCGAGCGCTCCGCCTCAACACTCCGGCATTCTCATGGCGTTCGCGATCTCCGCCGATCCGCCAAGGAGGCAGGAATCGCCGCCGAAGCGGTCCTTTCGTACCTGGAAGTGGGTTCCGAGAAGCGAATGCGAAACGTACTCGTAACGGATCAGATGGTAGGCAACGCCAATGGCGGCGAGGACAAGGATCGTCAAGCCCCCTTTCCACCCCATTCGCCAGAATCGCCTGGGTCCCGTCCGAGCGTGATCGTTATGTTCGTTCGCCATGCCCCGAATTCGTAGCGTTCGCGCGGCCGGCTTCACGCCTGGCCGCAATCCACGGTCACTAGCTCGCCCGTGATCGCGGCGGCCGCATCGCTCGCCAGGAACAGCGCCGCCCGAGCGACCTCGTCGGGCGCAGACAGCCGCCGAAGCGCCTTGGTGCCCGCCGAGCGGGCGTAAACCTCGGCTTCCGGGATTCCTTGCGAGCGCGCCCTCTCGGCAAAGACTCGACCGAGCATCTCGGACTGGGTCGCGCCGGGGGCAAGCACGTTCACCCGCACGCCAACGTGTCCCACCTCGTGGGCGACCGACTGGGTAATGCCGAGGACCGCCATCTTGCTGCCCGCATAGGCGCTGCGGAGCGCCTTGGGACGATGGACCGAATC
>JASLLV010000096.1 GCA_030746935.1 Rhodospirillales bacterium | reverse complement strand
CGCAATCTCGGCAATACGGTCATCGTCGTCGAGCACGACGAGGATGCGATCTTAAGCGCAGACTACGTTCTCGACATGGGCCCCGGCGCCGGTATCCACGGCGGCGAAGTGGTTGCCGAAGGCCGACCCGCGGACGTCATGGCCAATCCGCGGAGCATCACCGGTCAGTATCTTTCCCGCTTTCGCCAGATCGAGGTGCCGCACCGCCGCAGGGCCGGGCACCCGAACCAGAAGCTGTCGGTGATCGGCGCGCGCGGGAACAACCTCGCCGACATCGACGTGGACTTCCCGCTCGGAACCCTGATTTGCGTCACCGGCGTCTCGGGCGGCGGCAAGTCGACCCTGATCGTCGAGACCCTCTACAACGCCGCCGCGCGGCGCCTCCAAGGCACGCGCCTTCACGCCGCCGAGCACGACGAAATCGAGGGCCTTGCGTTCATCGACAAGGTGGTCGACATCGACCAATCGCCGATCGGACGCACGCCGCGCTCGAACCCGGCAACCTACACCGGCGCGTTCACGCCGATTCGCGACTGGTTCGCAGGCCTGCCCGAGGCCAAGGTACGCGGCTACAAGCCGGGGCGGTTCTCGTTCAACGTCAAGGGCGGACGCTGCGAAGCGTGCCGGGGCGACGGCGTCATCAAGATCGAGATGCACTTCCTGCCCGACGTCTATGTCCGCTGCGAGGTCTGCAAGGGTAAGCGCTACAACCGCGAGACCCTCGAGATCCACTTCCGCGGCAAGTCCATCGCCGACGTGCTCGACATGACCGTGGACGAGGGGCTCGAGTACTTCAAGGCCGTGCCCGCCATCCGCACCAAGTTCGAGACCCTGCAACGGGTCGGACTCGGCTACATCCACCTGGGCCAACAGGCGACCACGATTTCGGGCGGCGAGGCACAGCGGGTCAAGCTCGCCAAGGAGCTTTCGCGGCGCGCCACGGGCCGGACCCTCTACATCCTGGACGAGCCGACCACGGGGCTCCATTTCGAAGACGTGCGCAAGCTCCTCGAAGTGCTGCACGCGCTGGTGGACGCCGGCAATACGGTGGTCGTGATCGAGCACAACCTCGAAGTCACCAAGACCGCGGACTGGATCATCGATTTGGGTCCCGAAGGCGGCGCCAAGGGGGGGCGAATTGTCGCCACCGGCACGCCCGAGGACGTGGCCCGCGTCCCGGAAAGCTATACCGGCCAGCACCTCGCCGCCTACCTCGCGCGCGTCGGAGCCGGGCGCGCGCGAAAGACCGCCTGACGCACCGCCCGCGGTTGCCGGACCGGGGCTCGGGGATCAGACCAAACCGCGGCCACCCGCGATCGCTTTTCCGCGATCTAGCCGGTGCGTGAATCGGGTCAACATTATTGAAATCGAGCGGATTCACGCAGCCGATCGCGACCATGTCTGGGTTCCAATTCGCCACGATCAGCGGGTTGTTCGCCTATCACCAGGAACGCGCCGCCGCGAGCTTCGACGATTGCACGGCGCACCGGCGAACGGTTATCCAGCTCGAGATCGGCCGTCGGATGAGCGACCAACGCCTTTGACCTCGGGCACGCGAATCGTTCGGCGATGGATCTCCGTCCCCCGTTTGGCGCCGGTGTCGAGCATGAAATCCGTGGCCGCATGAGCGCACTCGGCCGATGAACCTGCCACGGCATTCGGCGAGGGTCCCCGATGGCGATTGACCGCACGCCCGAGGCCATCGCCCACCCACGTAGCGGGGGCGACGTCGCCGAGGCGCCGGATTCATTAGCGCCGCAGCTCCTCGGCGTGATCAAGACGGTGGCCGAAGAGCTTCATCCGCGTCGGGCGGAGCTGCGCGCGGCGAATTTGGACAGCGCCCTTGACCGCGATCTCGGTTTCGACAGCCTGGGACGAGTCGAGCTGATCGTCAGGGTCGAGCGGGCCTTCGACGTGGCTTTGCCGGAACGCGTCTTCTCGACGGCAGAGACGCCGCGCGAGCTATTGGCCGCGGTCCGCGCCGCCGCCGGCGCGAGCGGCGTGCAAGTCAGCAAAGAGTTGGGCGCCGTCGCGGTAGGCGAGGCCGCAGAAATTCCCCACGGCGCCCAGACCCTCGTCGAGGTGATCGACTGGCACGCAGCGGCTCATCCCGACCGGCCGCACATCCGCTTTTACGACGACCACGACGAAGGCGAAGCCATCACCTACGGACGCCTGCACGCGTTGGCCCAAGAAGTTGCGGTGGGCCTCGAGCGCCTGGAGCTCGGCCGCGGCGAGGCGGTGGTGATCATGCTGCCGACGGGCGCCGAGTATTTCGCGAGTTTCCTAGGCGTCCTCGTCGCCGGCGGCGTGCCCGTCCCCGTCTATCCACCCGGTCGCCCGACGCAAGTGGAAGAGCATGTCCGCCGGCACGCCGCCATTTGCCACAACTGCCGGGCGCGGATCATGATCACTACGCCCGAGGCGCAACGATTCACGAACCTGCTGCGAACACTCGTCGACGGACTGGGCGCGGTCGTGAGCTTCGACGAGCTGACGGCCGGGCCTGCGACACGGGCGATGCGACCGCCCGTCGCGGCCGCCGACGTGGCGCTGTTCCAATACACGTCTGGCAGCACCGGTGATCCGAAAGGGGTCGTGCTGACACACGCCAACCTGCTCGCCAATATCCGCGCCATGGCCGAGGCCCTGGACGCCGGTCCCGACGGCGTCTTCGTGAGCTGGCTGCCGCTCTACCACGACATGGGATTGATCGGCGCCTGGCTCGGTAGCATGCACCACGCGATTCCCCTCGTGATCATGTCGCCACTGTCGTTCTTCACCCGGCCGCAGCGCTGGCTTTGGGCGATCCACCGCTATCGAGGCACGCTGTCGGGCGCACCCAACTTCGCGTTCGATTTGTGCACGCGCCGGATCGCGGACAAGGACATCGAAGGCCTTGACCTCGGAAGCTGGCGGGTGGCCTTCAACGGCGCCGAGCCGGTAAGCCCCGATACGCTGGAGCGATTCTCGACCCGTTTCGCCGGGCACGGCTTCGCACGCACCGCCATGATGCCGGTCTACGGGCTCGCCGAATGCTCCGTCGGTGTCGCGTTTTCGCCCCTCGGTCGGGGGCCGCGGATCGACCGGGTCACGCGCCCGGCGTTCACCGCGACCGGCTTCGCTGAGCCGGCCCACGAGGCGGATTCGGGGGCGCTCAGTTTCGTGGAATGCGGTCATCCGCTTCCCCGGCACGAGATCCGGATCGTCGATGCGCAAGGGCGCGAACTTCCGGACCGCCAGCAGGGCCGCCTCCAGTTCCGCGGCCCATCGGCGACCAGCGGCTATCTTCACGACCCGGAACGCACGCGTGCGCTCTTTGGTGACGGATGGCTCGAATCGGGCGACCTCGCCTATGTCTCGGGCGGCGGCATCTTCGTCACCGGCCGCGGCAAGGACGTGGTGATCAAGGCCGGGCGCAACATTTACCCCGTGGAGCTCGAAGAAGCGATCGGCGACGTCGCCGGCGTCCGCAAGGGAAACGTAGCGGTCTTTGGAAGCCCCGATCCCTCGAGCGGGGTCGAACGCCTGATCGTCGTCGCCGAGACCCGCGAACGCGACGAGACGGTCCGCGCCGATCTCGTCACCCGCATCAACGCCATCGCGACCGACCGCTTGGACGCGCCGCCCGACCATGTGGTCCTCGCACCGCCGAACTCGGTCCTCCGGACCTCGAGCGGCAAGGTGCGACGCGACGCGAACGCTTTATGAGCGGAACTTGATCGGCAAGCCACGGCCCGAGCTTCGTCGCCAACTCATTCGCCTGGCGCTGGCCGGTGTTGCGGCCCGTTTCAGACGCGCCGGCCGGGCCTTGGGGGCGGGACTGTTCGCAGGCTACGCGTGGGCCGCACTTCTCGTTCTCGGGGTGTTCGCCTGGACGTTGGTCGCGGTGCTGCCGACGCTTTCGGCGCGCTGGACGCTCATCGGGGCCGCCGGCCGCGCGCTTACACGCTGGACCCGGACACCGTTTTCGGTCCACGGGATCGAGAATCTGCCCGAAGACAGGCGCGTCTGCGTACTGGTCTCGAACCACGCGAGCTACCTCGACGGGTGCGTGCTCAGCGCGGCGCTGCAGAGACCGCTCGCCTTCGTCGCCAAGGCGGAGTTGGAAGGCCAGTTCGTGGCCGGCATATTCCTGCGGAGACCCGGCGCCCATTTCGTCGAGCGATTCGAAAAGGAAAAAGGCATCGAAGACGCTCGCCGGATTGCCCAGGCGCTGAGCGCCCCGTCCGCGATCGTCTATTTCCCCGAAGGAACGCTTACCCGTATCCCGGGGTTGCTTCCCTTCCACATGGGGGCATTTACCGCCGCTGCCGAGGCCGGGGTGCCGGTCATTCCCATCGCGATCCGCGGTACGCGATCGGTCCTTCGCTCGGAATCGGCCTATCCGCGCCGCGGCGCGATTTCGGTCGTCGTCGGCCCGCCGATCGAGACCGGCGCCCGCACGCCCGACCAGGCGGATGCCGTCTGGACCCGCGCATTGGACCTTCGCGCCAAAGCCCGCGCGTTCATCCTGCAGCATTGCGGCGAACCGGACCTCGAAGGCGAACAATCACCGCTATGACCTTCATTTGGGCCCGGGAGGGAGCGCGAGCGATTCGCGCGCATGGCCCAGGCCAGATCGCGGTCCGTCGGAATCGACTGTGACGAATTCCGGACCGCGTGAATCTGGTCTGTACAATTGAAATCGAGTGGATGGGCGCCTGATCGCAACCGCATCGCGGTTCCAATCAAAGACGATCCGCTTCGGGCCGTGGCGCGGCCGTTGCCCGGCGCCGACAAAACCGCCATTATGGGTCTGATTCGGGCCGACCCGCGGGAACGCGATCGGGCCCCAACCTCGGGGACACGAAGGTGCGGATTGTAGGCCGAGCGATTGCGTGGATCGTCACGCCCCGGCGCTCGGAGAGCGTAATCGCTTGTCGACGTCCGATGGTCGTCGCCTTGCTGGTCTGCGCGACGGTGTTGTTCGTCCCGATCGCGTCTACGCAAGTGCCATCTTCGGACGTTCCCGCCGCAGCGGCGACCCAGCGCCTGTTTCAAGCGGTTTACGACGACGACCTGCGCGCCGTCCAAGCCAGCGTCGCCGTGGGCGCCGACATTGCTGCACGTGACCGGCACGGCCTGACACCGAGCGACATCGCGATCGACAAGGGCTTCTTCGATATCGCCCACTTCTTACTTTCGGTGCGAAACCTGCGCCTCGATCAAAGCGCCAAATCCGAAACGGCGCCGGCGAGCGCGCGCCGTACCCCGGCTCTACCCGTTCAACCGTTGGCGGCGCCGGCCGCGCCAGCGTGCGGACCCGTGCCCGACACCGCGCCCACCGTTAAGCCACCCCCGCCCGCACCGATTTCGGCCTCGGACGAGACGACCACCCGCCCCGCCGGCGAGACGCCGCCGACCGGGCTCCACGACCCCTTCGATCCGGAGTTGACGCCGCTGGGTGCGGTCCTGACCATCATCGGACCGCTCCGAGGCCCCGAATCGCCGATCGCGGCGCCCGCGCCGGGCAACGGAGCCGTGCAGTGATGACAGCCGGCGACCGCCGCGAGGCGTATCGAGGGTTCGCGCCGCCACTCGACTCGGCGCTCGGCTGGTGTCTTGTTTCCGCCCATGTGCGCGACGGGGTCGCGGCGTTCTCCGCATTCGTCGAAAGGGCGTTCGCGATCGCCTTCGACCAGGCCGCAAGTCCCGACGAACGCTGCCGCGCCCTTTCCCGCCTCGACGAATCGATACGTGCCGGATCCGCAGACAAACCCGGCGCGGGCACCGCTAATGCGCCCGCCGATACGGATTGGGCGGTGGCCACGCGGCGGATTCTCGACGGCGTCGGCCTGCCGTTGGACCTCGCCGCGCACGTGATTCAAGCGGCCATGAAGACGGCGCTGGGCATTCGCATCCAAAATTGGAGCGAGCTTCTGCTCTATTGCCGCTACGCTGCACATCCCAAAGCAATTCTTCTTCTTGCACTGGCGGGCGAGACCGACGAGCGCGCGCAGCGTGCCACGAACGCGCTTGCGTCGGCCGGGTTCACCGTACATCGCGTGTTGAACTTTCGCCGTGATTTCGAAACGTCGAAGCGGTTGTTCCTGCCCGAGGACTGGTTTCGCCAAGAGGGCATTGCGCCCGAGGCCCTGACCCGCGCCGATCCCCCGCCTGCGGCGCGGGCGGTACTCGGCCACGCCGCAGACGGCGTCCGTCGACTGCTCGCCGAGGCGCGGCCCTTGGCCCGCGTCATTCGCAACCGGGGACTTCGCGCCGAGCTCGTCTCGGGCGCGTGCCTTACGGCTCATCTCGCGTCGCGTTTCCGAAACCCACGCAATCTTGCCGCCGAGGCGTGCCCCGGCGCTATCGCGCGCGGGCGTTGTGCGGCATCCGGCGTCGTCCGCGCGTTCGTGATTAACCACTAGATATGGGAGAATATTGGGTGAAAATCTCGATATCTCGTGTTTTCCGGATCGTGAGTGCGACCGATGCGCAGGCAGAATTGCTTGAATTCGGTCGATGTCGGAGTACGATGCGCGCCGAGACCGCATCGCAAAGGAGGGGGCGAACATGAAAAATCCGCTCGATTCGTTAGCGGGAACTGTCGCGTCGGGGGTCGTCATTACGATCCTTCACATCATCTACATGGCGAACATTGTGGGCGGCGGCGCCGCCGGTTAGGGCCTGCTCGACGGAGGGAAGCATCGCATGGATTATTTTGATTACGGCTGGTGGACGTTCCTGTTCCGCTGGCTCCACGTCATCAGCGGCGTAATGTGGGTCGGTCTGCTCTGGTATTTCAACTTCGTCCAGACGCCGTCCATGCCGAACATCCCCGAGGATCAAAGGCCGGCGATCACCGGCCATATTGCGCCACGGGCGCTGTTCTGGTTCCGCTGGGCGGCGTTGTCGACGGTCGTCACGGGTCTCATCGTGGCGTACATGAACGGCTACATCCTCGAAGCGGCGACGCTCGGCCTCATAGACGGGGTCGCGAAGCACGCGGCGATCGGCTTCGGCGGGTGGCTGGGCTTGATCATGGCTTTCAACGTCTGGTTCATCATCTGGCCAAACCAACAAAAGGTCTTGGGTCTGGTCGAGGCGGACCCGGCCGCAAAGGCAAGCGCGGCACGCACGGCGGCGCTGACGTCGCGCGCCAACACTATGCTGTCGATTCCCATGCTTTACGCCATGGTGTCGGCGCAAAACCTGTACTGAGACGCGCAAACCGCGGGGAAACGGGGCCGATTGGCCCCGTTTTTCCGTTCAAAGAGCGAATCGCGCTTACGCGATTCCGGCCGACCACGATCTGGTTTAGTCCACCGCGATCAGCGCCGCCGCGATTCGCCGCTCCTCGGCGAGAAGGACGTTGAAGGTGCGACACGCGGCACCGGTGTCCATCCACTCCAACGCAACGCCGATCTCGCGCAAGCTTGCTTGGATCCCGGGGACCGGCAGGATGAAGCGCGAACCGCAGCCAATCAGTACGACTTCGGTCGGCGGATCGGCGGACACTGCGGGCGCCAAGGATTCGAAGGTGATCGCGGCCACGTCCGTCACACCCCAGGCGAGCGTGCTTCCGGGAAGGACGATGACCGATCCCCGATGCTCGTGGCCGGCAACGCGAAACTTGCCGCCGCCGTAAGCGTCGATCATCTGGCGCTCTCCGACGATCGGTGGAGTCACGTCGAGGTTGCTCATGGGGTTTGGGGCGTTTCCTCCGCGTCCGCCTCGGGGTCTTCGACCGGCCCGCTCGGGCGCTTGTGAATCCGCATGTAGAGCAGCAGCGGAACCGCGACGCAGATTGATGAGTAGGTGCCGACGAGCACCCCCCAGATCATCGCGAAGCTGAAGCCACGGATGACCTCGCCGCCGAGGAAGTAGAGCGAGAACAGCGCCAGCAAGGTCGTCAAGCTCGTCATGAGGGTTCTGGAAAGCGTGTCGTTGACGCTGCGGTTCAAGAGGTCCGCCAGCGGCATCTTCTTGTATTTGCGCAGGTTCTCGCGAACCCGGTCAAAGACGACCACGGTGTCGTTGATGGAATAGCCGGCAATGGTCAGGATGGCCGCCACCGTCGAAAGGTTGAACTCGAACCAGAACATCGAAAACACGCCGATGGTCGACAGCACGTCGTGGGCCAGCGCGACCACGGCGCAGACCCCGAACTGGTACTCGAAGCGGAACCAGATGTAGACGAGGATGGCGAGCAGCGCGAAGCCGACCGCAGTGACCCCGCTCCAGTACAGCTCACGGCTGACCTTGGGCCCGACGAATTCGGTGCGCCGGTAGTCGACGTTGGTCCCGAGCGCCGATTTGACAGCGTCAACCGCCCTTTGCTGCGCCTCCTCGCCCCCAGCTTGGCGCTGGACGCGGACGAGCACGTCGGTGGGCGCACCGAACTCCTGCAGGCCGACCTCGCCGAGCCCGAGATCCGAAAGCTGACGCCGCATCCGCCCCAGATCCGCACCTCCCGGAACCCGGACCTCGATCAGGAGGCCGCCCGTGAAGTCGATCCCATAGTTCAGTCCGCGGACGGCGAACAGGATCACGGAGGCAGCGATGAACAGCGCCGACGCCCAGAAAAAGATCATCCGCCGGTCGATGAACCGGATGTTCGTGTTGGCGGGAATCAGGGTCAGGGTGCGCATGGCTATGGGGCTAGATCGGTAGGGCCTGGGGCCGGCGCCACCTCACCCAGGTGGCCACGAGAAGGCGCGTCAGCATGATCGCCGTGAACATGGACGTGGCGATGCCGGCCGATAGGGTAACCGCGAACCCGCGGACCGGGCCCGATCCGAAGATGTACAGCAGCACCGCCGCGATCAAGGTCGTGACGTTGGCGTCGATGATGGTCCGGATGGCGCGCGAGTAGCCCACGTCGATCGCCGAGAATGGCGTCCGCCCGGCGCGCACCTCTTCGCGGATGCGCTCGAACACCAGCACGTTGGCGTCCACGGCCATGCCGATCGTCAGCACGATGCCGGCGATGCCGGGCAGCGTAAGGGTGGCCTGGATGACCGACAGCGCGGCGGCGATGAGGATCATGTTGTAGATCAGGGCCACGTTGGCCATCAGCCCGAAGCGCCCGTAAGCGATGACCATGAACACGACGACCGCGACCATGCCGATGATGCTCGCCACCTTGCCCGCGGCGATCGAATCGGCGCCGAGCCCGGGGCCCACCGTGCGCTCCTCGAGGATGATCAAGGGCGCGGGCAGCGCCCCTGCCCGCAACAGAAGGGCCAAGTCCTGTGCCTCGTGGACGGCGAAGTTTCCGCTGATCTGGCCGGAGCCTCCGAGGATCGCCTCGCGAATCACCGGCGCGCTGATCACCTGGCCATCGAGAACGATGGCGAAGGGCTTGCCGACGTTGGCCTGGGTGACCTCGCCGAAGCGCTTTCCGCCCCGCGCGTCGAATCGGAAGTTGACGACCCATCCGCCGCCGCGCTGATCGGGGCCGGCACTGGCGTCGACCAACGTGTCGCCGCTGACCATGACCCGCTTGCGGATCAGGATCATGCGCGGCCGCCCCTGGACGTTGGTCTCGTCGGCCGACGGCAGCAGGCGCGAACCCGACGGCACGCGCCCGGCAATGGCCTCGCCGAGCGGCGTCTCCCCGTCGAGAAGATGAAAGGTCATCTTGGCGGTCTTGCCGAGAAGCCGCTTCACGCGCTCGGGATCGTCGACCCCGGGAAGCTGGACGAGGATCCGATCCTCGCCCTGGCGTTGAATTGTAGGCTCGCGCACGCCGGTCTCGTCGATGCGCCGGCGCACGATCTCGATGGACTGCTCGACCGCGGACGCACGCCGGTCGCGAAGCGATTGTTCGGTGAATCGGACCGCCAGCCGGCCCCCGGCACCTTCTTCGACTACGGTCTCGGGGTCGAGGTCGCGAAGCAGCTTTGCCGCCGCGCCCAGCCGTTCGGCATCGCGGATGACGACCGTCACTGCGTCGCCCGAAACCCCGAGGCCCAGGTAGCGGACGCGGGCGCTACGCAGCGCCGCCCTTGCGGAATCGACCAGCGCCTCGAGGCGCTCGGCAATGACGGTGTTGGCGTCGACCTCGAGCAGAAGGTGCGAGCCGCCCTGGAGGTCGAGGCCGAGGCTGATCTGCTGGCTCGGCAGCCAGTCCGGCATGGCCTCCATGTCCGCCTTGCCGAAGATGTTCGGCAGGGCGAAGACCAAGCCCAGGAAGCAGAGGATCAGGACGGTGACGACCTGCCAGC
>JASLLV010000095.1 GCA_030746935.1 Rhodospirillales bacterium | reverse complement strand
ATCCTTACCTCCATGGTCGAGGCCGACGGACTCGTGGAACTGGACGAGGACACCGGCCCGGTCGTCGAAGGCGCGTTCGTGGATTTCCTGCCCTTCAACGAGGTCACGGGATGAAGATCGTGTATTTCGCCTGGTTGCGCGAAAAGACGGGCGTCTCCGAAGAGACGGTCTCGCTACCGGATTCGGTGAACGATGTCCGCGGACTGATCGAATGGCTGGGTGCGAAGGACCCGGGCTATGCGGACGCGTTCGATGACCTCGCGGTCGTCCGCGTCGCCGTCAACCAGGAGTATGCTAATCTCGACGCCCAGCTCGGACCCGGCGACGAGGTTGCATTTTTCCCGCCGGTGACCGGGGGCTGAGGCGATGCCGGAGCAGCGCGTTTCGAGTGCCGAAACCGGGGTTCCGCCCCGCGGGCAGCGGTGGGGATCGTGATCAGGGTCCAGCGCGAGGACTTCGACGTCGGCGCCGAGCTCGACCGCCTGTCCGCGGATCGCGGCTCCGTAGGCGGGCTTTGCGCGTTCGTCGGACTCGTGCGCGACATGAGCGGGCGGCGCGCGATTTCGGCTATCGAGCTCGAGCACTATCCTTCGATGACCGAGCGCGCGCTCGAGCAGATCGAGGCCGAGGCAACCGAGCGCTGGCCGCTCGACGCCAGCATCGTGATCCACCGCTTCGGCCGCCTTGAGCCGGGCGAGAGAATCGTCCTCGTGGGTACGGCCTCGGCCCATCGCCAGGCGGCATTCGAGGCGTGCGAGTTCATCGTCGATTGGCTGAAGACCAAGGCACCTTTCTGGAAGCGCGAACACACAGACGCCGGGACCCGCTGGGTCGACGCGCGCGCTTCCGACTCCGCCGCCCTGGCGCGCTGGGACCGTGAAGACGCGGCCGGGCACGGCCCGTCCGTGCGCGCCCGCGGCGCACCTAAGAAAGCGGCGGAGTAGGCGTCCGTCGATCGGCGGGCGACACCGCAATTCCGTGACGGTCGTTCTCAACCATCCAATCGCCGAGAGTTCGTTCGCCGCGGTCAGCCTTCTCGAACGCCTGGCCTCCACTCCCCACATCGACACGGGCGACGCCGGATGACACGCAAGCGAGCCAACCTCGACAAGGCCTACCGAAACCCTAGGTTTCTCGACAGCGTCGATGCCAGACCGCTCAGGATCCTGTCGGAGTATCTGCATCCCTTCGCCCGTTTCGAAGACCAGGACGTCAGCGACACCATCGTCTTCATGGGCTCGGCGCGATGCCTGTCCGGCGACGATGCCCGCGCGGCCCTGGACCAAGCACGGGCCAAGGGTGGCGACGTCGCGGCGGCCGAAAGGATGGTTGCGCTATCGCGCTATTACGAGGATGCGCGCGAACTCGCCCGGCGGCTGACGGAGTGGTCCAAGAGTCTCGACGACAACCGACGCCGGTTCGTCGTCTGCTCGGGCGGCGGCCCCGGTATTATGGAGGCCGCCAACCGCGGCGCCTCGGAGGCCAAAGGCCTCAACATCGGCCTTGGTATCTCGATCCCCGACGAGGCCCATGAGAATCCGTTTACGACCCGCGAACTCGCCTTCAATTTCCACTACTTCTTCATGCGGAAGTTCTGGTTCGTCTATCTCGCCAAGGCGGTGGTCTTCTTTCCCGGCGGCTTCGGAACCCTCGACGAGTTGTTCGAGGTCCTGACCCTGATCCAAACCCGCAAGCTCACAAAACCGATGCCGCTCATGCTCTACGGCTCGGCGTACTGGGATGACGTGGTGGACTTCTCGGCTCTCGTCCGCCACGGCACCATCGGCGCCGCCGATCCCGAGCTCTTCTTCCGCGCCGATTCGGTCGATGACGCGTTCGCCTTCATCACCCGATCGCTCGACGAATACGCGATCGAGCGGCCGGGCGGCAGCCCCTGAGAAAGCCGGAACTGGACCGTCGGGGGTGCGGGCCGGTGCGAATTGCCGTGCGCGGATAACGCTCTAGGCGGCCGAGGCCGAGCTTTCCGGGGCCTTGCGGACGGCTACGTCGTAGTCTCCGAGCAAAGCCCGGGTAATCTCGCCCGGTGCATACCGGCTGCCGTCGATCTCGCCCACTGGCGTGACTTCGGCCGCCGTGCCGGTGAGGAAGACTTCCGTCGCGCCGGCCAACTCGTCGGGCGTGATGTGACGCTCAACCACCTCGATCCCGCGCGCCTTGGCGAGCTCGATCACCGTGCGCCGCGTGATGCCGTCGAGGAAGCTGTCCGGCGTCGGCGTATAAAGCCGATCGTCGCCGAGCGTGAGGAAGATGTTGGCGCCCGTCGATTCCGCGACGTAGCCGCGCCAGTCCAGCAGCAGCGCGTCGTCGTAGCCCTCGTCCTCGGCGGCGTGCTTGGAAAGGGTGCAGATCATGTAGAGACCCGCGGCCTTGGCGTGGACGGGCACGGTCTCGGGCGACGGCCGCCGCCACTTCGACGTCTTCAATCGGATGCCCTTAAGGCGCGCCTCGGGCCCGAAGTAGGACGGCCACGGCCAGGCCGCGATGGCCGTGTGGATGGTCGTGTTCTGGGCGGAAACCGCCATCATTTCGCTGCCACGCCACGCCACGGGCCGCACGTAGCCATCGACGATGCCGTTGTGCTTGCACGTCTCGCGGCTCGCGGCGTCGATCTCGGCAACGCTATAGGGCAGCTCGAACCCGAGATACTCGCAACTGCGCGCGAGGCGCTCGGAATGCTCGGTGAGTTTGAAGATCGTCCCATTGTAGACCCGTTCGCCCTCGAACACAGAGGACGCGTAGTGCAGGGCATGGCTGAGGACGTGAAGCTTGGCCTCGCGCCATGGGACCATCTGGCCGTCGCACCAGATCCAGCCATCACGATCGTCGAACGGAGCGCTGCTCATGAAATTATCTTTCTTTATTCCTGGTCCTCCCGGAAGGATATTGCCACAAGTATCATTCGCGTGCATATATGTCAACATTACTGCCCTAATAGCCGCCGCGGTCCCCACGGACGATTCCGCGGCATGTGGACGCAATGTCATGGTCTCGCTTCGATCCGGCGCCAATCCCTTGTTCTTGCGCGAAGACGAACTGCGTCAAGCGATGGAGATGCTGTTCTACGCGTACCGTGATTTCACGGCCGAACCGGACGCGATCCTGGCCAAGTACGGCTTCGGGCGCGCCCACCATCGCGCGATCTACTTCGTCGGCCGTAATCCCGGCATCTCGGTGACCGCGTTGCTGCGCATCCTCAAGATCACGAAACAAAGCCTTTCGCGGGTGCTCGGTCATCTGGTGCGCGAGGGGTTCATCGTGCAAAAGGCCGACCCCGCCGACCGCCGCCGCCGTCGCCTTTATCTGACGCCGCGGGCCGAGGAGCTGGAAAGGAGCCTCACCGAGAAGCAGAGCGGGCGCATCGCGCGCGCCTATCGCGAGGCCGGCGCCGAGGCGGTGGCGGGATTTCGCAACGTGCTCCGCGGAATCATAAACGAAGACGACCGTCACCGCTTCGCCAACGGAGAATTTGGGCGCGGCTGAGGCCTAGACCAGATTGCGGCCGGTCGGAATTGCCTGCGGCGATCCACCGGGCGCGTGAACCCGCTCTGGCGGCTGGTCACGCCCGCTAACGTGCCGGTATAATTGGAGAATGGAAGCCGAGCTTGCGCACATCCTGGTGGTGGACGACGACGACCGGTTGCGCGAGCTTTTGCGGAAATTCCTAAGCGAGAACGGATACCTAGTGGCCACGGCGCGCCATGCCGAGGATACCCGCGCAAAGCTCGCCAACGCGTCGTTCGATCTGATCGTGCTCGACGTGATGATGCCGGGCGAGAACGGTTTCGACCTGGCCTCGGACCTGGGCCGAAGCGAAACGGCCGCCATCCTGATGCTCACCGCCATGGGCGAGACCGCGGACCGCATCAAGGGGCTCGAGCTCGGCGCCGACGACTACCTCGCCAAACCGTTCGAACCGCGCGAGCTGTTGCTGCGCATCCACAGCATTCTCAGGCGACGGCCGCGACCAAAGGACGTTCCCGGCCGGGTCGTACTCGGCGAAGTGGATTTCGATTTGACGCGCCACGAGCTGCGCCGCGGCGGCTCGCTCGTTCGCCTGACCTCGGTCGAGGCGAAGTTACTCGCCGCGCTCGCCGAGCGCGCCGGCGTGGTGCTCAGCCGCGACGAGCTTAACCAGCTCACCGGCGCGAGCGGCGGCGGGCGCGCCGTGGACGTTCAGGTGACGCGGCTGCGCCGTAAGATCGAGCCCGATCCGCGCCTGCCCCGGTACTTGCGGACCATCCGCGGGCAGGGATACGTCCTGCATCCCGATTGACGGCCGGCACCGGTATGCTGGAGCCATGATCAACGCGTCCGTCATCAAGCGTTTCCTGCCGCGAAGCCTGTTGGGGCGCTCGTTGCTCATCATCGTCGTCCCCCTCGTGCTTTTGCAGGTCGTGTCCGGTTTCATCTTCTACGAGAGCCACTGGGACAAGGTGACGCTGCGCCTCGCGCGCAACCTCGCCGGCGACGTCGCCGTAATGATCGACTTGATGAACCAAAATCCGGAAGCCTCGGACCGCAACTGGATCTTCGCGCTGGCCGCCAACCACATGCACATTTCGGCGACGTTCCGCGACGGCGACGGGCTGATCGGGGAATCGGTGAAGGCCGAAGGCATCGTCGAGGAGATGCTGGTGCGCGCCATGCGGGAGTACGTCGGACGCCCGTTCCGCATCGACACCCGCTCGATGCCCAAGCACGTCGCCGTCCACGTTCAGCTCGGCGAAGGCGTGCTCGATATCATCACCACGCGCAAGCGCCTGTTCAGCTCGACCACGTACATCTTCGTCATGTGGATGGTGGGGACGTCGCTGATCCTGTTCGGGGTGGCCACCATTTTCATGCGCAACCAGGTCAAACCGGTCCGCAGGCTGGCGCAGGCCGCCGACACCTTCGGCAAGGGCCGCGACGCGCCGAATTTCAAACCCGAAGGCGCCAACGAGGTCCGCCAGGCGGCGGCCGCGTTCCTCGCAATGCGCGAGCGCATCCAGCGCCAGATCAGCCAGCGCACCGAGATGCTCGCCGGTGTGTCGCACGACCTGAGGACCCCGCTGACGCGCATGAAGCTCCAGCTCGAGCTGCTCGGCGCCGACGGCGGCGTGCCCGAGCTAAAAGGGGACGTGAGCGAGATGGAGCACATGCTGGAAGGCTATCTCGCGTTCGCCCGCGGCGATGGCGAGGAACAGCCCATCCCCACCAACCTGACCGCGCTTCTCGAAGACGTCGTCGCCCAGGCGCGGCGAAATGGCGCCAAGGCCATCGATTTTCACAGCGAGGGCGAGATCATGCTGCCCGTCAAGCCCGCCGCGCTCAAGCGGTGCGTGACGAACCTGGTCGAAAATGCGACCCGCCATGCGGGCCATGTCTCGGTGCGGGCGGGCCTGCGCAAGGATGCGGTCGAAATCACCGTCGACGACGATGGCCCGGGCATCCCCGAAGATCAGCGCGACGAGGCGTTTCGGCCCTTTATCCGGCTGGAGCGCTCGCGCAAGCCCGGCACCGGCGGCGTCGGCCTCGGGCTCACCATCGCCCGCGACGTTGTGCGCGGCCACGGCGGCGATATCGAACTCGGCGCCTCGCCGAGCGGCGGCCTCAGGGCGCGCGTGCATCTCCCGACTTAGGGACGTCCATCAGAGGGGAAACGCATCAAAACAGCCGGGCGCCGTTCGGAACCGCGTGATCGGGGCCCACGAGAACCACGTTCTTCCGGGCATCGGCAAAGCCGAGCACCAGGCATTCCGACAGAAACCCGCCGATCCGCTTGGGAGGAAAGTTGACCACCGCGGCGATCTGATGGCCGACGAGCGCTTCGGGCGCGTAGTGATGGACAATCTGGGCCGAGCTCCGCTTCTCACCGATCTCGGGGCCGAAATCGACCCACACCTTCAGCGCCGGCACCCGGGCATCCTTGTGCGTCTCGGCCCGGACGACGGTTCCCGCGCGAATGTCGATCTTGGTAAAATCGTCGTAGCTGATCTCCATGGGGCTCGTCTCCATGGGGCGGTGTCCTCGAGCGTACCGGGACGCGCCAATTCGCGCCAGTGCGGGGGCCGGCGCGATTCAACGAAAGCGAACGCGGCTCATTGCCCGCCGCCAAGAAACAAAGCCGCCTCGCGAAGGAGGCGGCTTCGACGGCGCGCGGGCGCGATCGTCAGTTCGCGCGCGGCTTCGCCAGGTCCTTGAGCTCGTCGAGGCTTCCTACGACGCGCTCGTTGACGAGGCTCGCAGCCTCGACAGCGGATTCCGCCATGTCTTCCGACACCTCGCGCGCACATCCGACCATCTTGCCGAACGTCTCTTCGAGATAGGCGGACTGCTTCGCTGCCGCCTTCTCGGGGCTTCCCACGCTCGCCATATCGCGCAACGTATCCCAAGCACCGTTCCACGTCTCCGCGACCACCTCCGCCTGACGCATGGTCGCCTTCCAACTGCTATCCATGATCTTGCGGTTGGCAGCCGCCACGGCGTCGAAATTCTTGCGCTGGTAGTCCGCAACGCCTTCGAGGTCGAACGCCGGAAACGCGGTACGCGCCATCGCCGCCCCGAACTCGCCTGGGAACGGGCGCCCGGTCCACCACGTCTCGGCGGGGCGTTCCCGGCCCTTGTTGCTTTCAGCCATATCAATTCTCCCTTCCTGGTATGCTGCACTGCACATCACGCGTAATCCCATATTTACGCTGCAATGTCAACGATTATGTTGCAGCGCACAAAACCTCGGCCATTGGCAAGGGCGCCCCAGAGGATCGCGATCTGGCCTAGGCGCCGGTAGACGGATCGGGTCGGGCGCGCTTGTCGCGGCGCGCGAGGCCGCAGAAGACAGCCATGGATTCAGCGCGTTGCAAGCCTGCGTCCAAGGCCGCCATGGTCTTGGCCATGTCCTCGGTGTCGTCGCGCAACCAGACGCGGAATGCGTTCGCGTAGACCAGGGCCACGCCCTTGACGCGCATGGCGCCCGCCATGCCTGCGGACGAAAGCCCGGCGGCCTCGACGGCCCAGGCGAACGAGCGCAGAAGCCGGGGCAGGACGCAGACAGCCGCGATCGGGTCGGCGGGTGCGTCGCGGGCAATCGCGGCGACGCCGACCCTGTGGGGGGCGAGGGCGTCGAAGCAGCGCATCAGTACGTCGAACAGGCGATCGCGCGCCGATTCGCCCGCTTGCGATTCGGTTCCCGCCAAGACCTCGCGATCGATCCTCTCGATGAACCCGTTGATCAGCGCCACCTTGGAGGGAAAGGCCGCATACAGATCGGCGAGCGAAACCCCGGCCCGGGTGGCGATTTCGGCAAACGATGTCGCGATCCAGCCGTTCTCCGCCGCCACCGCAAGCGCGGCATCGATGATGCGCCCGGCGGCGTCCCCGCCCGCGCCCGGCGTGCGCGGTTTGCGTCCGCGCCGCCCACTGCTTCGTCCGCCCGTGGCTCTCGGTCCGCGTGCCATGGATCCCTCCGTATCCGCCGCCGCCATTTCTGCGGTCGTGAAACGCTGATTTCGAGTATAATGAAACGGGTGCATCATGTGGAACCGAAGGCTTAAACCGGCGCAGCCGAGCACATTTCGAGGACGGGCGGCGATCGACGCGAATGTCGGTCCGAACCTGGCCCGGATCGCTGCGCGCCAGCCGATGCTGGACCGCGAGGAAGAGCAGCGTCTGGCCCGGGAAAGCGGCGCCGGCGATACCGACGCGGCGCGTCGCCTGGTTTCCAGCCACCTACGCTTCGTGATCAGGATCGCGCGCCACTACCGCAACTCGGGCCTGCCCATGAGCGATCTGGTGCAGGAAGGGACCGTGGGCCTGATCCAAGCGGTCCGCCGTTTCAACCCCGACCGCGGGGTCCGCCTTTCGACCTACGCCATGTGGTGGATCCGGGCCGCGATCCAGGACCACGTCGTCCGCTCGTGGTCGATCGTGCGCGTCGGGACCACGACTACGCAAAAAGCGCTCGTCCTGCGGCTGAGAAGGATGACGGCCGAGCTGGTGAACGGGGCCGAGGGTTTGAGCGACGAGATCGTCGCGCGGCTGGCGGCGAGCTTCGGAACCACTGCGTCGGAGGTTCTGGCGCTGGCGCGACGCATCTCGGGCGCCGATGAATCCCTGGACCGCCCGATCGCCGACGATGATGACGGCCGCGTGCGCCCCCCGCTCGGTGAGTGCATGGCGAGCGACACACCGACGCCCGAGGAGGCGCTGGCGGAGAAGGGCGAATGGCGCCTCGTGCGCGAAACGATCGCCAAGGCGTTCGCCCTGTTGCCGCCGCGAGAACAGTTCATCATCCGCAAGCGCTACTTCGAAGACGTCCGCCAGACGTTCGACGCCATCGGCGTCGAGATCGGGCTCAGCAAGGACCGCGTCCGCCAACTGGAGGCGGCGGCGCTCGCCAAGCTGCGAGAAGTGCTCAGCCCGGCGCTCGCGGGTCGCAATCCGTAGAGCAATCCGCGTCTAAGCGAAACCAGCTCCCTTCCCGGCCGCCCTAATCCCACGATGCCGCGGGTGGCCGTGCCGGCGTCGGGGCCAGTGCAGTTCCACAGAAGTGGACGATATTATCGCCGGAGGGGGTTCGCCCGCCGCTGAGAGCACTATCCGACCAGATTGGATCAATCTGGTCGGATAGTGCTCTAATCCGCGAGTTCGCGCGAACGCCGCGCGGCCGCGGCGACGGCGCGCTCCATCAGCGCCGCCATGCCGCCGTCGGCCATCAGCACCGTCAATGCCTCGGCCGTGGTTCCGGCGGGGCTGGTGACGTTTCGGCGCAAGATTTCCGGCGGATCCGGCGATGCGTCGAGCAGCGCGCCCGAGCCGGTGACCGTCGCCCGCGCCAGGCGTTCGGCCAAGTCCTCGGGCAAACCCGCTGCGGCGCCCGCCTGGGCGAGGCATTCGACCAACAAAAAGACGTAGGCCGGGCCGCTGCCGGACGTCGCCGTGACCGCGTCGAGGAGGGATTCGTCCTCGACCCAGACCACCTCGCCCACGGCCTCGAGCAGAGTATCGCAGAGCTTGCGCTGAGGCTTCGAGACGAAGGCGCTGGCGGTCGCCACCGTGATACCGCGCCGAACGGCGGCCGGCGTGTTCGGCATGCTGCGGACAATGGCGGCCGCGTCTCCTAGGTGGCGCTGGAAGTAGGTGATGCTTTTCCCCGCGGCGATCGAAAGGACGGCGGCACCGGCGTCCGCGAAAGATGCGTATTCGCCGACGATCGCGTCCATCCCCTGCGGCTTGACCGCAAAGACCACCGCTTGCGGATCGAACGGGGCCGGAATTTGCCCGGGCTCCCCCACTACCTCGACGCCGAAGCGCTGGCGCGCTTCAGCCGCGGCGTTCGCCTCGGGCTCGACCACGCCTACCTCGTCCGCGCGGAAACCGGCTTCCAGCCAGCCTTCCACGAGCGCGCTCCCCATCTTACCGCAGCCGACGAGAAGGATGGCGGCCATTACCCGCCCTCAGGCCTCGCCGACGGGCTCGAGCAAGGCGACCTGTGCGGCTTCGGCCGCGGTCTTGCCCCCCCAGATCACGTATTGGAAGGCGGGATAGAAGCGATCGCATTCGATGACCGCGCAGTCCAGCAGGTCCTCCATCTGGCCCAGGCTGGGCCCGGCAACGCCGCGAAGCGGTAACGCATAGCGGAACAGGGGAAGACCGTCGGCCTCCCACAGGCCGAAGTGGCCGAACCAGGTCTTTTCGTTGATCAGGGCGAGCAGTTCGTGGACCGGAGAGCGCTTGGCGGATGGCACGCGCACGTCGAAAACGCAACTGAAATGAAGGGCTGCGACCGAATCATTCCACGCGAAATGAAGGCTGAAATCGCACCAGCACCCCGGCGCCTGCGCAACCATCTCGTCGTCGGTGCGCCGATCGAAGATCCAGTCCTTCGCCTGAACGACGGTTTCGACCACGTCGATCGGGTTCACGGCGATCACGTCGCCTCGCTCCGTGGACAGTCTCATACCGCTTCACTCCGGTAACCGGCGGACCGGACCCGCGGGTGCGCGGGATGTTTTGCGAGGAATGACGGGATAAATTAATCCCTACATATTGTGGTCTGAATCCGACAACACACAAATTGTAGCCTGCCAAAAGGCCAATGCGAACGCAAGGACGGAATCGGGGGGGGCGCCTTCGAATCCTGTGGACGAATGGCGCGACGCCGCGTGGCGGGCCGAACTAGGGTCGGGACCCATTAATTTTCTGTTCAGCATTTTTGCCGATGATGATGATCCTGTTCAAGGAGGACATCACATGAGCGATCA
>JASLLV010000094.1 GCA_030746935.1 Rhodospirillales bacterium | reverse complement strand
CCCACACTTTCTTCTCAGCCATATGCATCGCCGCTTTCGTCATCTTCTATCTCAATCAATGAGTCCTGAGCCTAATCTCGGACTCGATAGCCGCACCAGAACGATGACCGCTTCGGGGCGATTAGCCGACATACCAGTCCGCTTCGTGCTTTCAGCACGCCAAATTCAAAACTGAGACACCACCACTCCGCGCGCGGGCTTGACGGTTCGCCCGGGCGCCTGCAATGTTCGCGGGCGCGCCACGGGAAGGCGTGACTGCCATTCAAGCGACACTTAAAAAATGCGCCTGAACCTTTTGAAATGTTTTTACTAATCGATAATTACGACAGCTTCACCTACAACCTGCTCCATTACCTTGGCGAGTTGGGCGCGGATGTGGAGGTGTGGCGCAACGACGCGTTCAGCCCCGATGGTGCCCTGGCCCTCGGGTCCCAAGGAATCGTCATCTCGCCGGGGCCGTGCGATCCCGATCGGGCCGGTATCTGCGTGGATTTGGTGAAGCGCGCGACCGGCACTTTGCCGATGCTCGGTGTTTGCCTCGGTCACCAGTGCATCGGCCAGGCGTTCGGCGGACGCGTGGTGCGCGCGCCACGGCCCATGCACGGAAAGCTGAGCCAGATCAACCATCGCGGACAAGGCGTGTTTGCGGGGCTTCCGAGCCCGTTCACGGCGACGCGCTACCATTCCCTCACCCTCGCCCGGGAAGACTTCCCCGACACCCTTCGGATCACGGCCGAAAGCGACGACGGCGTCATCCAGGGGTTCGAGCACCGCGAATGGCCGATCTTCGGCGTTCAGTTCCATCCCGAGAGCATCGCGTCGGAGCACGGGCACGCGCTGCTGCGCAACTTCCTCGGCCTCGCCACCACGGGGCGGGTCGCCGCATGACGACCGAAACCGGCCTGAAAGCTTTCCTCGCCAAGCTTTGCGAAGGGCGGTCGCTGGACGCGGACGAGGCCGAGGCCGCGTTCGACATCATCATGTCGGGCTCGGCCACCCAGGCCCAGATCGGTGCGTTCCTGATGGCGCTTCGGGTCCGCGGCGAAACCGTCGACGAGATCACCGGCGCCGTCAGCATCATGCGCGCCAAGGCCGTGGCGGTCTCGGCGCCGGCAGACGCCATCGACGTGGTCGGAACCGGCGGCGACGCGTCGGGCACCTACAATATCTCGACGGCGGCCGCGATCGTCGTTGCGTCGTGCGGCGTCCCGGTCGCCAAGCACGGCAACCGGGCGCTGTCGTCGCAGTCCGGCGCCGCCGACGTCCTCGCCGCGCTCGGGGTCAACATCGATGCCGACGTCGCCCTCGTCGAGCGCGCGATCCGCGAAGCGGGCATCGGATTCATGATGGCGCCCCGCCATCACAGCGCCATGCGGCACGTGGCCGGCCCCCGGGCGGAACTGGGGACCCGGACCATCTTCAATATACTGGGCCCGCTTTCCAACCCCGCCGGCGTCAAGCGCCAGTTCACGGGCGCGTTCGCGCGCGAGTGGATCGAGCCCATGGCGCGGGTGCTGGGAAACCTGGGGGCCGAGCGCGCCTGGGTCGTCCACGGATCGGACGGCCTCGACGAGATGACGACGACCGGTGCGTCCTATGTCGCCGAGTTGAAAGATGGCGACGTGCGGACGTTCGAGGTATCGCCGGCCGACGCCGGCCTCGCCGAAGCCCGGCCCGAGGACTTGAAGGGTGGCGATGCCGAAACCAATGCGGCGGCGCTGAGCGCCCTCCTTGGAGGTGAGGCCGGCGCCTACCGCGACGTGGTCCTCTACAACGCCGCCGGCGCGCTGATCGTTGCGGGAAAGGTGGACGAGCTAAAGGACGGCGTCGGGCGTGCCGCGGCCGCCGTCGACGAGGGCCGGGCCGCGGCGACACTCGAACAACTGGTCGCGATCACGACCTCGGAACCGTCTTGACGGTGGGGCTGGGCGTTGAGCGACACACTCGCCCGCATCTGTGACGACAAGCGCGCCGACGTCGCCCGCCGCCGCAACGAACGCGCGTTCGACGAGATCCTCTCTGCCGCCCGCCAGACGCCCCCGCCCCGTGGATTCGCCGACCGATTGGCGAAGGCCCAGCGCTCGGGCATCGGCTTGATCGCCGAGATCAAGAAGGCGTCCCCGTCGAAGGGGCTGATACGCGAAGCCTTCGATCCCGCAAGCCTGGCGCACGCGTACGACCGCGGCGGCGCGGCCTGCCTCTCCGTTCTCACGGACGGTCCCTACTTCCAGGGTGCGGACGCGCACCTGGTCGCGGCGCGGGATGCGGTGCGCCTTCCGGTGCTGCGTAAGGACTTCATGGTCGATCCCTATCAAATTGCCGAATCGCGCGCATTGGGGGCGGATTGCGTGCTGCTGATCATGGCGATACTCGATGACGACGAGGCGCAGGCGCTTTCCGAGACCGCCCGCGAACTCGGGATGGACGTCCTCGTCGAAGTTCACGACGACGACGAGCTCGAGCGTGCGCTTCGCCTGGATGCGCGACTGATCGGCATCAATAATCGTGATTTGAGGACGTTCGCGGTCGACCTCTCGGTCGCCGAGCGGCTCGCGCCGAGGGTTCCTTCCGACCGCCTCGTCGTGGCCGAAAGCGGAATCGCGAGCGCGGACGATATCGCGCGCCTGGCCGACGCCGGTATCCGGTGCTTCCTCGTGGGCGAGATCCTGATGCGAAGCAAGGACGTGGAAGCGGCGACCCGCGCGCTCGTCTCGGCATCCATCACCCAAGGCGAACGGGTCTGACGCGGTGGCGAACCTTACCCACATCGACCGCGAAGGGCGTGCGCGGATGGTCGACGTCTCGAACAAGCGTGCGAGCGCACGCACGGCGAGTGCCAAGGGAACCGTTTTCCTCAGGCCCGAGACGGTTCGGCTGATCGCCGGTGGCAAAGCGAAGAAGGGCGACGTGCTCGGCGTTGCCCGGCTCGCCGGCATCATGGCCGCGAAGCGAACCGCGGACCTGATTCCGCTATGCCACTCGCTGGAGCTCGATTCGGCGGCGGTCGATCTCGAATGCGATCCCGAACGCGGCACGGTCGAGATCACGGCGCGCTGCCGGACGCGCGGGCGAACCGGCGTCGAGATGGAGGCCCTGACCGCCGTTTCGGTCGCGGCGCTTACCGTCTACGACATGGTCAAGGCCGTGGACCGCGGCGCGAGAATCGGTGATATCCGCCTGGTGCAAAAGGCAGGCGGCAAATCGGGAACCTTCGAGGCGTCGTGAGGATCCGTTGATCTCGGTCGAGGACGCCCTCAAACGGGTGCTTTCGGGCTTGCCGGTGATGCCCCCCGAGCTGGTGTCGCTGAGCGATGCGCATGCACGAGTCCTGGCGGACGACGTCGCGTCGCACCGTACCCAGCCGCCGGCCGACGTTTCCGCGATGGACGGGTACGCGGTTCGGGCCGCCGACGTGGCCGCAGCGCCGGTGCGGCTCCGCCGAATTGGCGAATCGGCGGCCGGCAAGGGATTCGAAGGCACCCTCGGCGCAGGCGAGACGGTCCGCATCTTCACCGGCGCGCCGCTGCCGGCGGGCGCCGACGCGATCGTGATCCAAGAGCATGCCGAAACGGACGGCTCGACCGTCACCACTACGGAAAGCGTGCCCCCTGGAACCTACGTTCGCCCCCGGGGGCTCGATTTCAACGAGGGGGATGGGCTGCTTCGCGCCGGCACAATGCTCGACGCGCGCGCCGTGGGTCTGGCGGCCGCCATGAACGTGCCGTGGATCAGCGTCCGCCGTCGGCCGCGGATCGCCATTCTGGCCACGGGCGACGAATTGATCATGCCCGGCGAGCCCGTCGGTCCCGACCAGATCCTGAGTTCGAACAGCCTCGCGCTCGGCGCATTCGTGACGAGTCTTGGCGCCGACGCGCTCGACCTCGGAATTGCAGGCGACGACGCGCAATCGCTGGCAAATGGGCTTTCTGCGGCCCGCGGCGCCGACATGCTGGTGACCATCGGAGGCGCTTCGGTCGGCGATCACGATCTTGTCCGCGACGCGCTGGGGGCGAAAGGTCTAGAGCTCGATTTCTTCCGGATCGCCATGCGCCCCGGGAAACCGCTCGTCTTCGGCCGCCTGGGACCGATGCCAGTGCTCGGCCTTCCCGGCAATCCGGTCTCAGTGGGCGTTACCGCGATCATTTTTCTCGCGCCCGCGATTCGCGCCATGCTCGGCATGTCGCCTGCGCCCGCGTCCGCCGGCTGGGCGCGGTTGGGCCGCGATCTCGGCGCCAACGACCAGCGCCAGGACTACCTTCGCGCAGCCTTGCGCCGCGACGAGGACGGCACCCTCGTCGCCACACCTTTCGAGACGCAAGACAGCTCCATGCTGGCCCTCTTTGCGGCCGCCGGGTGTCTCGTGGTCCGTGCCCCATTCGCCAAACCCGCCGCGGTTGGCACTTGGGTGTCCATCATTCCCTTAGGCGATGGCGCGATTCCTTTCTGAGCTTGGCGATGGTGCGGGTTCGCGCGTACGGCCCCCGGCACTCGCCGCGATCGGTCGTTTTCCCCTTGACCCTTCGGAAGAACCAAACTAGAACATGTGATTACGTTTTTATTTTGTTCTATATCTGGTAGGGGCAGGCTTCGCTCACCGCAACAGCATGAATTGAACGGGCCTTCCGGCGCCGGCGTGGGATGCGGGGGCCCGGCAATGCTAGGAGAAGGTTCAGATGTTGACGCGCAAGCAATACGAGCTTCTCGTCTATATCGACGCACATCTCAACGAAACCGGGATTTCGCCGTCGTTCGACGAAATGAAAGATGCGCTCGGCTTGCGTTCCAAATCGGGCATCCACCGATTGATCACGGGATTGGAGGAACGCGGGTTCGTCCGCCGCCTGCCCCATCGGGCCCGGGCGCTAGAGGTCCTGCGGCTTCCCGACAATGCCGAAAGGCGCCCGCGTCAGCACGCCGCGACGGATGCGGCCTCGAACGTGGTTCAGGGCGGATTCGGGCGCCGGCCCCAGCGGACCGATTCGGGACGCGAGGCGGTGGCCGAAGTGCCCCTGTTGGGCCGGATCGCGGCGGGCACGCCCATCGAAGCGCTGCGCGACGAATCGAACACCGTGGACGTGCCAACGGGCCTGTTGGGCGCCGGTGAACATTACGCCCTCGAGGTGGAGGGCGATTCCATGATCGACGCCGGTATCCATGACGGCGACACCGTGGTCATCCGGCGTGCCGATACGGCCGAGAACGGAAGCATCGTGGTTGCCCTCGTCGACGAAAACGAGGTGACGTTGAAACGGCTCCGCCGCAAGGGTCATTCGATCGCCCTCGAGCCCGCAAGCAAGGCCTACGAAACGAGGATCTTCGGACCCGACCGGGTCAAGGTTCAAGGTTGCCTGGTCGGTCTTATGCGCCGCTACTGACCGGCCCGCCCGACGGACGCTAACGCGGCCGAAGGACCCACGGCCGGTCGCCGCGGCCCCGGTTGACGCTTTCGACGCGAATGTTCGAGGCGTCGCCTTCGCCCAGCCAGATCGCATGCGCGCCGTAGCGCCACAGATCGAACCGGTCGACCACGACCCGCGCCGAGGGGCAGGCCGCGCGCACAGGCACTACGCTCACGACCACGTCGGCGACCCAGCAGTCCTCGATCAACGCTTGCGCCCGGCGGACCAACGCCACCGTCCGCGCGTGGGAGCGGTAAACGCAGCCGAGTGAATCGCAACGCAGCCGACCGTCGGCGCTGGTTCCCGGCGCCGGCCACGCGAGCGCCAGTTCCTCTTGACCCGATCTCCGCGTCCAGACGTCGCGCACGAATCGGGCCGAGCGCGTCGACGAAACGGTAAGGCGCCCGTCCGCCGAGCGGACCGCCATGAGGTTGCCGTCGGCATCGACCAGAACGTCCGGCGGCCGCGCGAGCATCACCGAGGCCAGGCCCAATGCGATGACGGGCGCGCCCAGCAAGCGCCAGCGGGTCCACCACAAGCACAGCCAAAGGCCGCCGAACGCAATAACGCCCAGTCCCCAGGTCGGCATGGCGGGAAGCAGGGCGACCGCGCCCGGCCAGCCTGCCACCGTTTCGGCGACGTCGATTATGATCGTGATCCCCCAACCCATGGGCGCCAGCGCCGCCGCCTCGAGCCCGAACGGCATCAGGGCGTACGCGGCCACCGCCCACGGCATCACCCACAGTGCGGTGATCGGAACGGCGACGAGGTTCGCGGCCAAGCCGTATGCCGCAAGCCGATTGAAGTGAAAGAGCGCAAAAGGCGCGGTCGCCGCACCGGCAACGATTGTGGTCAACGCGACGCCGCCCAAATACAGCATCGCGCGGCGCCCCCACGACGACGTGCCGCGGTCCATGAACGTGCGCCGCGCCCGGATCGCCTCGTAGACGGCGATCAGTGCGACGACAGCCACGAACGAAAGCTGGAAGCTTGCCCCGAGCAGGCTTTCCGGCCGGAAGATGAGTATTACGGCTGACGCCCAGGCGACGAGGCGCATCGTGAGACCGCGCCGATCGAGGAGCACGCCCACGAGGACGAGGCCGATCATGAGGAAGGCGCGCTGCGTTGGAACCGTGGCGCCGGCACAAACGGTGTAGGCGAACGCACCCGCGATGGCGGCACCGGCCGCCCACTTCTTGATCGGCTGACGAAGCGCCAAGCGCGGAATCAGGGCGAGGCCGGCACGTATGCCGAAGAAGAGGATTCCGGCCACGAGGCCGATATGAAGCCCTGAAATGGCGAGCAGATGGGCGATCCCGGAACCTCGAATCGCGGCCATGAGGGGAGCCGGGATGGCGCCCCGCATTCCGGTCATCAACGCCGCGGCGATGGCGCCCTGGGGGCCGTCGAGGGCAGCGCTCACGCGACTCGATACTGTTTGCCGTAGCCGGGCGAGCTTGAGGCGCAGTCCATCGCTCGACACCGCGTCCTCGAGGCGCGCCGATCCCATGGAGAACCCGTAGGCGCCCAGCCCATTGAAGAAGGACCGTCTTTGAAAGTCGAACGCGCCCGGCGCCGCCGGCGCGGACGGCGGCGAGAGTACCGCAAGGACCCGTATCCGCATCCCCGCGGCCAGGGGCGGTTGGCGTCCACCCAGCCTGATACGGACTGTCTTCGGGGTTTCTCCGTCCTCGAGCTGTGCGATCTCAAGCTCGTCGAGGATGACGCGGGCGGCGTCGCCCAGCGATTCGACCGCCGTGACGCGGCCAACGACCTCGACCGGCCCAAGGCGTTCGGCGAGGATCGGTTCGGCGACGCGCGCCGTTCGCCATTGGACGACCACAAACCCGAGAATGAGCGCGCCGAGCGCGCCGGTGACGATTGCAACGTGCGCAGCGCGCCGAAAGACGACGGCCCCGGCAGCCACCACGACCAGCCCGGCGGCGCCGAGCCAAGGCGGAGGTTCCGAGGGCAACGCGAAATAGATGGCGACGCCCGCACCGAGGAAGACCGAAAGCCAGAGCGCCCAACGCTCGCTTTCCGCGGCGAAGCTCGAGGCGACGACCTTCGCCGATGCCCGAAGCGCCCGTGCCGCGCGTGCCGCAAGGCGCGAGACCAGGCGCCCTTCCGACCACGTTCGAGGCGAATGCTGTTGCTGCACGGCCCCGGAGATTATGTTACATGACGGGCGCCAACGAGCCCGAGCGGCTCGAATCGCCGGAATTCACTGTATCAGAACGAATCATGGCGGTCGTCACCCGGTTTGCGCCCTCGCCCACCGGTATTCTTCATATCGGAGGGGCGCGTACCGCGCTATTCAACTGGCTGTTCGCGCGCCACCACGCGGGCGGCCAGTTTGTCCTTCGCATCGAGGATACCGATCGCGCCCGCTCGTCGGACGAGGCCGTCGGGGCCATTGTCGACGGGCTCCGCTGGCTTGGGTTGGATTGGGACGGCGAACCCGTCTCGCAGTTCGCGCGTGCCGGCCGCCATGCCGAGGTAGCGCAAACCCTTCTCGCCGAGGGCCGCGCGTATCACTGTTACGCGACGCCCGAAGAACTTGCCGAGATGCGAGAGACCGCGCGACGCGATGGCCGGTCCACGCGCTACGACGGACGATGGCGCGACCGCGATCCCGCCGAAGCCCCGCCCGGGATCGATCCCGTCATACGCCTCAAGATGCCGCGAGACGGGCAAACGGTGGTCGCAGACCACGTGCAAGGCGAGGTAAAGGTCGTCAACAACGAACTCGACGACATGGTCCTGCTTCGGGGCGACGGGACCCCCACATACATGCTGGCGGTCGTCGTCGACGATCATGATTCGGGGGTGAGCCACGTCATCCGCGGCGACGACCACTTGACCAACACGTTTCGGCAGGCCCAGCTCTATCGCGCACTCGATTGGGATCCGCCCGAGTTTGCGCACATTCCCCTCATCCACGGACCCGACGGAACCAAACTTTCCAAGCGCCACGGCGCGTTGGGCCTCGCGAGCTACCGCGAGTCCGGCTTCCTGCCCGCAGCCATGCGCAACTACTTGCTGCGATTGGGTTGGAGCCATGGCGACGATGAGATCATCGACAGCGACCAGGCGATCGCGTGGTTCGGATTCGGCGGTATCGGGCGGTCACCGGCGCGCTTCGACATGGCCCGGTTGATCAGCATCAATGCGCACTACATGCGCGCATGCAACGATCGGGAACTGGTGGATCTCGTGATCCCGCGGCTCGGCGCCCTTCTCGATGGAATCCTTGCGGATGACGCCGTTCTTCGGGTACTTAAAGGCATGCCCGCATTGAAGGCGCGGGCAAAAACCGTTGTGGAACTGGCCGAAAACGCCGTGTTTCTCGCGCAGACACGGCCGGTGACGCTCGACGGCGATGCGGCCCGCGTCCTTGACGGAAATGCGCGCGAACGGCTGAGCACGCTGGTTCGACGGTTGAGCGAAGCCCCGGACTGGAACGCTCGGCAACTCGAGGAGTTGACGCGACAAATCGCGGACGAGGAAGGCGTGAAGTTGGGGCTTATCGCGCAGCCATTGCGTGCGGCCTTGACGGGCGCGACGACCTCGCCGCCGATTTTCGAGATGATGGACGTGTTGGGACGGGAGGAATCGTTGGGCCGGCTGGCGGACGCTCTCGAAACCGAAGAACGGAGCGGTTGAATATCCGGCCGCGGCCGGTAAATCGCCGGCCAAGTGATTGAATGGCCGCTGGGGACGAAAACGACGGCCCCGGTGGCGCAAACATCAGGAGGTATCGCGATGAGCAGGAAGACAGCGGTTGCAGCCTCCGCTGCGGCGGATTCGGTCACCTTGGTCGACAACACGACCGGTCGCAGCTTCGAGCTCCCGATCCTCGACGGATCCATCGGCCCCAGCGTGATCGACGTACGCAAGCTGTATTCTGACACCGGGTACTTTACCTACGATCCCGGCTACACATCGACCGGCAGCTGCGAATCGAAGATCACCTACATCGATGGCGAAGAAGGCATTCTGCTTTACCGCGGTCACGCGATCGCCGATTTGGCGGAAAAATCCAATTTTCTCGAGGTGTGCTACTTGCTGATCTACGGGGAGTTGCCGAATCAAGAGCAGATGACCAAGTTCGATTACGACATCACCCACCACACCATGCTGCAAGAGCAGATCCACTTCTTCTTCCGCGGTTTCCGGCGCGATTCACACCCCATGGCGGTTATGTGCGGCGTCGTCGGGGCGTTGTCGGCGTTCTATCACGACAGCACCGATATCTCGAACCCGCGCCACCGGATGATCGCGTCCTATCGGCTCATCGCAAAGATGCCCACGATCGCCGCGATGGCCTACAAGTTCTCCCTTGGACAGCCGTCGGTCTACCCGCGCAACGACCTCAATTTTGCTGAGAACTTCTTGCACATGCTGTTCGCGACTCCGTGCGAACCCTACGAGGTCAACCCCGTTGTGGCGCGCGCCATGGACCGGATTCTCATCCTCCACGCCGACCATGAACAGAACGCGTCGACATCGACGGTCCGGCTGGCCGGATCCAGCGGCGCCAACCCGTTTGCGTGCATCGCCGCGGGCATCGCGTCGCTTTGGGGGCCCGCCCACGGCGGTGCCAACGAGGCCGTCATCAACATGCTCGAGGAGGTCGGAAGCACCAAGCGAATCCCGGAGTTCATCGAAAAAGCAAAGAATCCGGACGATCCGTTCCGGCTCATGGGATTCGGGCACCGAGTCTACAAGAACTACGATCCCCGCGCCAAGGTCATGCAGGAGACCTGTCACGAGGTTCTGAGCGAACTCGGGGTCAAGGACGAACTGCTCGATCTTGCCATGAAGCTCGAGCGAATCGCCCTCGAAGATTCTTATTTCATCGAACGCAAGCTCTACCCCAACGTCGATTTCTATTCGGGCATCATCTTCCGCGCCATGGGCATACCGGTTTCGATGTTCACGGTGTTGTTTGCCGTCGCCCGCACGGTCGGATGGATCGCGCAGTGGAACGAAATGGT
>JASLLV010000093.1 GCA_030746935.1 Rhodospirillales bacterium | reverse complement strand
TGATGTCCTCCTTGAACAGGATCATCATCATCGGCAAAAATGCTGAACAGAAAATTAATGGGTCCTGACCCTAGAGCCGGAAATGGTCGCCCAGGTATACGCGCCGGACGTCCTCGTTGCCGACGATGTCCGCCGGCGGCCCTTCCATGAGCACCATTCCGTCATGGATGATGTAGGCGCGATCGATGATGTCGAGGGTCTCGCGGACGTTGTGGTCGGTGATCAGCACGCCGATGCCGCGGTCCTTGAGGTGCATTACCAGTTCGCGCAAACCGCCGACGGCGATGGGATCGATGCCGGCGAAGGGCTCGTCGAGGAGCACGAAGTGGGGTCCCGACGCCAGGGACCGGGCGATCTCGACGCGCCGGCGCTCGCCGCCAGAAAGCGACAGCGCCGGGGTGCGCCGCAAATGGGTGATCGAGAACTCCGCCAAAAGGGCCTCGAGGATGCCTTCGCGTTGCTCACGCGGCTCCTCGGTGACCTCGAGGACGCTGCGGATGTTGTTTTCGACGGTGAGCCCGCGAAATATCGAGGCCTCTTGCGGCAGGTAGCCGATTCCTAGCCGGGCGCGGCGGTACATGGGGAGATCGGTGATGTCGTGGCCGTCGAGGATGACGCTGCCGTAGTCGGGCGCCAACAACCCGGTGATGACGTAGAAGCACGTCGTCTTGCCCGCGCCGTTGGGGCCGAGAAGGCCGACGATCTCGCCTCGTTGGATGGCGAGCGTGACGCCGCGGACGACCGGGCGCTTCTTGAAGCGCTTGCCCAGGTTGCTGGCGACAAGGCCCTGGTTGCTAGCGATCAGTTTCGGACCTGCGCCGTCGCCGGGGGCGTCGTTTCGGCTTGCGCGTGATTGCCGTTCCACCATTTCGATGCCCCAATCTTAGGGTCGAGGAGCTTACTTTTTCCTTACCTGGCCGGGAACGATCAGGCCGCGCACGCGGCTCTGGTCCTTTCCGGCGCCATCGCATCCCTTGAGCGTGCTCGCCCCCGATCCGAGGTCGACCTCGGCGACACACCCATTGAGCTGGTTTTCGCCGTGCGTAATCTTGACTGATCCGGTCAACGTCGCGATTCCGCTATCGACGTTGTAGATGGCGCGGTCGGCGGTGACGGTGTCGTCCTCGAGCACCACGTAAACGTTGTCGAACGCCTCCACCTTATAGACGCGCATCCTCCCTTCAAAGGGGCGAAAATGCGCGGTGAGAACGTCGGCCCGCAGTCGCCGCTCACCCCTGATCGCGTAGGCGTTGCCGCGCGCCACCGCCATCCGCTTCTTCTCCCAGTATTCGAGCTGATTATCCGCGACGATCTCGTCCTCGTCGGTCAGCAACCGCACCTTGGTCCCGCTCAACACCAATACGCCGTTTTCCACGTCATAGACGCCGGAATCGGCGAACGCCGTCTCCTCGGGCGCGATGATGCGTACGTTTCCTTCGGCGTCCAGGCGCCACACCTCGGTTCCGCCGCCCGCCTTCGTGCGATAGTACGCGCGAAGGAGGTCCGCGTGCACCGCGACGTCGCCACGCACGGCGACGGCATCACCCCGGGCGGTGAAGACCTGCTGGTCCTGTAGCCACTCGATCCCGTCAGTCGCGTCGACCTCGATCGGCGCGTCCGTATCGCCGCCCCCGAATCCGAGGCCCTGCGCGAGCACCGGCGTGCAAATGCAGAACGCGCAACACACCGCGAATCGCGCCCAGGCGCGAGACAACCCAAGGGCGCCTAGCGGGTGTGGTCGGGCGCGCGTCAAGAGTTCGGCTTTCCGATACCGGGAAAAAAGACCAGTTTCGCCTTGCCGGTAAACGTGATGACCTTCCCTCTGTCGACGAGGTGAAATCCTTCCGCCTTCAGCTCGCCGAAAGGTCCGTGGCCCTCGACGGCTTGGTCGCCCACTGCGGCGCTCCGCGAGAGATCGATGTCGGCGCGACTCGTGCGGATTTCGTAACCGGAATCGTGGAACAGGTTGACCGCGCCGGTCAGCTCCAGGGTCTTTGAATCGCGGGTGTAGACCCCGGTCTCGGCGGTGAGCACGAGCCACGTTCCATCCTGTAACGTGATGTCCGCCTTCGGCATCTCGAGTTCGATGACGTCGGCCTTGCCCACCCGGCTCTTGGCCATGTCGGCGGAAATCGAGTACGCCCGGTCCAGGTCGTCGATCCCGAGGTAGCGCGCGTTCATCATGCTCGGGTTCTCGGCCTCGCGCGCCTTGAGGGCGGTAAACCCGATGCGGAACCGCTCGTCGGTGATCTTGAAGTGCGGCCACGCCACCACCAGCGTGATCAGGGCGACCGCTGCCATCGGCAGCAAGAGTTTCATCATGGAGACGAAACGGCTGTAGCCGGGCGTATAGCTGCGCCGGCGCGCCGAACCGATGCGCCTTCGCAGCCGGCTGCCGCTCGGCGCGCGGGGAGGATTTTCTTCCGCCGTCATAGTTCGCGGTGTCCACCCCGTACTCATGACAGGCGATCCTGCCCGGCCCGCAGGCAATCGTGGATATGGACAATCCCGACGGGGACCTGCTCGTCGTCAAGGACGAACAGGTTGGTGATCGTGCGGGCGTTCATGACGCCGAGCGCTTCGCTGGCGAGGGCGCCGGGGCGGATGGTTTGCGGGTCCGGGGTCATCACGTCGGCGGCGCGGGCGTTCAACAGATCGGGACCCATGTGACGGCGCAAATCACCGTCCGTGATGATACCGCGCATCCGCCCGTCGGCGGCGACAATGCCGACGCAGCCGAACCGTTTGGCGGTCATCGTCACCAGGGCCTTGGCCATCGGCGCGTCACCGTCGATGAGCGGAACCTCCGATCCCGCGTGCATGATATCGGCGACCGGGACCAGCCGACGGCCGAGCTCGCCGCCGGGATGAAAGGTCTGAAAGTCGTCGGCGGTGAATCCCTTGCGCTCGAACAATGTCACCGCGATCGCGTCACCCAGCGCCATCATGACCGTCGTCGACGTGGTCGGCGCCAACCTCATGGGGCAGGCTTCGTCGCTGTCGGGAACGACGAGGGTCACCGTCGCCGCTTTCGCAAGGGCGCTATCGGCCCCCTTCGTGACCGCTATCAACGGGATTTCGAACCGCTTGGCGTACACCACCACATGGGCCAGCTCGCTCGTCTCGCCCGAGTTCGACAACGCCAGAATCGCATCGCCGGGCGTGATCATGCCGAGATCGCCGTGGCTCGCCTCGGCGGGATGGACGAACATCGCCGGTGTTCCCATCGAAGCCAGTGTGGCCGCAATCTTGCGGCCGACGTGGCCGCTCTTGCCGATCCCCGTGACGACGACGCGCCCGCTGACTTGGCCGAGCACGTCGAGGGCCTCGACGAACTCGGTTCCGAGACTGGCGGCCAGTGCCACGAGTCCGTGGCCCTCGAGGGTAAGGACGCGGCGCGCGAAACCGATGTCCGAACCGTCCTCGGGCTCGGGGGCCGCGGAATCTCCGGAGGGCATGGCCTTGAGAGTCGTCATATGCTCCGTCGTCGTCGTGCCCAAGGCTTCTTGATGGGGCAAACGCGCAGCTTGGCGAGGACCAGCCGGTCCCGCCTCGGCCCCTTCGGCACGCAATCGGCCGGGGCACCTTCGATTCGAGCCCGACGAGTATGCGCCTGCGCCCCCAAAGGGTCAATAGAATCAGGATCTTTTCGGGAATCGCGGGTGTTTATCAATGCGCGAAGACGTCCTCGTTGGCCCAGCCTTCGAGGTCGAGCCGCACGCGGGTCGCGAGGAACTGAAAGCACGCGCTCGCGAGATCGGCGCGGCCCTCGCGCACGAGCATCTCGTCCAGCTTCCTTTTCAACTCGTGAAGATGGAGCACGTCGGAAGCGGCGTAACGGATCTGTTCACGGCTCAATTTCGCCGCGCCCCAGTCCGAAGACTGTTGGTCCTTGGACAGATCGATCCTGAGAAGCTCTCGGCACAGATCCTTGAGACCGTGGCGATCGGTGTACGTGCGCACCAGCTTGGACGCGATCTTGGTGCAGTATACGGGCGCGCAGGTGACGCCGAGGTAACGGCTGAGAACGGCGAGATCGAACCGCGCGTAGTGGAACAGTTTGGTGATGGCGGGCTTGTTCAACAGCGCCTTGAGGTGCGGGGCGTCGTAGCCCGCTTCCGAGAACTGCACCAGATGGCAAGAGCCGTCGCCGGCCGAAAGTTGAACCAGGCAAAGGCGGTCGCGATCGGGTTTCAGCCCCAGCGTCTCGGTGTCGATGGCGACACAATCGCCGAAATCCAGCCCTTCGGGCAGATCGCCGCTGTGAAGCTCGATCGAGGGTGCGCTTGCGCTCACGAAACCCTTCTTCGCCGCCGGCGCCCCGCCGTTCGCGCGGCGGGTTCCGGTAGAGGTGGTGCCCAGGAGAAGACTCGAACTTCCACGGCCTTTCGGCCACAGGTACCTGAAACCTGCGCGTCTACCACTTCCGCCACCTGGGCAACGCGGAAAGGAACCCGCCCGTACGCTACGGGCGGAACGTGTCGTTAGCCCCCGGCGCACGCCATGTCAACCGCCGGGCCGGGCGGGGGCGGGCCGTCGCGGCCCGGATCGGTCCCCGACCGGACCCGGATCGAACATTGACGGGGTCGGCGGGGACATTGTATGGCAACGCACATCACCGCGTGAGCGAAGTCGTACGGCCCGGGCCCGGTGGCACCGGCTTCGGCATCCACAATCGGGTCGAACAGGGGGACGCGATGAGCCGAAACGTGGTCACGGTTTTCGGCGGCTCGGGGTTCATCGGGCGCCACCTCGTCCGCCGCCTTGTCGCCACGGCCGACGTCGTCCGCGTCTGTGTAAGGGACCCGGAGGCGGCGAACTTCCTGAAACCCATGGGAGACGTCGCCCAAATCGTTCCGCTCGCTGCCGATGTCACAGACCCCGAATCCGTCGCGCGCGCGGTCGCGGACGCCGATGCCGTCGTCAACCTGGTCGGCATCCTGTACGAGCGCGGCCGGCAAACGTTCCGGCGCGTCCACGTCGAAGGCGCCGCCCAGGTTGCCGAAGCGGCCCGCGACGCCGGCGCACGCGCATTCGTCCACCTTTCGGCCATCGGCGCCGACGCGCAATCGAGCGCCGAATACGCGCGCACCAAGGCCGCGGGCGAGGCAGCTGTGCGCGAGGCGTTTCCAGACGCGGTGATCCTGCGCCCCAGCGTGGTCTTCGGCCCCGAAGACCGGTATTTCAACCTGTTCGCCGAGATGACGCGATATTCGCCGGGGTTGCCGGTCCTCGGCTGCTCGCTTGTCCCGCGCGTCAGCTTCGGCGAGGACGAGCGGGGGATCGCGATCGACGTATTCGGAGCCGGCGGCCCGCGCGTGCAGCCCGTATATGCCGGCGACGTCGCGGATGCGATCGTGTGCGCGCTCGCCGAAACGCGCCATCGCGGCCAGGCCTTCGAACTCGGTGGCCCGGAGGTGTACAGCTTCAAGGAGATCATGGAGATCGTCCTGGCCGAGACCGGGCGTCGGCGCTTTCTCTATCCGATTCCGTTCGGGCTTGCGCGCTTTTACGCCTGGTTTCTGGAGAAGCTGCCCGTGCCTCTCTTGACGCGCGACCAAATCGAATTGCTCAGGACCGACAACGTGGTCGGCGCGGGCGCGCTGACGCTCACCGACCTCGGACTCGAGGCGACGCCGGTCGAAGGCTTCGTTTCGCGCTATCTCGGCCGCTTCCGCCCCTGGCGGCTACGCGAGCACGCCCGGGTCTGAGACCGGATTTTTCTCGGAACCCAGTTCGTGACCGGCGGCGACAATGGTGTCTGCGAATTCGCTCAAGTAAACCGAGCCCGCCACCGTCCGGTGCACGAGGACGCTGCGGCGGTCTTTCTCGTCGGTCTTGCGCCGCAGCACGCCGAGCCCGCTCAAGCTATCGAGGGCGCGCGTGACGGCGGGCTTGGAGATCTTGAGACGCGCCGCCAGGCCGCGCACCGTATGGGGCGGCGCCGTTAAATAGACGCAAAGCAGAATCGCCATCTGGCGAACGGAAAGATCAGGCGTCGCCCGATGGACGCCGGCGAGAAGCGTCCGCCGCCACAGCTCCAGCGCCTGCATGTCGTCGAGATCGAATCCCACGCCGACAACCGATCGTTTCGGTTCCAGATCAATCCTACCGGCGGCACGGGGGCGGCGGCAATCCCCGAGTGGCGGCGTTCACTTACCGAAGCGATCCCTAATCAGCGCATAGGCGGCGCGCAACCCCATGGCCTCGGCGCCCTCCGGACGGCCCGGCTTCGAGGTAAGGTTCCAGGCCATGAAGTCGATGTGGGCCCAGGGGATGCGGGGATCGACGAATTCGCGAAGAAACAGAGCCGCCGTGATCGCGCCCCCGTAACCACCTTCGGGCGCGTTGGTGAGGTCCGCCACCTTGCCCTTCACCTTGTCGCGATAGGGGTCCCAGAGCGGCATGCGCCAGAGCGGATCGCCCTCGGCCGCAGCGTGGGCGAGAAAAGCTTCCGCGGTCGCGTCGTCGTTGCAAAAGAGCGCCGGTAGCTCGGTTCCGAGCGCCACCCGGGCCGAGCCGGTCAGCGTCGCGAACTCGATGATCAAATCGGGGCGCTCGGACGCCGCCTCGCAAAGCGCGTCGGCGAGGATGACCCGTCCTTCGGCGTCGGTGTTCCCGATCTCGACCGTCGTCCCTTTGCGGGTCGCGACCACGTCGCCCGGGCGGAAGGCGTTGCCCGACAAGCTGTTCTCCACCGCTGGCACCAGCACCCGCAAGCTTACCGGTAGCTTCGCTTCCATCACCATCCCGGCCAAGGCGAGGGCGTGGGCGGCACCCGACATGTCTTTTTTCATCAGCGCCATGCCGGCCGCCGGTTTGAGATCAAGTCCGCCCGAATCGAAGCAGACCCCTTTGCCGACGAGGGCGAGCTTCGGACGTCCGCGGCGGCCCCCCCACCGAATGTCGATCAGGCGCGGAGCTTGGGCGCTGGCCCGGCCGACGGCGTGGATGGCGGGATAGTTCTCGCGGATCAGCTCTTCGCCCTTGATCACCCGACACCTGGCCCCGGACTTGCGCGCGAGCGACCGGGCCGCTTGCGCCAACTCGCGCGGGCCCATGTCGGAGGCCGGCGTATTGATCAGATCGCGCGCAAGGAAGATCGCGCGCGCCGTGCGCTCGACGTGGGCGCGGTCCACGTTCGCCGGCCACACCAGGCGCGCGAATGGGGTCGCGTCGTCGCGGTAGCGCGAGAACGCATAGGTCCCGAGCGCCCATCCGAGCGCGACTCGTCCGGCTATCGCGGGATCCAAGCTTCCCTCGACGCGGTAAAGCCCTTCGGGAAGCCGCGCCGCAAGCGACGCCCATTCCCAGATGTCTTCGCCCGCGGGCGCGCCGGAGGGTCCGGTCCCGAATAGCACCCGCGCGAGCTCGCCGTCGCTGCCCGCGACCAACGAGATCGCGCCGGGATCGGCCTTAAACCGTGTTCTGCGTATCCAGTTTCCAAGCGGCTTCGATTGCCGCTTCACCCACGACCGCAGCGCATTATTTCCAAGGGGTATGATCGGGATCGCGTTGGCACGCGTATTCTTGCTCAAGTATCGCATGGACCGTCCTCGCCTCCGGCAAGCTTCGCTGGCGCCCAGAATGGCCCGCAATGCGGTCGCTGGAAAGTCCCAATGGGTTCCCGGCCGCGCCCGGGACGAGGCGCCAACGCGAATGTGAAGTGCCGTGAGCACGCGTTTGGGTTTGAATGGCAGGGCGGCAGAGCGGCATTCGCCCCAACGAAGAGAGTAGCGACGTGAGAGGCGTAAGAGCCATCGCCGCGGCGGCCCTGATGGCGGTTTCTGCTTCGGGTGCGGGCGCGGCGGACGCGCGCCGGGTCACGGTCACCGGCGAGATCGTGGATACCTGGTGCACCGTCACCGAAATCATGTATGCGCTTGGCACGGCGCACCACCAATGCGCCGTCTGGTGCGCGCTTGGCGGCATCCCGGTCAGCATCCAGGACGACGACGGCAATCTTTACGTGATCCTCAAGGTCGAGGACGACGACACATCCGTCGCCAACCCTGGGATTGTCCGCATCCAGACCCACAAGGTGACCGCCGAAGGCGATCTCTACGAGCGCGACGGGGTCCGCTACCTGATCGTCACCCAGGTCGCCGACGATCAGGGGATCGTCAACCTGACCCACGACGAATACGGCATCCAGCCGTTCGGAGAGTAGGCGATGAAAGGGTCAATGGCGATTTTCGCGGCGCTGTTCGCCCTCGGAATCGGTGCGGCATTTGGGGCGGAGGAATGGGGTATCGAGCACGAGGGAACCGCCCGCTTCGAGGCGACGGTCGTCGACATCCTTTGCGAGCTCACCGGGGACTGCCCGGCCGAGTGCGGCGGCGGCAAGCGCCAGCTCGGTCTCTTGCGCGACGACGGAACCTTGCTGCTGGCCGCAAAGAACTTCGATGCCTTCGCCGGCGCCGTCAACGACCTGATCTCGTTCTGCGGCAAGCGCATCGTCGCCGACGGACTTCTCATCCACGATCCAGCCATGCCCTTGTTCGCGCTCCAGTTCAAGCGGCTGGCCCCGGACGGCGAGTGGAGCCGTGCCAACCGGTTCTTCAAGGACTGGGCCGAGAGGCACGGCGCTGACAAGGCGCCGGAGTGGTTTCGCCACGACCCCGCGATCAAGGACTTGATCGCAGATGACGGTGTCTTCGGAATCCCCGGTCTCAAGCCCGAGGAGTGAGGGCGCTCAGCACCTTGGGCTTCTTCGCCCGCTTCGCGATGGCCGCGGTCTCGGCCTTCGTCGCCGCCACGGCGACCGTCCACGCGGATGCTGGCGACAAGGCCGGCTCGCCCGCGTTTCCCGTCATGTTCGGGGGCCCGTTCACCCTGATCGACCACGAAGGCCGCGCGCGCAACGCCAACGACTTCCACGGACGGTTTCTCCTGGTGACGTTCGGGTTCACCCAATGTCCCGACATCTGCCCGACCAGCCTCGCGGCGGTGGCGGACGCGCTCGACGCGCTTGGCGAACGCGCCCGGCAGGTGCAGCCGCTGTTCATTTCGGTTGATCCGGCGCGCGACACCCCGGAAATCGTCGCATCCTACGTCGGCCACTTCCACCCGTCGCTGGTCGGCCTCACGGGCACCGAGGCCCAGGTTCGCGCCGCCGCACGCGCCTATAGGGTCCACCGGCGCAAGGTGTACTTGCCGGAATCGACCGGCCCCGACGACTACACCGTCGATCACTCCTCCATCATGTATCTGATGGGGCCGGACGGCGCGTTCGTGACCCTGTTCCCCTATGGAACCGATTCTGCGTTCATGGCCGCGGCGATCGCTAAGCATCTCGAGCGCGCGCCGCCGCAATAGAGCGGATCTCGCCTGATTGAAATCGCATCGCGTTTCCAATCAGGTGCGTGAATCCGCTCGACGTCGATAGTGTAAACCAGATTCACGCGTCCGCCGGATCGCCGTTGGCGAAACCGAGCGACCACGATCTGGTCAAAGGGGACGGCTCAGCCCACCGAGAACGCGAGCGCCATGCTGATCTGCGAGAGCGGTCGTGCGCTCTCTTCGGCCCAGCAGTTGAAGGCTGCCTGGACCAGGGCGCGAGCCGCCTTCCCCGTCGGCGCTTCCTCGATCGCGCCCCAATGGACGAGCGCGCGGGCCACGTCGTCGGTAAGAAGAAAGGTATCCTTGCCGACCATGCGCAGGAAGACGGGCGCCGAGCGGCCGCCCATTTGCGTGAACCGCTTGGCGATGTCGTCCCAAAGACCGACGATCTCGGTGGCCGGCCAAACGGCGAGATAGGTGCCGAAGCCGCCGGTATCTGCGACCAACGCTCGCACTGCGGCGGCGTTCCTCATCACCGCGCGCATCTTGGGGCCATGGCGAATCAGCCGCTTGTCGCCGAGCAACGCCTCCATGGCTTCGTCGCTCATGGCGTGCACGCGTTTCGGCTCGAAGCCCATGAACGCGTCCTCGAAGGCGGGCCACTTGGCGTCCACCAGGCTGTGCTTGAGGCCGGCGCGGAACACGCGCAGCGACATGAGCGATAGGTAGCGGTCATCGCCGGTGGCGCGAAGCTCGGCCGCCGACTTGGGCGCCGGCAAACGCGCTTCCAGCGCCGCGGCGCCCCCGGCACGCGTCGCCGCGGCCTCGAATACGGTTTCGAACGGAACCATGAGGGGTGATTTTATACCAAGGGCATTTGTGAGTGACTCATAAAGGGCCTTGGCAAGCGCGACCGCGCGCCGCGTCGAACGGCGCGAAAGCCAAGGGGCCGGACGGCCCCGCCCGGCGGTTGAGGGAACCAGCCATCGGTTATTCTCAATGACCGATGGTGTTAACGCGATCCGAGACCGCCCACAACGCAGACAACGGCCCGCGCCCGTGGGGTTTCGCGGCGCGCACGCCGACGCTAGGCTCAGGACTCATTGATTGAGATAGAAGATGACGAAAGCGGCGATGCATATGGCTGAGAAGAAAGTGTGGG
>JASLLV010000092.1 GCA_030746935.1 Rhodospirillales bacterium | reverse complement strand
AGCGAAGGGGGCGCGTGGGAGGAACGCGATCGCGGTGCCGGGCGCACCGACGACGCTGACGGCGCGATCGACATGCACGTCTGGCTCGATCCCGTCAACGCCAAGGCCATGGTCGAAGCGATCGCCGATACGCTCGCCCGAGCCGATCGGGCGAACGAGAAGGTCTACCGGGCCAATGCCGACCGGCTCGAGCGCCGCCTCGACGCGCTGAGCGCGGAACTCGCAGCCGAGCTGGCGCCAATCCGATCGAAGCCCTTCATCGTCTTCCATGATGCCTTTCGATATTTCGAGACCCGTTTCTCGCTCAACGCCGTCGGCTCGGTCACGGCCTCACCGGAACGGCGGCCGGGCGCCCAGCGCATCGTCGACATCCGCGCCAAGATCGCCCGCTTCGGCGCCGTCTGCGTATTCGCCGAGCCCCAATTCCGACCCGCACTTGTCGACGTCGTCACCGAAGGCACTGCCGCCAGGACCGGAACGCTCGACCCCCTCGGTGCCGCGCTTGCCGCTGGGCCCGAGCTCTATTTCGCGCTCATGCGCGGCAACGCCCGCGCGCTTGCGCGCTGTCTCGGCGAAGGCGGCTGAGCGCGTTCGCAACCACGCCGTCCCCGGCGGTTCGCAACCGTTTCGCCCACCCGGTGCGTGTGCACGCCGATCGCGAACGGCGCGCTTCGCCGACCGCCGGCCCGGCGGCAAATCCGCCGTGGTCGCGCGGACGGCCCGGTTGGGAGTAAGCTGACGAAAGGCGCAAACGCGGCCCCACGCCACATTAATCTTTCGGCAAATGGACGCGCCTCCAATTCACGGCACCGAGACCCTCCTACGCTTGGGGGTCGCGCTCGCGCTCGGCCTGCTTGTCGGACTCGAACGGGGCTGGTGGGGGCGAGTTCGCGGCGAGGGCGAGCGGATCGCCGGAATCCGAACCTTCGGGATCGTCGGCCTTTTGGGAGGTTTCGCCGCACTGCTGTCGGAGGTGTTCGGGACCGTCGCCTTCGCGGTGTTCGGCGGGGCGTTGGCCCTATTGCTGGTCGCGGCCTATTGGCGTGCGCTTCGCGAACGCGATGATGTGGGCGTTACGACCATGGTGGCGGCGCTTCTCACGTTCGCGTTGGGCGCGACCGCGGGCATGGGGCGGCTGTTGTTCGCATCGGTCGGTGCGGTCGCGTTGACCGCGGTGCTCAGCATCAAGCCGGAGCTGCATGCGCTCGTGCGCCGTATCGAGCGCAAGGAACTTTTCGCGACGATTCAGCTGCTCCTGCTCACGGTGGTGATCCTTCCCATCCTTCCGGACCAGGACTACGGCCCCTGGGGGCACTGAACCCGTATCGCATTTGGCTCATGGTGGTCTTGATCGCGGGCGTCTCCTATGCGGGCTATCTCGCGATCAAGCTGATTGGCGAGACGCGCGGCATCCTCGCCGTCGCCCTCTTGGGCGGGATAGCCTCGTCGACCGCCGTGGCGGTTAGCCTTGCCCGCCTCGACGGCGGCGCTCCGGAGAAACGCCGTTTGCTTTCCGGAAGCATCGCGGGGGCCTCCTCCATCATGTTCCTGCGCATGATCCTGGTGGTGGCGATCGTCGCGCCCGCCCTCGTGCCGCTCTTGGCGATCCCGCTCGCGAGCGCCGGCGTCGTGGGCCTCGGGTTCGCGGGCTGGCTCGCTTTGGGCCGGCGGCCGGGTCGATCCACCGAATCCGTGCCAGAACTGGCACCCCGGAATCCACTCGATCTCAAGCTCGCGCTTCAGTTCGGCCTACTGCTGAGCGCCGTCCTGATCCTATCGCGGGCGTTCAAGGAGTGGGCCGGCGAGACCGGTCTCTACGCTCTCGCGACGGTGTCCGGCCTGGCGGACGTGGACGCGATCATCATTTCGCTGGCCGAGATGTTCCGCGACGCGGGCGTCACCGCACCGATCGCGGCCGCTGCCATCGTCCTTGCCGCGGCCACCAACACCTTGGTCAAGCCGGTCCTCGTCGCTTTCATCGCGGGTCCCAGGATGGGGCTCTTGGTCGCCGGCCCGCTGGCCGCAGCGCTTGCCGGCGGCGCGGCGGCGCTTTGGCTTACCGCGTCCTGATACCCCCAGCGCTGCCGGACACCCCCGGCAAAGGTAATCACGCGGTGCCGCCGAGGGGGTTTGAACGGAACAACCGCGGTTCACAATTCCGCCACCCGAGCCACGGCGCGGTCTTGTCCCGCTCGCACGGGCTCAACCCGATCCGATCCCCGGCGAATTGGTGAAATGGGGTGCGAAGCTCGTGGGCGGGACCCTATTGCGAAGGCTTTTGGCGTGCCCTACTATGGGAACCATCACTCTTCGAAGACCCGGCGTATCAAGCTGCTGTCACGCCGACCGAGCCGGAATACTCCTGGATTTTGATGAGCTGAAACAGCATTCGGACACGGTGTCCGCATGCGCATAAGACATGTACAAAGGTAAAGACTTCGATGGCTACAGGAACCGTCAAATGGTTCAATCCCGCAAAGGGATACGGCTTCATCGCCCCAGACGACGGCACGGGCGATTCCTTCGTCCACATCTCGGCCGTGGAACGCGCCGGCCTGTCCACGCTGGCCGAGGGACAGAAAGTCGAATACGAACTTCAACCCGGACGCGACGGCAAGAGTTCGGCAGAGAACTTGCGGCTGGTTGACTGACGCCGTTTCGGCGATCGGCCGGAAAGGCCCGCGAATTGCGGGCCTTTCCATTCCCCGTTCTCTCGTCCGGCGGCCTGACACCGGCGAACCGACCCACGCCGTGTTCCGGAAAAGGGACCAGAGATGGCACGCAGACCAAACTACCGTTTCGAACGATTCGAGCGACAGCGGACGAAGGCAGCCAAGAAGGCCAAGCGGGCCGAAGCCAAGCAGGCTGCCCGGGACAAGAAACGAGAATCCACGCTTGGCGCAGAGGATACGCCGCCCGAAGATGAGGCGACGGCCGAGGAATCCTCCCAATCCGATGAAGCGGCGGCCGAAGAAACCTCCGAACCCTCCGATCCCGCCGCTTAAATATTCGCATATACGGGCAGACCCCGCCGGCGCCTCAAGGCCCTCACGCGAGCACCGCCAAAACGCTTCCCTGAAACCGGCGTAGTTCGCGCGCTTAGGCTCGCTTCGCCATGCCGGCGAGGCCGGGCACCTGATGGCCGCTCTCGAACGGGCGTGCCGCGCCTCGCCCATTCGTGAGCGGGCGTAGCTCACGCCCTCAGAATCGTACAATCTTTATCCGTGGCCCGTTCGTCCGCGCTCGTATCCGCGGTGCTGGCGGGCGTCATCGGGGCGGGCAGGATCGCGCCCGAGGTGGTGGCCGCAGAAGGCCGCGCGGTTGTGCGACGGCGCCTGCCGCTGTCGCTCACCTTCGATCACCGCGTCGTCAGCGGCGGCGAGGCGACCCGGTTCCTGGCGGCCTTGATCGCGGACTTGGGCCAAGACGACTGACGGCCGAGGGGTTGGCGACCCGCCGGATCACGACATCAAGCCTACGATTCGCTATTTCGCACGCAAACGCTCGGTCGTGCGCGCATCGATGCCGAGCGTGCGCGCGTCGATGGCGACGCCGTATGCCTCGCGCGCGTGGCGGACGCTGAGCTTGCCCTGGCGCACATCGTCTTGGACCGCTTCCGCGTCCCGGGTGAACGGATCGCCGTAGCCGCCCGATCCCGGCATCTCGCCACGAAGCACGTCGCCGCGCTTGAGCGTGCGGATGAACTTCGACGGCAGCACCTCGGGATCGTTACCGGCGGGATTGAGCAGGCAGCGCCCGGGCGATCCCGACCCGCCGCCCTCCAACCCCCAGGGCGGGTGAAACTGGCGATCGGAGCGGAGCTGCAACGTCGCCGTCTCCGCCAGTAGCCGGTACTGGCGGACGATGCCCAGCGCGCCGCGAAAGCGGCCCGCCCCTTCGGTATCGGGAAGGAAGGCGTACTCCTCGACCAGAAGCGGGCTTTCCGCTTCGATCAGCTCGACCGAAACGTTGGCGATGTTGCCGAGCCAGTACGGCCCCGCGTCCTGGCCGTCGCGGTCTGGGCCGCCGCCGAGGCCGCTGATGTTGTGGAACTCGAGGAACAGGAACGGTGAGCGGTCCTTCTCGTAGCCGGCGAAGACGACCGCGAACTCCGAACCGCCTGGGCACGCCGGAATGCGGCCCGGTAACAACTTGGCGAGCGCGCCGAGCACCACCGAGCGGACCCGATAGCCCGACTGGCCGCGCGCGCCCAAAGGCGCCGGGAATACCGGGTTCAGGAAGCAGCCTTCGGGCGCGTTCACGCGGATCGGGCGGGTGAAGCCTGCGTTGTTCGGGATGTCGGGGTCGAGCACGGATCGCACGGCCGCGTACGTGCAGCTCGCGGTGAACCAGAAGTTGGGATTCAGCGCGCCCGTGGTCTGCGGCGATGTGCCGGTGAAGTCCACCGTCATCTCGTCGCCCTGCACCGTGAGCTTGACGTGGAACTCGACCGGGGTGTCGCCGACCCCGTCGCCGTCCATCCAGTCGGAGAATTCGACCTCGCCGTCGGGAAGGGCTGCCACCGACGCCCGCGTCAGCCGTTCCGAATGGTCGACGAGATCGGCCATGTATGCCTTGACCTCGTTCGCATCGTGGCGCTCGAACAACGCCTGGAACTCGCGTTCGGCGACTTGAAGGGCCGCGATCTGGGCCCGCATGTCGCCTATCACCAGGCCCGGTACGCGGACGTTGGATTCGATGATGCGGAAAAGGGTCCGGTTGGGCTCGCCCTTTTCGTGGATCTTGGTGGGCGCGATTCGCAAGCCTTCCTGGAAGATCTCGGACGAATCGGTGGCGTTGCCGCCGGGAACCCGCCCGCCCATGTCGGTGTGATGCAAGATCAGGCCGACGAACGCGATCCGCTCGCCGGCGGGCGTGAAGACGGGCAGGTACATGAAGACGTCGTTCAAGTGGCTGGCCCCCGAATAGGGGTCGTTGTTGGCGAGAATGTCGCCGGGATGGATGTCGTCGCCGAATTCGTCGAGGCATCCCTTGAGCGCCGGCATCATGGCGCCGAGATGGGGCGGAAGCGCCAGGCCCTGGGCGACCATGACACCGGCGCCGTCGCAGATTCCAGCCGAGAAGTCGAGGTTGCTCTTGACCACCATGGATCGCGAGGTGCGGATCACCGTCACCATCATGTTGTCGGCGATGCCTTCCAGCGCGTTGCGCAAGAGCTCGCGCTTGATGGGACTCCTCTCCGTCGCGTTCACCTTCCGGTCCTCTCCGCCTATCCGTCTCCGCCCCATGCGAGATCGACGTTGTCCGATGCGTCTCGTCGCACCCGCCAGCCCGGCCGGACGACGATGGTGGAATCGTAGTCCTCGACGATCAACGGGCCCGGCCGCGCCTCGGCCCCAAGCTCGCCACGTCCGACCACGACTGAAGGCAACCAGCCCGCGTCTTCGCCGAAGAACGCGTCGCGCGACCCTTCTCCTCGCTTCCGGACGGGTTCGCCCGGCTTCAGCGCCACGTCGCGCGATTGCGCAATCCCGCGCCCCACCACCTTCAGCGCCACCAATTGAAGGGGTTCGGCGTCGGACCGGTAATGATAGGCCCGTTCGTGGGCGTCGCCGAAGGTCGATTTCAACGCGTCCAGGGTCGCGTCGGTGACCGGCATGCCTTCGAGCGCGATTGCCAGGGTCCAGGTCTGGCCGACGTACTTGGTGTCCGCCAGTACCCCGATCCGGCGCGCGTCCGCGTCCCCGAAGCCGTCTGCCGCCAGCAGCCCCTCGACCTCGGCAAGAAGGGGCATGAGGACCCCGTTCACGTCGTCCGCCTCGATCGCGTCAAGCGGGCGGTAAAAGGCGCTGACCGCCTGGTGCTCGACGTCGGCGAGCAGAAGACCGAGGGCGCTGAACACCCCGGCCGTCGGCGGCACGACGATGCGCGTGACGCCCAAGTCCTCGGCGAGGCCGCAGGCGTGGACCCCGCCGTTGCCGCCGATCGCCACCAGGGCGAACGCTTGTGGATCGAGCCCTTGTTCCGAGGTGACGGCCTTCATGGCCCGGTTCATGGTGGCGTTGGCGATCTGGTGGATTCCATAGGCGACGTCCACCGGCGCTTGGCCCAGCCTGGCCGCCAGATCCGCGATCGCCTCGCGGGCCTTCCCGGCGTTGAGTCCGAGCTCGCCGCCGACCAGGGCTTCGGGATTGAGGTAACCGAGGATCAGGTTGGCATCGGTCACCGTCGGCCGGGTCCCGCCGTGATCGTAGCAGACCGGCCCGGGATCGGCGCCGGCGCTTTCCGGGCCCACCTGGAAGCCGCCGCCGGCGTCGATCCAAGCGATGCTGCCGCCGCCCGAGCCGACCTCGGCGATATCGATCGTCGGGACCTGAACCGGATAGCCCGCACCTTGCAAGAGGCGGTTTCCCATCTGCGCCGCGCCGCCAACCTCGGACTGCGGCATGATCGTGAGCTCGCCGTCGCGGATGATGGACGCCTTGGCCGTCGTGCCGCCCATGTCGAGGACGATCAGGTCCCCTGAGCCGAGACGTTCGCCGAGACGCCGGCATCCGACGACCCCGGCCGCCGGTCCCGATTCGATGATGAGCGCCGGGTTGGCGCCGGCGAGCGTCGCCGGGACCAGCCCGCCGCTCGATTGCATGATGTTGAAGGGCGCCGTGATGCCGATCGCGTGAAGGCGCTTGGCGAGAGACTCGACGTATCCTTCGACCACGGGCCGGAGGTACGCGTTGACCACCGTCGTGCTCGTGCGCTCGAACTCCTGAATCTGGGGCAGGAACTGGGTGGATGCGCTGACGCTGGCCTCGGGCAGCCTTTCATTCAGGATTCTGACCGCCCGATCCTCGTGCACCGGGTTGGCGTACGCGTTCAAGAAGCAAATGGCCACCGCTTCGATGCCTTCGTCGCTAATCTGCGCCGCGACCGCCGCCAGCGCGGCTTCGTCGAGGGGCTCGACCACGCCGCCACGCGCGTCAATGCGCTCGGGCACCTCGAACCGCAGCCGCCGCTCCACCAGGGGATCGGGGCGGCGGAAGTTCATGTCGTAGAGCTTGGGCGTTCGGAACCGGGCCAACTCGAGAACATCGCGAAAGCCCCGGGTGGTGATCAAGGCCACCTGGGCGCCCTGGCGCTCGATAATGGCGTTGGTCGCGATGGTCGTCCCGTGGGCGATGGCGGCGATGTCTTCGGGCGAGACGCCGGCCCGGCTCAAGAGCTCGAGAACGCCCTCTTCGATGGCGAGGGAGTAGTCCTCGGGCGTCGACAGGATCTTCTTGCCGAAGAGCGCTCCGTCCGCCCCCAGAAGGACGATGTCCGTGAACGTTCCGCCGATGTCGACGCCCAGCTTGAATGCGGCCATGGCGTGGCGCTTAAAAGCGCTCGAGCAGCGCGCCGAACCCGGCGATCCGCTCGCCGATCCCGAGGCTGCGAAGGGTGTGCCACAGCGTCGCCTGGTTGCTTGTCACCACGGGCTTTCCAAGTTCGTCCTCGAGCGCGGCGATGACGGCGATCGTCGGCAACGCGGTGCAGCTCAAGAAGATCGCGTCCGCCTCGGGCCGGTCGACGAAGCGCGCCAATCGCAGCGTGACGTCCGCCGGGACCCGGTTGATGCTGCGGCGTTGGGCCTGGGTGTTGCCGAGACAAAGCCCGTGCCAGGAAGGGACCTCGAATCCCTCGCGCCCCAAGAAATCGACCTCTTCGTGGGTGACGAAGTCGAGATATGGGGTCGCGAGCGCGACCCGCCTCGCGCCAAGCGCCCGAAGCGCTGCGACGACCGCGTCCGACGTGGTGACGGCCGGGCAGCCGGCGATCTTCGTAATTGTGCCCCGGATCTCGTCGCTGGATCTGAGGAACGAGCCCGACGTGCAGCCATAGGCGATCAGACCCACCTCGGCGGTCGCGAGCTCCTGGGCCGCCTTCTCCACAAGTCTCGTCATGGCGTCGAAGGATTCGCGGCTCGATTCCCCCAGCAGCAGGACACGCGAGGTATGCACTGAGATTCCGGGCGGCAGCATGCGCGCCCACTCGGCCTCGTTCACCGTGTTGGTGGAAGGCACGATCAACCCGATCTTGGCGATCCAGCCGTAAGGTTGCGGGTGCGGCGAGCGCGGATCCTCCGCCACCACGGGGGCCCCCGCGTCCGGCGCGATTCGGCCCATGCTGGATGGCGGCGTCACTGTTCGTCAGGCCCCGCCAACCCGCAAGACGACTCGAACGCATGGTCGGATCCGGCCTCGGGCTTCCGATCCCGACCGGCCCGGCGCAAATCGTTTCGCGTACCGATACCGCATCACGGGCGAATGTGAAGCATGTGACCGCCGTCGACAACACTGGCGTTCGCTCCACCTGGGGCGCGACGCGCATCTCGCGCCTGGATTTGCCGGCGCCCGACGGTCTTTCGGTGCTTCGGGAGTTCGCCAAGTCCTGGATTTCGAGCTGGCGCCCGTGGCACGGGGCCAGATCGCGATCGTACGGGAAACTTGAGAATCGCCGGCCCGCTCAGCCGCCGGCGACGGCCGGCATTGCGCCGGCGCGCCCCGCCAGGTGCCGATGCACCCGCTCGGCGGTATCGCGCGCCTCGGCGATGCAGATCGGGACCGCGGGACCAGCGAAGTAATTCCCGGTGACGAAGAAACCCGGCACGCGCCCTTCGAGGCCGCGCAATACGGCGACGCGCATCCTGTGACCGAGGCTGTATTGGGGCAAGCCGCGCGGCCATTGCCGGACCCGCGCCGCCACCGGATTGCCCGTGACCCCGAGAAGATCGCGATACTCGGCCCGCGCCAGCGCCATCAGCTCGGCCGGTGGGCGAAGCGCCAGCTCGCGGTGACGCGATCCCCCGACGTAGCCCGCCAACGCAACGTGGCCGGCGGGCGCCCGGTTGGCGAACATGGTCGAACAGAAGAGCGCGCCGGTCAGCGGCCGCCCTTCGATCTTGGCACTCAAATAGCCGAGGCCGTCGAGGGGATGGTCGAGCTGGCCTCGCTCGTAGCCGAGGAAAACCACGGCTTGGGGTGGCGCTTCGATCGAACCGGCAGCGTCGGCGGCGCACGCGTCCACGGTCTCGACGAGGCCGGCGGCGACGTGCGCCTGGGTTGCGACGACGACCGCGGCGGCGTCGAGGACTCCCGCCCCGCCGGCATCAATGCGAAACGCGCCCGCATGCCGCATGACGCGGCGGGCGGTGACGCCGGTCCTGACCGCGGCTCCGAGCCGCTCGGTAAGCGCGACGGGAAGGGCGCCGACGCCATCTCGCCACGAGAACAGCTTGCCTCCCGCCATAGCCTCGCCAGCGAGGACGCGTCTGAGGGCGCCGACGGTGACCGAGCCGTAGCGCCGTTCCATCTCGTGGATCGTGGGAAAGGTGGCCGGCATCGAGATTCGCTCCGCCTCGCCCCCATACAGACCGCCAGCCAAGGGGTCGATTACGCGGTTCGCGAATTCGGCCCCGAAACGGCGCCCCCAGAATTGGGCGACGGTCTCTTCATCATGGTTCGGCCGTGTCCGTATGAACGGCTCGGCGAGCACGCGCAGCCGGGACTTGGGGGAAAGATAGTCAGACGTGAACAACCCGAAGGGGTGCGCTGCCAGGCGGCGAAGCGCGCCGTCGCGAACCAGGTAGCGGTTGCGGGCCCCTTTTCCCAGGCTCAGGTGCTGTCGTTCGAGACCGAGATCGCGTGAGATCTCAAGCATCCCAGGCGTGGCGGCGTTCAGCGAGTTGGGACCGTGCTCCATAAGAAAGCCGCCGAAGCGCTCGGAAACCGCGTTCCCGCCGCTTCGCACCCGGCTTTCCAGGACCGCGACCGCGTAGCCGCGGCGCGCCAGCCCGTAGGCCGTCACAAGACCCGAGACGCCGCCGCCGACGATCGCGACGTCAACGCTCATTTACCGGTCTCCATGCCGGCACCACCCCGATCGTGCACGCGAGCACGCTTTCGTAATTTTGGAGTGAGACGGTGGTCACCGATTCGTCGCGCCCGGCGCAGACGAGTAAGGAGCCACACCGGGAATGAAACAAGGGGGTTAACTCGTAGCCTGCAGAGTACGCCTATTGACGGATTATAACGGAGCGGGCGGCCGCCCAGGCCTCGCCGAGCTGGGCCAGGGTTTCGTCATCCAACACCTTTTGGGCCAGGGCGTACAATACCGTTTCCTCATTCCGAAAGTGGTGGCGAGCGGTGGCTATGGTCTGCTGAACTGCTTCAACCGCCTCGGATATATCTCGCGCTTCCTCGATACTTTCCAGCCCACGGCGAATTGCCGCGTGCTCGGCAACCATTTCGGCAAGCAACTTCTTCGCCCCGAATGGCGTTCGAGTGCGGGAAAAAGCAGTTTCTCTTCGAGCGCCGCGTGCGCGTTTACCTCGGTCGCGAGGACCGCCGTCGCGGTATCGATTTGAGCAATGTCCCCGGAGGTGGATGTCAACTGTTCGACGCTGTCCAAAAGCGCATCGAACGCCCCGTGCTCACCCAGAAGTGCATCGATTCAGATTCATTTTGTGCCCGACAGGATTTCGCCGGATCGCGGCCAGGGTCGAAATGCCTGGCCCTGTGCTCGATACGGCTTTGGCGCCCAAATGCGATGACTGCGTTTAGCCCGGATTTCCCAGATAGATTTCAATTTCGCTGACCTTTGACGCTGATTCGTATATAAGAATCAAAGTGTTGAGGAG
>JASLLV010000091.1 GCA_030746935.1 Rhodospirillales bacterium | reverse complement strand
CGTCCTCGTCCTCGGCGGCACCCGCGAAGGGGCCGAACTTTCGCGCCGCCTCGCCGGTGCCGAATTCGCAAACGTCGAAGCGATCACCTCGCTCGCCGGCCGCCTCGCTCCCGCAACGCCGCTTCCCGGTGGGGTGCGCTCGGGAGGCTTCGGTGGCGCCGCAGGGCTCGCCCGCTACTTGGCGGACCAGCGCATCGCGTTCGTAATCGACGCCACCCACCCCTTTGCCGACGCGATCTCCGCCCACGCCGCCGAGGCTTGCGCGGGCGAGGGCGTCGTGCTGTTGCGCATCGACCGGCCGGGGTGGAACATTCCGCCGGGTGCCCGGTGGATCGCGGTCGATTCCATGGACGACGCGGCCGCCGCCCTCGAAGGACTCGGCCGCCGCGCTTTCCTCACCGTGGGCCGGCGCGGCCTCGATTCGTTCGCCCGTATCGAAGACGCATGGTTCCTGGTCCGCCTTCTCGCCCCGCCGGCAGAGCCGCTTCCGCTCGTCGATTACGAGATCGTGGTCGCACGGCCCCCGCATTCGTTTGAATCCGAGCGCCGCCTCATGGAGGCGCATGGGATCGACGTACTGGTGACCAAGGAGAGCGGCGGAGAGGCGACGGCAGCGAAGATCGAAGCGGCGTGCGCGCGCAAAATCCCCATCGTAGCGGTGCGCCGGCCGCCGATGCGCAATCGCGAGGCCGTCGCAGGTGTGGAGGCGGCGCTCGCCTGGCTGCGCGAGCGGCTTTAGTCGCGCCGGAATGTGTGGCCGTGGGCCGGCGAATAAAGGGCGCTTTCGGCGAAGGCTCCTTTGCCCAGCGCCCGCCCGACCACGATCAGCGCCGTCCGGGTGATGCCGGCCGCCTTTACGCGCTCGCGGATGTCGCCCAGGGTGCCGCGGATCACGACCTCGTCCGGCCAGCTCGCACGATAGACCACGGCCGCCGGGCAGTCGGCGCCCAGGACCGGCGTCAGCTCGCGAATCACGCCGGCCAGGTTGGCGACCGAGAGGTGGATCGCGAGCGTCGCGCGGGTTTCGGCGAGCCGCGCCAGCGCCTCGTTCTCGGGCATGGGCGAGCTGCGGGTGCTGGTGCGCGTCAGGATCACGGTTTGCGCCACTTCCGGGAGCGTAAGCTCGCGTTTCAGCACGGCGGCTGCGGCCGCGAAGGATGGTACGCCGGGGGTTACGTCGTAAGGGATGGCGAGCGCATCCAGCCTCCGCATCTGTTCGCCGATGGCGCCATAGAGCGACGGATCGCCCGAATGCACGCGCGCGACGTCGAGACCGCGCTCGTGGGCGTGGCGCATCTCGGCGACGATCGCCTCCAAGGTCAGGGGCGCGGTGTCGACCACGCGCGCATCTTCGCGCGCTTCGGCGATCACGGCCTTCGGCACCAGCGATCCGGCGTAAAGGACCACCGGCGCGCGACGGATCAAGGCCTGCCCGCGGACGGTGATCAAATCGGCCGCGCCGGGGCCGGCGCCGATGAAGTGCACGGTCACGAAACCGCCTTCGAGGCGTAGCCGCGCGGCGTGTAGATACGCGTTGCACCGGCCGCGGTGATGGTGCGCGTTTGCGTGTTTCCGACGATGACCGTGGTGGTCATGTCGACGGCATCGGGCCTGAGCGCTTCGAGCGCGACCATGCGAACGTCTTCGCCGGCGCGGCCCAAGTTTCGGGCCAGCACCACCGGGGTCTCGGGCGGGCGGCGTTCGAGAAGGATGTCGCGCGCGGCCAGCAATGGACGCACCCGCGCTTTCGACGCGGGGTTGAAGAGGACAACCACGAAATCCCCTTCCGCGGCGGCCCTCAGCCGTCGCTCGATCTCCGCCCAGGGCGTCAACAAATCCGAAAGCGAAATCGCGCAGAAGTCGTGACCCAACGGCGCGCCGGCGCGCGCGGCCGCCGCCTGCAGGGCGGATACGCCGGGAACGACGCTCACTGCGAGGCGTCGCCATTCGGGGAGCGCCCGGCGGTCAATCTCCTCGAACACAAGAGTCGCGAGCGCGTAGATGCCGGGATCGCCCGAGCTTACCAGCGCCACCGCGCGCCCCCGGGCGGCAAGCGCGAGCGCCTTTCGCACCCGCGCCGTCTCGGCGCCGATCGGGCTCGGATGAAGCACCTTTCCCACGATCGCGTCGCCTGCGAGGTCGAGATAGCGCCCGTAACCCACCACGTCGTCCGCCGCGGCGAGCGCCCGCGTGGCCTCGGGCGTACGCCACTCGGCGTCGCCCGGACCCAATCCGACGACGGCCAGCCGGCCACGGGCGCGCCCCGCGGTGTCCACGTCGATGTCGTTCTCGGCCCGCGCGAGCGCGACCGTCACGCGCTTGGAACGGGTCTTCTCGACGACCAGGCGGCCGCCCGGACCGGAGACGGCGAGGGCCGCCCCTTCGGCGACGCCGTGACAGCCCACCGCCCGGAAGACCGCCACTGACGGGTTGGCGAGGCGCGGCGTCAGCGCTTCGAGCTGGGCAGCGGAGAAGAAGCGCACCGGCACACCGAACGCCGCGGCCGTCGCGTGAACCGCGTCCTCGTCCTCCTTCAGATCGATCGAGGCAACGCAAGCGAGTGCGCCTGCGGCAATCCCCCGCGCGGCCAAGGTCTCGGTCGCGAGCGCCACCGCTTCTTCCGGCGTCGCGCCGCGTTCGCACCCGAGACCGAGCGCGAGCACGGGCGGGTGCATCACCAACGTGCGTTCGTCGCCCGCGACGGCGCGGTCCGTGACCACGATCGCGCGTGCGCCGTGCTCGGAAAACGGCGCGTCCGTACCGCGAAGCCAAGCGCCGTCGCCGGCCTCGATCCGAAGCCCGACGGGCTCGCCCGCCAACAAATCCGCGGCGGCACCTTTCAACGCGTCCGGATTGGCGATGCGCCAGCCCGAAGGCGGATCATCGAGGGCGAAGCCGAAGCGGCTGTCGGACGCCGAGGTGACGGCGGCGATGGAGCCATTGGCCGCATGGATTGCGCGGGCGATCCGGTTGGCACCGGCATGCGCCCCCAAAAGCGGCACCGCGACGCTTCCGTCATCGGCAACCGCCACCACCGGCGGCTCCGTGCCCTTGTCCTCGAGCACCGGCGCGAGCGCCCGAACCAGAATGCCCGCCGCGCAGATCCCGACGATGGGGGTGCCTGCGCGGAACAGGGCGCGGAGGTGGGATCTTGCGTCATCGAATGCCACGTCCGGTCCGTCCACCCGGCGCCGGAGCCCGTGAAGCGTCGCTGCGGGCAGCGCGCGTGCGATGGCGCGAGCGAGCGGAAGGGCGCCACCGCTGAGAACGACGACGGCCGCCCTGGGGGGAATCGCTTCGCCCCCACTCACCCCGACCGCACTCCGTTTCCCGGCACCACGATCATGGAGAAATATGGTGCGCTGGCCGCATCCACGCGGGCCAGCGGCAGGACCCGCTCGTCTTTCATGGTGGCCCGCTCGACGTACACCGCCGAGTGCGTGAGGCCCAAGTGCTGGATCACGCGCCGCACCTTGGCCAAGTGCCGCCCGACCTTGACCACGGCCACCGCATCCCCGGCCCCGAGGCGGGCTTCGAGTTCAGCTTCGGCGAGTGGCGCCGGCACCACGTTCAGCACCTCGTATCCCCGAACCAGGGGAACGCCGGCCGCCGCGGCAACCGCGCCGAGCGACGAGACACCGGGGACCACACGCGTTGTGTAGGCGGCGGCGAGTCGCCCATGGAGATAGATGAACGAGCCGTAGACGAACGGATCGCCTTGGCAAAGGAAGGCCACGTCCCGGCCCGCATCGAGATGGCCCGCGATCTCGGCCGCGTAGCCGGCGTAGACCGCCTCGGCCGCCGCAGGGCCCCGGCCGATGGGCGTTCTGACGGCGATCTCGACTCGCCCGTCCGGCATGTGGGGGCCGGCGATCGCGCGCACCATGCTCTCACCCTCGTCGGTCGCGGGATAGGCGAGCACGGGCGCGTCGGCCATGATCCGAACCGCCTTCAGCGTGATCAGCTCGGGATCGCCGGGCCCGACGCCAATCCCGTAGAGGATCCCGCTCATCCCTTTAGCACTGCGTACTGGGTTACGGGCACGGCCGCCCGCCAGGCCGTGTAGCCGCCCAGCGGCTCGGCGCGGGAGACGGCGAGCCGGACGAGGCTTCCGCCGTGGCGGGCGTGAAAGGCAAGGACGGCCTGCTCGGCCTCGAGGGTAACGGCGTTGGCGACGAGCCGTCCGCCGTCCGTAAGCGCCTCCCAGCAAGCCTCGATCAAACCCGCGTTCGAGGCGCCGCCGCCGACGAACACGGCCTGCGGTTCGCGCGCGATTTCGGTGAACGCGGCCGGCGCTTCGCCCGCCACAACCACGAACCGGGGAACCCCGAGTTGGGCGGCGTTGCGGGCTATGGCGGCGCAGCGATCAGCGTTCCTTTCCACCGCGAAGGCCATGGTTCGGGGCTGGGCGCGCATCCATTCTATGGCGACGGCGCCGCTTCCCGCGCCGACATCCCAAAGCACCTCGCCCGGCAAGGGCGCGAGCGCGGCGAGTGTGGCTGCGCGCACCTCGCGCTTGGTGATCTGGCCGTCGTGCTCGAAGGCGTCGTCGGGCAGTCCGGGAACCCGTGACAACGGGCGCGCACTCGATTCCGCCCGCGCCTCGAGCGCGATGGTATTGAGATCGGCGAAGTGGTGATCGCGAAAGCCCTCGGCACGACCGTCGACGCGCGCCTCGTCCGCGCCTGCCATGCGCTCGTGCACGGTCATCGCGCTCGCCCCGTAACCGTGCCGGACGAGAAGTTCGGCCAGCCGTGACGGGGTCTCGCCGTCGCGGCTGAGAATCAAGAGCCGGGCACCCGGAAACAGGCGCAACAGAACGTTCTCGATCGGTCGGCCGTGGACGGTCACGAGCTCGGTATCCGCAATCGGCCAGCCCATGCGCGCCGCCGCCAGGCTGAAGGCCCCGGGCGCCGGCACCACGGTCATCTCGCCGGCGCCGAAATGCCGGGCCAACCTCGCGGCGACGCCGTAGTGAAGGGGATCGCCCGAGGCGAGAACCGTCACCCGGCGGCCGCGCAAGCGCTGAAGGCGAGCGATGGTCGCGGCCAGCGGTGCCTCCCACTTCACGCGCTCGGCCCGTCCGGGGGGGATCTTGGCGAGGTGTCGCGCGCCGCCGACGAGAACCTCGGCGCCTTCGACGAGACGGCGGGCACGAAGGCCGAGACCCTGAAGGCCGTCCTCGCCGATCCCTACCACCGTGAGCCAGGGCGTCATGCCCGATCTTCCCGAGCAAGCGCGTTGACGACGGCGGCCGCGAGCGCGCTTCCGCCGCGACGGCCGCGGACCGCGATGTAGGGCGGCGCGCCGCCACGCGCGATCAGGGCGTCTTTGGATTCGGCGGCGCCGACGAAACCCACCGGCATCGCGACGACAAGCGCCGGCGCCGGCGCACCTTCGTCGAGAAGTTCCAATAGCCGGAACAGCGCCGTCGGCGCGGTGCCGATCGCGACCACGGCGCCGCTCAAGTCAGGGCGCCACATATCCACCGCGGCGGCCGATCGCGTAGTCGCCCCTGCGCGCGCGCGATCGCCCAGTTCCGGTGCCGCGATCGTGCAGATCACCCGGTTTCCGGCCGAAAGACGCGAAGCGGTGACGCCGGCCCGGGTCATCTCTCCGTCGCAGATAACCGGCGCCCCACGCGCGAGCGCCCGGCGACCCGCGGTCGCGGCGCCCGCGGAATGGGCAATCTGGGCGATCACGTCGGCCATTCCGCAGGCGTGGATCATCCGCAACGCAACGGGCTCCATGTCGGCGGGAAGTCCGTCCAAGTCGGCAACCGCTCGGACGCGCTCGAACGAGAGGCGAGTGATCGCCTCGGGATCGCGAAGATACTCGCTCACGGGGTGCGCGCTCCCGTCAGGCGGACGGCTCGCCGTCGGCCGAGCCTCGGTGGGCGTGATCGTGATCGTCGCCCGGATGGTGACCGTGGGCGTGGTGATGATCGGAGTCTGTTCCGACCCCGCGAACGTGATGGTGGTGGCCGGCCTGCGGCGTTCCCGGCGCATCCTCATGGCCGATGATCTGTTCGCGGTACTTGCACAGACGGCAGTTCATGCGGTCGTCGCCGGCAAGCGCGCCGTGGACGCGATCGACGAAGCAATCCACGACGAGAGGATGGTCGTTCAGATAGGGCGCGCGGACGATCTCGATTCCCGGATTGCGTTCTGCCGCCGCGTCGGCCCAGGCATAGATGCGCTTCACCAGAACGCCCGTGAACAGGAAGTAGGGAAAAACGATGATGCGCGCGAACCCAAGCCGCACCGCCCTGTTCAAGGCAGCGTCGACGAGCGGATATGCGACACCGCTATAGGCGACCTCGGCCCAGCCGAACCCCATCCCCTCCCACAGCATGCGCGCGAGTTTGGAGACGTTGGCGTTGGCGTCGGGGTCGTTGGTGCCGCGCCCGACGACGAGGAGCAGGGTATCGGCGCGCGCAACGTCTCCGGCGGCTGAGCGCTCGGCGGATTCGATCCGCGCCTCGGATGCGCGCAGCAGCTTCGCGTCGATCCCGAGATCGCGGCCCATCAATACCTCAAGCGCCGGGTTGCTCGCGGCGAACGCGTTCACCTCGGATGGAACGTCGTTCTTGACGTGGCCGGCGGCGAACAGCATGCCGGGAACACAGATGATCCGCTTGGCGCCGCGACCCTTCAATGCCTCCAGCCCGTCGCGGATCACCGGACGGGCGAACTCGAGGAACCCGCTTTCCACATCGTAATCGGAAAGGCGGTCGCGAAGGCGCCCGGTGAATGCGTGGAACTCGTCGACGGCGTCGACATCGCGGCTGCCGTGGCCGCAGAGCATGACGGCGTTCTTATCTGGCATGGCGCGTGGTCATTGCCTCCGTGCGTCATGGGTCGTTGAGGTGGCCCGGTCGCCGCGCGCGCGGCCCCGGCCCTGGGCGCTTAGCCGTCACCTGGTCATGGCCTTCGGGCGACGGTTGAGCGGCGGACTATAGGCGCAATGAGGGCCGGGTGCCAGCAAGCGATGGGCGCGAATGGGTCGCGTCGCGGGCGTCCGCGCCGAGCCGGCTATTGCGCCGCCTCTTTGGCCTCGGACCCGCCCTTCTTGGCCCTGGACCGGTTGTTCGCCCGACGTTCGAGGTCGTCGGCCTCGGCGTCGCGGTTCATTTCACGTAGCAACGCCGAATAGTTACGCATCGACTTGACGACACTCGGATGCTTGGAATCGTACGCGCTCTCGACAATCTCGAGGGCACGCCGGAACATCGGCTCCGCCTTGGCCTGCTCGCCGCGTTTTTGATGAAGCAGCGCTAAGTTTCCGAGATCGGTGGCGATCCCCGGATGATCGGGGCCCAGCGCCGCCTCGTCGATCTTGAGAGCCCGGGCATAAAGCGGCTCGGCCGCATCGAGATCGTCCGTGGCGTAATGGGCGAGGGCGAGATTGTTCAACGCCGCCGCCACGTCGGCATGGTCGGGGCCGAGCTTCCCTTCGAGGAACGCGCGGGCGCGCTCGAACGCGTCCAGCGCCGTTTTGTGATCGCCTGCGAGATAAGCCGCGGTTCCCTGCTTCTCTAGCTGGGCGGCGAGGAAGTCCTCGTCACCTTCGGGCGTGGCGGCCGCGGCTTGGCCGAAAAGTTCGGCCGCGGCGGCGTACTCGATCTGGGACATCTCGAGATCGCCGGCCAGCGCCCGGGCCATGATCGCCGTGCGCGCGCACTTCTGCGCCGCGGTCTGTCGGTCGCCGCTCTCCTCGGCACACTTGTCCGCAGCCAAACATACGAGGTTGACGACGCGGCGATATTCGCCGTCTTGAAGTGCATTGCGGGCTTGGGCGAACAGCGCGGCGGCGGCCGTTTCGTCGATTCCGAGCGCCTGCAACCGGTCCTTGGCTGAATCGAAGGTGTGCTTGAACTCCGCCAAGCGGACTTCGATGTCGGCGGCGGGAATCCGTTTCCCGGCAAGCAAGGTCCGGTAACTCTCACGCGCGCGCTCCTCCCGGTCGGCGTCGCTTGGCGGCGCCTCCTTCTTCTTTTTCGGCTGCGCCTGCTCGGCACTCGTACGCGGGCGCCGCTTGCGACCGAGAACCATTCCGACGAGCACCCCGGCCACGGCGAAGCCGGCGGCCGTGACTGCGAGGTTGAGCCATTCCTCAGGGGTATACAGAGACTGCAGATCGCCCGCGCGAACGCGTGCGAAGACGATCTCCAGCTGGGCGAAGATTTCCCGAATCTGCTGTAGGACGGCGTCTACCATGACGAGTTCCCCCAAACCCGGTCATGACCTTTGTCTCGGGCGAGGCAATGATTACACGCGCTTGCGGACGAGGCAACCGATGGAGCGACATTGACGGCGGCCCGCGCCACACCCATTCTCGGGCCATGTTCACCATCGGCCTTGCCGACGGGCCGACAGGCTTCGATCCCCTGATCTTGATCTTGGCGGCGCTTGTGTTCGAGGCGCTGGTCGGGGAAGCCCGCCTCGTCTTCAGGATGGTGCCCCATCCCGTGCGCCTCATCGGCGGCGTGGTCGAGTTCGCGGACCGCAAACTGAACCGCGAGGCGCGAAGCGAGATGGATCGCGCCATCCGCGGCGGCATCGTCACCGTGGTCGTCGTGACCGCGTGCTTCGGCGTCGGTTCCGCAGTCGCCTGGTCGAGCCGGGCCCATCCCTGGGGGGCGCTGGTCGAACTACTACTGCTCGTCTCCCTCGTCGCCCAGCGCGGACTCTACGTTCGGGTCCGTGCCGTCGGCGCGGCGCTGGACGGCCAAGGGCTCGAAGCCGGGCGCGCCGCCGTCGCCCATATCGTCGGCCGCGACACCGACGCTCTCGACGACCACGGCGTCGCCCGCGCGGCCCTTGAATCCTGCGCCGAGAACTTCTGCGACGCCGTGGTGGCCCCGGTCTTCTGGTACGTGCTGTTCGGCCTGCCGGGCTTGCTCGTTTACAAGGCCGTCAACACCATGGACAGCGTCATCGGCCATCGGACACCGAGGCACCGGGCGTTCGGATTCGTCGCCGCGCGCACCGACGACATCCTCAATCTGATCCCGGCGCGGCTCGCCGGTCTGTTCCTCGTGATCGCCGCGGTGTTCGCGCCCACGGCGCGGCCGGGCGCGGCGCTGGGCGTGATGGTTCGCGACGCCGGCAAGCACCGCTCGCCCAACGCCGGGTGGACCGAGGGCGCGATGGCCGGCGCCCTCGGTCTCGCGCTTGCCGGTCCCCGCAGCTATGGGCGGCAATCCGAGCCTGATCCGTGGATCGGCGACGGTCGCGCCACGGCGACCGTGCGCGACATTCACCGCGGGCTTTACGTGTACGCCGTCGGCTGCCTGGTCAACGCCGCCTGGGTCGGGGCCTTGGTGGTCGTCTGCCTGGAGATGGCGGGCTGAGCACAAGACCAGACCGCGGTCGGTGGGAATCGCCCGTGGCGATCCGCCCGCTCCGTGAATCCGGTCTCCACTATCGAGATTGAGCGGGTCGGCGCGTTTGATCTGAACCGCGACGCGGATCCAATCAAACGCGATCCGCCCTAGGCAGCACGGGCGCGCAGCAGGCCCATCGCCGCGTTGAGCTGGCTCATGCGCAGATGGCTGCCGTAACGGCCGTCGGGGTGGTGAACGGTGGCGAGAAGGCGAAAGCGCGTACGCACCTCTTGCGCACCGGGCACGCTTTCCGGCGCGAACCCGAGCACGTGAAGGGCGTCCGCGCGGGTCCGCACGCCTTCGGGCAACGGATCGAACGAGAGCGCCGATACCAGCGCGCGAAGGCGCCCGAACTCTTTCCCGATCTCGCCGTCGGGCCGGCGCGGGCGCGTACCGGCCTCGTCTACCGCGTCGTCGGCGTCCCGGCCGGACGAGCCGTCCTCGACGCGAATGCGGGCCTCGCCCTCGGAAAGGGCGAGTGCAAGGGCCATGGCGCTTCGCACCAGCGAATCGGAATATCCCGGGCCGAGGCGCACCTGTATCCTGGGCTTGCGGCGCCACGGGCGCCCCTTGGCCGGGCCTGAGCGCACGATCACCGTCTCGCGGTCGTCCTTCGCCGGCCCGCCCGGGTCGGGAAAAGCCTCGATGACGGCGCGGGGAACCAGCAGCAAAACCGATCGCGCGAGATCCGCGACGTTGACGCCCCGGCGCCTCGCAAGTGCTTGGAACGCATCGCGAAACCGGCGCGCACAAGGGATCGTATAGGAACGTTTCGGGGGTAGCCGTTCTTGCTCCATTCGCCGCCCCTTCGCCGGGCGCCGGACTCGGCGCCTCTGGCATCATGATCACCCCATATTTTGTGGAATTTCCGAGGTGATCAACCATATCTACCACGGAGCGGTCTAAATTGCCCAGCGTACCCGCCAACTACGAATGTCGACGCAACGGCCGCGACGACCTCGGCGCGCCCATGGCGAAATTTGGGCGGCGGTGTTCGCGCCTACGGCCGCAGTTGCCGGCGGCGGCAAGCGGAACCAAAGGCGAGAAACGGTCTCCGGAATCCCGAAACGCCCCGGACACAAGTGTTTTCGAGACGATTGCCCATCGACGGACGGGCCGAGCGCGAGCCTTGGTTGCGGACCCGAAACGATATCGCGGTATCGGGCGCGTGTTCGCCTTGCACAAGGCCCGCCCGCGAAGCAACTAGTGTTCCGCTCGAAACAAAGGATTCCCAACAGGCGGATTTGATGCGAATCTGGCGGTATGGGCAAGAAAGTG
>JASLLV010000090.1 GCA_030746935.1 Rhodospirillales bacterium | reverse complement strand
CATGACGTCCTCGCGCCGAACCGCTTCACTGCTACTTTCATTCATTGTCAGGCGCCCTTCGACCTTGGCAAGTGGAATTGCTCGTATATCACGAGCAGGCAGACCAATGTCAATACGAAACGTCCCGAATAATCTTCGAACCATTTCTTGGGTGTGTTCATAGTTTTATTATCATCGTGGCGTTGGCAATTTATGTAACACGGTATGAAGCGGTGAATACGTGACCGCGCTGTTCCGTCTTCGGGCTCGATCCCCGACAGATTGTGGTGGAACGGTGCGCCGCTCCGATATATGGTGCCGTTCCCTTTACGCCAACTTGCGGGCACGGGACCGCCATGCCGTTGGAATCCATCGCCATCGCCTCCGACCACGCGGGCTTCGAACTCAAGAATCAGCTCGCCGGCACGCTCGGCGAGCGTGGCTACCAAGTACTCGATCTTGGAACGGACGGCACCGATCCCGTCGATTACCCGGACTACGCAAACGCCATGAACGAAGCATTCGCCACCGGGCAGGCGACGCGCGGCGTCCTCGTATGCGGCAGCGGCATCGGTATCAGCATCGCCGCCAATCGCCATCCGCGAATTCGTGCGGCCCTCGTTCATGACGCCTTCGGCGCCCGCCAGTGCCGCGAGCACAACGACGCGAACGTCATCTGCTTCGGTGGGCGAACGATCGAGGCGGAAGTGGCCCGCGATTGCCTGGATATCTTTCTCGAGACGCAATTCGCGGGCGGCCGACACGCTTCGCGTGTCTCGAAGCTCGCCGCCGTTCCAACGACATAGGGAACGCCTCGCTATGGCCGTTGTCGGAATCGACCGCTCGGCGCGCGCCGACGATACATTCTTTACCGAATCATTGTCGGCGGCAGACCCCGAGATCGCCGCCGCGATTCGCGGCGAGGCGGACCGTCTGAGGAACCAGATCGAGCTCATCGCGTCGGAGAACATCGTCTCGAAGGCAGTCCTCGAGGCGCAAGGCTCGGTCATGACCAACAAATATGCCGAGGGCTATCCGGGGCGCCGCTATTACGGCGGCTGCGAGTTCGTCGATATCGCCGAAAGCCTCGCGATCGAACGCGCCAAGCAACTTTTCGACTGCGATTTCGCGAACGTTCAGCCTCATTCGGGCGCCCAGGCGAACGGCGCCGTCTATCTCGCGCTTCTCGAGCCCGGCGACACCTTCTTAGGTATGTCGTTGGCCGCCGGCGGACACCTGACCCACGGCGCCCGGCCGAGCATTTCGGGCAAGTGGTTCAACGCCGTGCAGTACGGCGTGCGGGCCGAGGATGGCCTCATCGACACCGACGAGATCGAGCGTCTGGCGCGCGAGAATCGTCCGAAACTGATCGTCGCCGGCGGCTCCGCGTACCCGCGGATCATCGACTTCGCGCGCATTCGCGCCATCGCCGACGCGGTCGACGCCCTTTTCGTGGTCGACATGGCGCATTTCGCGGGCCTCGTCGCCGCCGGCGTCCACCCGAGCCCGTTCCCGCACGCCCACGTTGTCACCACGACCACCCACAAAACATTGCGCGGCCCGCGCGGCGGCATAATCCTGACCAACGACCCCGAGCTTGCAAAACGAATCAATTCGGCGGTCTTTCCAGGCCTTCAGGGCGGTCCTCTGATGCACGTCATCGCCGCCAAGGCGGTCGCCCTCGGAGAGGCGCTGAGTTCCGAGTTCGGGACCTACGCGAAATCGGTCGTCGACAATGCCAAGGTCCTCGCCAACACCTTGACCGAGGACGGCTTCGAGATCGTTTCAGGCGGCACCGACACGCATCTCATGCTCGTCGATCTAAGGCCCAAGGGCCTGACGGGCAAGGACGCCGAGGCGTCGCTGGAAAGAGCAGCGATCACCTGCAACAAAAACGCGATCCCGTTCGATCCCGAGAAGCCGACCGTGACCTCGGGCCTGCGCCTCGGCACCCCGGCGGCGACGACTCGTGGCTTCGGACCGGCCGAGTTCCGCGAAGTGGGGAAACTGATCGCCGAAACGCTGTCCGACCTGGCTCGAGACCGTGACGGAAACGGTGCGGTCGAAGACACGGTTCGCGCCAAGGTGGCCGCACTTTGCGAACACTTTCCCGTCTACGCCGGAATGTGACGGGCGTATCCCAGGGCAAAGGCTGATCCCATGCGGTGTCCCTATTGTGGCGACGACGATACCCAGGTGAAGGACTCGCGCCCCACCGAGGAGAACGCGTCGATCCGCCGGCGCCGTTACTGCCCGGCCTGCGGTTCGCGGTTCACAACCTTCGAACGGGTCCAGCTTCGCGAGCTCACTGTCATCAAGAAGGAATCCGAGAAAGTTCCCTTCGACCGCGAAAAGCTGACCCGCTCGCTGATGATTGCACTCCGCAAGCGACCGGTAGAGCCCGAAAGGATCGAACGGATCGTCAACGGACTCCAGCGACGCCTGGAAAGCCTCGGCGAACCCGAGATCCCGTCCAAGGTCATCGGCGAGATGGTCATGGAGGTGCTCGCCGACCTCGATCCGGTGGCCTACGTGCGCTTCGCCTCCGTCTACAGGAATTTCCGCGAAGCCAAGGATTTCGAGGATTTCGTGGAACAGCTCGGTGGCGACGAAACCGTACGCCAGTGACGCCCACCACATGCGGGCCGCGCTGGCCCTTGCGCGTCGGGGATTGGGCAACGCATGGCCCAACCCTGCCGTGGGCTGTGTCCTGGTGGCCCCGCCCGAAGCAGGCGGCCGCGTGGTCGGAAGGGGCTGGACGCAGCCGGGGGGGCGGCCGCACGCTGAGACCGAAGCGCTTCGCCGTGCCGGCGCGCAGGCCCCGGGCGCAACCGCTTATCTGAGCCTCGAGCCCTGCTGCCACCACGGCGAAACGCCGCCGTGCGCCGAAGCCCTGATTGCGGCCGGTATCAGCCGCGCCGTGATCGCGATCGAGGACCCCGACCCGCGGGTGGCCGGCGCCGGAATCTCCGACCTCGAGGCGGCCGGAATCGAGGTCGTGATGGGGATCTGCGGCGACGAGGCTAGGATCGTCAACGAAGGCTACATCCTGCGCGAGACGGCTAAGCGCCCGCTGATCACCCTCAAACTCGCGTCCAGCCTCGACGGCCGCATCGCCACCGGTGACGGCGACAGCCGTTGGATCACGCACCCGCCCGCCCGCGCTGCGGCGCACGCCTTGCGCGCGTCCTACGATGCGGTCGTGGTCGGTAGCGGCACCGCGCTCGCGGATGATCCGAAACTGACGTGCCGGTTGCCGGGATTGGAAGAGCGATCGCCGCTGCGCATCGTTTTCGACGGACGCCTGCGTTTGCCGCTGGACCGTCATCTCGTCGTCGAGGCGCGTCGTTTTCCCACATGGCTGGTGACGATCGCCGGCAACGCGGCCGAACGAACGCGCATCTACCGGGACGCCGGCCTCGATTTCATCGAGGCGCCGGCGGTGGACGGCTCGCCCGATCTCGCCTGCGCGGTGCGGGAGTTTGCCAACCGTGGCCTGACCCGGGTTCTGGTGGAAGGAGGCGGCATTCTGGCGGCATCGTTCTTACGCTCCGGCCTCGTGGATCGCGTTGCCTGGTTCCGCGCGCCGAGTATGATCGGGGGAGACGGCGTGCCCGCGGCCGGACCCCTCGGGATCGAGCGAATCGGGGACGCTCCGCGATTCGTACGCACGTTACTCGCCGGCATCGAGCCGGACGTCGTCGAGCACTACCGACGCGAAACCTGAGGCGGACGGAATGTTCACGGGAATCGTCACCGAGATCGGCGAGGTTCGCGCCATCGCCGATCGCGCCGACGGGCGCATCGAGATCACGACCGCGATGGATACGGCCGAGATCGCCATCGGCGCCTCGATCTCGTGTTCGGGCGCGTGCCTCAGCGTTATCGACAAAGGGCCAGGATGGTTCGCGGTCGCCGCGTCCGCCGAGACCCGCGCAAAGACGACGTTGGCCGAATGGACCCAGGGCACGCGCGTCAACCTGGAACGACCCCTCCGCTCCGGCGACGAGTTGGGCGGGCACATCGTACTTGGGCACGTCGACGGGACCGCAAAGGTGATCGCGGCGACGCCCGCGGACGAATCGCTTCGCCTTGATCTCGATTCGCCTGCCGAACTCGCCCGCTTCATCGCGCCCAAGGGTTCGGTGGCGATCGACGGGGTTTCGATGACCGTAAATGAAGTCGATGGCTGCCGCTTCGGCGTCAACGTCATCGCCCATACGCGAGCCGCCACCGTGCTTGGTGCGCGCGCCGTCGGCGATTCGGTCAACCTGGAAATTGACGTTCTGGCGCGTTACCTTGCGCGGCTTCTCGAGGAAAGAATGTGAACAAGCTCGAACCCCTCTCGTCGATCGAAGAGATCATCGACGAGGCCCGCAACGGGCGAATGTTCGTCCTCGTCGACGACGAGGGGCGCGAGAACGAAGGCGACCTCGTCATCGCCGGTCAGATGGCGACACCGGAAGCCATAAACTTCATGGCCAAGAACGCTCGCGGCCTCGTGTGCTTGCCGCTCACGTCTGAGCGGGTTCGCCGGCTAGAGCTGCCGCTGATGCCCCGGCACAACGCCTCGCGCCACACGACGCCATTCACGGTTTCCATCGAAGCCCGCGAAGGCGTCAGCACCGGCATCTCGGCGGGCGACCGCGCCCACACGATCGCGGTCGCGACCGACCCGACCAAGGGGAAGGACGATCTCGCGATGCCGGGCCACGTTTTTCCGCTGGAGGCGCGCGACGGGGGCGTTCTCGTGCGCGCCGGACACACCGAAGCCGCGGTCGACATCGCGCGCCTCGCGGGCCTCAATCCATCGGGCGTGATCTGCGAGATCATGAACGACGACGGGACCATGGCCCGCATGCCCGATCTCGTCGCCTTCGCACGACGGCACGGACTCAAGCTCGGGGCGATCGCCGATCTCATCGCCTATCGCCTAAGCCACGACCGGATCGTCGAGCCGCTGGTCACATCCACGCTCGACAGCGCCTACGGCGGAACGTTCCAATTGATTGTCTACGTCAACAAAGTGGCCTATGCAGAACACGTTGCCCTCGTGAAGGGCGACATCACCTCCGATGAACCCGTCCTGGTGCGCATGCACGCGCTCGACGTGCTCGAAGACGTGCTCGGAAACCGGGCGTCGGGGAAGGCCCACGAGCTGCACTCCGTCATGCGCATGATCGGTGAGCACGGTCGCGGGGTCGTGGTGGTGATCCGCGAGCCGCGGCCCACGAGCCTCTCGGACGGAGTGCGTGTTTCGGCCGGAGACGGGAAACCCAATGGACGAACGAGCAGCGAGCTTCGGGACTATGGTGTCGGCGCGCAGATTTTGCTCGATCTCGGAGTTCGCGATATGATCCTTCTATCCAAGACCAAGCGCACGATCATCGGGCTGCAAGGCTATGGCCTGAGTGTCGTCGAGCAGCGTCCCATTCCGCCCGGAGAACAATAAATGGCGGGAAACCTGAACATCCTGATCGCCGAGGCCCAATATTACGAGGACATCGCTGGGGACTTGAGGAAAGGTGCGCTCGAGGTCCTCCAGGCGGCCGGCGTTTCCCATACCATCGTCTCGGTGCCCGGTACGTTCGAAGTGCCGGCGGCTATCCGTTTTGCGATCCGCGCCATGGAGCTGGGCGCGGCCTCGCAACGATACGCCGGCTTCATCGCCTTGGGGTGCGTCGTCAGGGGTGAGACGGACCACTACGATCATATTTGCCGCGAGGCGAGCCGCGCGCTGATGGATATCACCATCAATTACAGCGTCGCCATGGGCTTCGGAATCCTTATCTGCGAAACCATCGAACAAGCGCGGGTCCGCGCCGACCCGGCGGGCCGCAACAAGGGCGGCGAGGCGGCGCGGGCCTGCCTCAGTCTGATCGACACCAAGAAAGATCTGCGGCTCGTGGTGCGATGACCGAAACGGCCAAGGATCGGGACGATTGCCAAAACCGCAAGCGCAGGGCGCCGTCCCGGAACACGGCCATCCGCCGTCGGAGCGCCGCGCGTCTTGCGGCGGTACAGGCTTTATACGAGATGGATCTGGCGGGCGCCGACGCCGACGCCGTCCTCGACGGATTCAAGGCCGATCGGTGGCGTTCGGCGATCGGAAACGACCCTGGGCCCGATGCCGCGACATCGGGCGCGCCCGACCCGGCGACTCTCGAGGAAATCGTCACCGGCGCGGCACGCCGATTGGGCGAAATCGACGCGTTGATCGCCGGCGCTTTGGACCAGAAATGGCCACTCGATCGTCTCGAAGTGCTCCTGCGCGCGGCCCTCAGGGCCGGAACCTACGAGTTGCTGGCAGCGCCCGCCGTTCCGCCCAAGGTGGTGATCACCGAGTACGTCAAGGTCGCGAGTGCGTTCTTCGGGACCGGTGAAATGGGGCTCGTCAACGGCATCCTCGACCGCATCGCGCACGACGTGAGAGCCGCGGAGATGGAGGCGGCCACCGTTGGCCCTGAAGCGCAGGCTCGGTGAGTTCGAGATCATAGAGCGTTTCTTCGCGCCGCTCGCAAGGGGCGAGGGCGGCGCGCTCGCTCTCGTCGACGATGCGGCCATTCTTCCCCCAATGGGTCGCGGCCGGCACATGGTCGTCACGACCGACGCGATCGTCGCCGGCGTACACTTTCTCGCCGACGACCCCGCAGAGGTGGTCGCGCTCAAGGCACTCGCCGTCAATCTTTCGGATCTCGCTGCGATGGGTGCGGACCCGCGCGCCTATCTTCTGGTGGCGGCGCTTCCCAAAACCCTGCCGACGGCCTGGATCGGGCGGTTCGCGCGCGGACTTGCGCGCGGGCAAAGGCGATTCGGCATCCACCTGATAGGGGGTGACACGGTCGCGACGCCAGGACCGCTGACGCTGAACATCTGCGCGATAGGATCCGTTTCCCGGGGTGCCGAGCTCCGGCGATCGGCTGCGATCGTGGGCGACGCAGTTTACGTATCTGGCACTGTCGGCGATGCCGCCCTCGGGCTTCGGGCGCTTCGCGGCGAGCTCGCGGGCCTGGGTGCGCGTCAACGCGCGGTCCTCGTTCGGCGCTATCGCGAACCCGATCCACGCATCGAATTGGGGCGCGCGCTCGGTCGGATGAAACGAACGGAGCGCGTCCATGCCGCCATCGATGTCTCCGACGGACTGGTCGCCGACGTCACGCACATCTGCGAGGCTTCGGGTGTCGGCGCCACGATCGAAGCGGAACGCCTTCCCCTTTCGGATGCGGTGCGCGTCGCCCTTGGACGGGATGCCGCACTTCTGAAAACGATCGTCTCGGGCGGCGATGATTACGAACTCGCGTTCACCGCACCGCCGCTCAGCGCCCGGTCGCTTGCGCGCCTTTCGGGTCGGTCGGGCGTTCCCGTCACCGCGATCGGCACCATCGTGTCGGACAGGCGCGTCCGTGTCCTCAGCGGCGACGGCCGCGAGCTCGAAATACGTAACGGCGGCTACCGTCATTTCTAAACCAGGCACATGTGGGCCTTTTCACCGCTCCGCGATGTCGCGATAATCGAACTCGTTGGATTAGCCCTGAAGCAAGGATCGGCCGGCCATGAAAAAGCTGATCATCGCTTTCACCGTTCTCCTGATGCTGGGCGGTGGGACCGTCAGCGTGCTCAAGGTGCTCGAGATCGGGCCGTTCGCACCTACCCCCGACGGCGCTTCCGCGGAACAGGTGTTTGACGCGCCGGCGGAGCCACCGCGCTTCCTTGAAGTGGAGCAGATGCACATCCCGATTTTCGCCGGCGATCGGGTGGCGACGACAATCCAGGTCCTGGTCAAGCTCGAGACCATCGGCAGTGAGAATGAACCCAAGCTGACCCGGATGATGCCTCGCCTCAGCGACGCGTTCTTGAGAGACCTCTTTGGCACGTTGCCCCGGATGTTGAGAAACGACGAACAGCTCAACGTCGTCGTCATTAAACGCCGCCTGCAAAGGGTGGCCGACAAGATCGTCGGGCTGGGTCTGGTCGACAACGTTCTCGTGCAATCTGTCACCGACACGTCGGCTCCGTTGCCGCCCACGGCGCAGTAATCGCCCTCGAGCGGCGGGAACCAGGTGGCGCTGCCCGGGACGCGGTTGCGTTCCGGGGGCGGTTCTGGCAGTTTCGCGCCGCGTTTTCCGGGAACCCGTATTCGGGTTTCCGCCCAATCCGTCACACCGCGTGACGCGTTAACTCCCGAGGGATCCGATACATGGCGATGCAATACTGGCTGGTCGTGGCCTGTGGTGTCCTCGCGCTGGTCTACGGCGCCGTCACCGTTCGATCTGTCCTTTCGGCGCCGGCCGGCAACGACCGGATGCGCGAGATCGCGGCAGCGATTCAGGAAGGCGCGCGCGCCTATCTCAACCGCCAGTACGGAACCATTGCCGCGGTCGGCGCGGTCATCGGCGTTCTGCTGGGGCTCAGGCTGGGATGGTTGGTCGCGATCGGTTATTTCGTCGGCGCCACCCTCTCGGGCGCCGCGGGCTACATCGGGATGAGCGTCTCGGTCCGCGCCAACGCGCGCACCGCGGAAGCGGCCCGCACCGGTGGTCTTTCGGCCGGACTTGGGATCGCGTTCAAGTCGGGCGCCATTACCGGCATGCTGGTGGTGGGCCTCGCGCTGCTGGGCGTGTCGGTGTACTACTTCGTGCTTCGAAATATCGTGGACGTCGGTACGGCCGAGGGAATCCGCCACATCCTGGAAGCGCTCGTCGCACTCGGGTTCGGGGGCTCCTTGATCTCCATATTCGCCCGTCTCGGTGGCGGGATCTTCACCAAGGGCGCCGACGTGGGCGCCGATCTCGTCGGAAAAATCGAAGCCGGCATTCCCGAGGACGATCCGCGCAACCCGGCCGTGATCGCCGATAACGTTGGCGACAACGTCGGCGATTGCGCGGGCATGGCCGCCGATCTGTTCGAGACTTACGCCGTCACCGTCGTCGCGACCATGTTGCTGGGCGCCATCCTATTCTCAGGCCCTAACCAGGAAACGATGATGGCCTTGCCGCTTGTCATCGGCGCCGTGTGCATTGTCGCCTCCGTCATCGCCACATTCTTCGTACGCCTCGGCACCAGCGGAAACGTCATGGGGGCGCTTTACAAGGGGCTCATCGCAAGCGCCGTCATCGCCGCGGCGCTGATCGCGGCGGTCATCGGTTGGCTGATCGGCTTCGACGCCGAGCTCGTATCGAAGGCGCGCCCGATCACGGGCGCCGAGCTCTACGTTTGCGCCATCGTCGGACTAGCGGTCACCGGATTGATTGTCTGGATCACCGAGTACTACACCGGAACCCTTCACCGCCCCGTGCAAAGCGTGGCCCGCGCGTCGACCACGGGGCACGCGACCAACATCATCCAAGGTTTGGCGGTGTCGATGGAATCGACGGCGCTGCCCGTGATCGTAATTTCGTCTGGCATCGTCGCGGCCTACCTCAGCGCCGGTCTTTACGGCTTGGCCATCGCCGCGACGACGATGCTTGCGCTTGCCGGAGTGGTCGTGGCGCTCGACGCCTACGGACCGGTCACCGACAACGCCGGCGGAATCGCCGAGATGTCGGATATGCCCGAAGACGTGCGCAATGTGACCGACATCCTGGACGCGGTCGGAAACACGACCAAGGCCGTCACCAAGGGTTACGCCATCGGCTCGGCGGGCTTGGCGGCACTGGTGCTTTTCGCCGCCTACACGGAGGATCTAGGGCACTACTACCCCGACGTCGAGGTCAGCTTTCGGCTTCAGGATCCGTTCGTCGTAGTCGGGTTGTTCGTCGGCGGGTTGTTGCCCTATCTCTTCGGCTCGATCGCAATGTTGGCGGTGGGCCGGGCGAGCGGACAGGTCGTGACCGAGGTCCGGCGCCAGTTCAAGGAGATTCCCGGCATCATGGAAGGAACCGGCAAGCCCGAATACGGCACCTGCGTCGACATGCTGACCAAGACCGCGATCAAAGAGATGATCATTCCCTCCTTGCTGCCGGTGCTCGCGCCCGCCGTCATGTATGGGGTGGTGGTCCTGATCGCCGACCAGGCGGCGGCGTTTTCCGCGCTCGGCGCCATGCTACTGGGCTCGATCGTGACCGGTATCTTCGTCGCCATCTCGATGACGTCGGGCGGCGGCGCCTGGGACAACGCCAAGAAATATATCGAAGATGGTAACTACGGCGGCAAAGGTTCGGACGCGCACCACGCCGCCGTGACCGGGGACACCGTCGGCGATCCGTACAAGGACACCGCCGGGCCGGCCGTCAACCCGATGATCAAGATCATCAACATCGTGGCGATTCTGATGCTCGCCATCATCGCCTAGCGGCGATCGGCAGCGCGCCCATGATGTGGGGCGGGTCCTACTTGTTGAAACGCCCGAAGTTGCCGACGAGTTGGTCGATGAACGTCAGCTCGTTGCCCGCCGTCGGAGTCGTGCGTTCGACATGTTCGACGGTCCGGGCGTCGTCCAGGTCGAGGGATTCGACGGCGGTGACGATTCCGCGTCGGTCGAAACGGACGATGAGCACCTGCCGCTCGATTACCTTTGGCGCGAGAAACGCCAGAGTTTCGGTTCGCTGGCTGATATAGTACCAGACCTCTTCGTCGAAGACGGCGGTGGTGGACGGCGAGCCCAGGGAATCGATCACGGCATTGCGGTCGTGCTCGCCCGGCGTGATCTGGGCCACGATGTCAGGATCGGGAAGATTTCCGCGCGTATCGACGCGCGCCGAGCACGCAGCCGAACCCAAGGCCATGGCAAGCACGGCGACCAGAATCAACACTCGCGTTCGATGAACCGGTCTCAGCAT
>JASLLV010000008.1 GCA_030746935.1 Rhodospirillales bacterium | reverse complement strand
TCGACCACGTCGAGGCCGGAAAACGCGATGGTCGCTTCGTCCAACCTGAGCCCCTTGATCGAGCCCTTTTCGATCGTAATGTCGAATCGACGCTGACCGAAGGAAGCGGTTCCGTCTACATTTTCTGCCCGGGGCATAGACTCGAGGTAAGCGATCGCGATCCCTTCGATGCTCAGCTCGCCGGTAAGCGAAACCACTTCGAACCGACCGTCGCCGGTCTCGAGGATACGAGTTTCGATGCTCACCCGCTTAAGATCGCCGCCCGAAAGATGACTGGTGCACCAGTCATATACGTCCGTGCCCCAATCGCGAGGCCAGTACCGGCGAACCCGGTCGACTGCAACGTCCTCGACGGCGCCCTTGAGCGTGAGCGCGATCGGCCCGTGCACGCCCGCAAGCCCTTCGATCTCGGCGGCTAACCGCGCCGACGGTCCGCTCAGATCAGCTTCCAGGGCCGCCAGATGAAGCCTGTCCCGCTCGCTGTCGTAGCGTCCGCGCGCACTCACCGAACGGAGCGGTATCCTGTGTCCTGAAGCCGCGGGAAGCGCGATCGCGCCTCGGTCTCCGAGTTCGAGAAACACTCTCTCGAATTCGGTGATCCCCGACCGACCGTCATAGCGCCCGCGAAGCTCGAGCTTGTCGACTTCGAGCCGCTGTGCCGCAGGTTCGGGCAGCGCCAGTTCACCGCCGCCGCCGATGACGTGGAATCCGACCTCGTCGACCGTTCCACCCGAATTCATGCCGATCGTGAGCGTTCCTTGAACCGGAACGGCGAAACCCGCGAATTCTTGGAATTTGGGCGAGACGCGCGACAAAACGGCCGGGTTTACGGTGCCGAAGCTGACGCCTGCGTCGAGCCGTTGATCCGCGATCCGGTATTCGGCGACGGCGCTCAGCGGCATGACCTGATCGTCCACCCGGAGATCGAACGACACCTCGGCGTCGATCCCGATCTCGCTCCGCTGCAACGCGATTTGCGTCGACGGCGCGCGCCAAAGGGTCTCGAGGCGCTCGTCCTCGACCGTTAGATCGGCGTCGACCACGGCGACGCGCGTGAGATATCCCATGGGTCCGCTCGGATCCGGCGGTGCGGCGAGCGCCGCGAGGATTTCCTTGAATAGTTCCTCCGAGCCCTCGCTTTCCGCCTTCAGCTCCGTCTCGAATCGGCCGTCGCTTCTGCGCACCAGCCAGAGCTTCGGGCGAAACAGCTCGATGTTTTCTGGCGCCACCGTGCCGCGCAACAACCCCTGGGCGCTGAGCGATAGCGAAAGCTCGGGCACGCTGGCGACGACGGCACCCTTCGTATCGACGGCGCGAACGTTGAGCACACGGATGTCGAGCGTCCGATCCCAGCCTGCCCAGGCAAGGGTCGTATCGTCGAATTCGATGTCGAAGGAATCGGTGGCGGCGCTAAGCGCGACCTCCATATAGGGCGATAAGAACCCGAGTGAAATGGGACCGGACGAAAGCCGCCAGGCGAGCAATATCGCGATGACCACCAGGCCCGCCACAAGAGTCCCGGCGAGCTGAATCGTCCTCCGCATCGCTGTGACGATCAATCGAGGTTTCCCCGTTGCGTAGGCATCTTGACCCGCGTTTCCGCATTGCCCAGTCTGCACCCAATCCCGGGCATCGAAAATGCGTCCCTATTCCCTCGTGATCAATCCCGAGTCGCTCCCCTGGGCGGCCGATTCGGACCGCGCCGAAACAGGCATCGAGCGGTGGTCCGAGGCCGCGAAAAATTTGGCACAATCCACGGGCGACGCCGGACTCACGGAGTTCACCCACCATATCACGAGCGATCCCGACGGTCGACGCTTGCTCGAAGCCGTCTTCGGCAACAGTCCGTTCCTCGCCCAGTGCGCCGTCTCCGATCCCTCGGCTTTGCGCGACATCTTCGAGCACGGCGCCGAGGCGGCCGCCGCAGACGTTACCCAGCGTCTCGATCGCATGTGCCGACGGCGGCAGGACCAAACCGAACTCGTACGAAGCCTGCGGACGGCCAGGACGCGGACGGCGATGGTGATCGCCGTCGCCGATATCACGGGCGCCTGGCATCTGGAGCGGATCACCGGGGCGCTGACGGATTTCGCGGACGCCGCGCTTCGCTGCGCCGTTGCGCACGTCCGTCGCAACGGCGCCGACGCCGACGCATTCCGCCTCTCATCGGAGGACGAGCCCGAAACCGATTCGGGATACGTCGTTCTGGCCATGGGTAAGCTGGGTGCCCGCGAGCTAAATTATTCGAGCGACATCGACCTGATCGTCCTTTACGACCCGAAGATTATCCGGACCGACGATTTGGGCGGGCTACACCGCCATTTGGTCCGGATGACGCGGGACCTCGTGCGCGTCCTGGAGGGGCGGACCGCCGACGGCTACGTGTTTCGAACCGATCTGCGCCTGCGACCGGACCCAGGGGCCACGCCGCCTGCCTTATCCATCATCGCCGCCGAGAGCTACTACGGCAGCATGGGACAGAACTGGGAACGGGCCGCCATGATCAAGGCCCGCCCGGCCGCGGGCGATCTTGCCGCCGGGGCCAGTTTTCTCGAGCGGCTGGCACCGTTCATCTGGCGCAAGAACCTGGATTTCGCAGCCATTCAGGACATCCACTCGATCAAGCGCCAGATCATCGCCTACCGTGGCAGCGGCAAGATCGCCGTCGCCGGCCACAACATCAAGCTCGGGCGCGGCGGCATTCGCGAGATCGAATTCTTCGCCCAGACCCAGCAACTGATCTGGGGCGGGCGCGAGCCGGGGTTGCGGTGCGCTTCGACCGTCGATGCGCTATGCGCGTTGGCCGCCGCAGGGCGGCTTGCGCCCGACGTGGCCGACGACATGGTCGCCGCATACCGTTTTCTCCGACGAGTCGAACACCGCTTGCAAATGATCGCGGACGAACAGACCCACAGCCTTCCCGAATCCGAACGCCAGTTGTCCCAGATTGCGCTCTTCCTCGGCTTTCCCGACCGGAGCGCGTTCGCCGTCGAACTCGAGGCGGTCTTGAGCCGCGTCGCCGGGCACTATGCGAGTCTGTTCGAGGACACACCATCGCTGGGGACCGAACGCGCGGGGGCGGGAAACCTCGTGTTCACCGGCGGCGATCCGGATCCGAATACGCTTCGCACCATCGAGACGCTGGGATTTCGCAACGCGGACGCCGTGGATCGCGCGGTCCGCGGCTGGCACCACGGACGCTACCGCGCCACGCGCAGTCAGCGGGCCAGGGAGATCCTCACCGAACTCATGCCCAATCTGCTGAGCGCCCTCGCGCGGACCCCCAATGCGGACGACGCGTTCGCGCGATTCGATCGATTCCTCGCCCAACTTCCGGCAGGCGTCCAGCTATTTTCGATGTTCCATTCGAAACCCGAGTTGCTCGATCTGGTGGCCGAGATCATCGGCGGCGCGCCGCGCCTGGCCGATCACTTGAGTCGCCATCCGTCGGTGCTCGATTCGGTCCTCGCCGGCGACTTCTTCGATCTTCCGCCGCCGTTGGAGATCTTGGAGGACGAGCTTGAGCGCATGTTGGGCCGCGTCGACGAGATCGAGGACGCTCTCGACGTGGTTCGGCGCTGGGCCCACGACCGGGGCCTTCAGATCGGCGTGCAATCACTGAAAGGCCTGCTCGGCGCGGAGGCTACGGGCGAAGCGTGGAGCAACATCGCCGAAAGCATTCTCGGACGCTTGGTGCCCCGAATCGAGGATCATTTCCGGCGCCGCCACGGGCATATTCCCGATGCCGCCATGGCGGTGGTGGCAATGGGCAAGTTCGGCGGCCGAGAGCTCACGCCGGCTTCGGACCTCGACCTCGTCTTCATTTACGACGCACCCGAGGACACGGTTGTCTCGGATGGAGATCGGCCCCTCGCGCCAACCCACTATTTCGCGCGTCTGAGCCAGCGCCTGATCAGCGCGATCACGGTCCAGACCGCCGAAGGCAGCCTTTTCGAGGTGGACATGCGGCTGCGGCCGTCGGGGTTCGCGGGTCCGATCGCATCCAGCGTCCAGACCTTCAAGCGCTATTACACGGACAGCGCCTGGACTTGGGAGCGAATGGCACTGACACGCGGGCGCGTCGTCGCCGGTCCCGAGGATTTGAGGCGCCGCGTCGAGGCGACGATGCGCAAGCTGCTGACGCAAAAAATGGAGCCGCAACGCCTACTCGCCGACGTCGCCGAGATGCGCCAGCGCATCCAAGCCGAGCACGGCACCGACGATCCGTGGAACGTCAAGCACCTGCCGGGCGGCCTGGTCGACGTCGAATTCATCGCTCAGTATCTCCAACTTCGATTCGCCCACGCCTCGCCTGACATCCTCAGCCCGAACACCCGATGCGCGTTCGCACGCCTCAGGGACGCAGGCCACCTTGACGCGAGTGCAGCGGCCGACCTCGTCTCCGCCCTCGAACTTTGGCAAACCGTGCAGGGACTGCTCCGGTTGAGCTTGGGGCGGTCTCCTGGCCGGGGGCACGAAGGCGAGGCCCCGGACCCCCTTCTCGACGCGCTCGCGAGGGCAACCGGGGTCTCCAATCTGGCGGCGCTCGAGGAAACGATGCGAATAACGGCCGCCAGCGTGGTGAAACACTACGACAAGATCGTCGGCAAACCCTCGGCGGCGGCGCGAAAACGCGCGCTGGAAGCAACCAGGGACGGAAAGGCGAAGACGTGACGAGCGTCAACGTCGGAGATCGGGTCCGGGATGCTCGCCCGTGACCTGCTCTGGGCCGGTGGCGATTATTGGCGGCCTCCAGCTCGCCCAATGCCCCGAAAGTGGCCCCCCGGATCGAACCGAGGCCCCGGCATCTTGGCGTTGGGGTTCGCCGACGCTCGCAAACGCCGCACCTAGAGCGTATTGCGCCTGATTGGAACCGCGATTCGGTTGCAACCACGAGCGTGAATCCGCTCGATCTCTTTGGTGTAGACCAGATTCGCGTGGTCGGCGGATCACCCTAGGCGAATCCGAGCGACCACGATCTGATCTAGGCGGCGGGGCGCCGATTGCCCAGAAATCGCCACGATTCATTAACCGTTCGTTCGCCAAATGGCGCTTTCCTGGTTGTGGAACGGGGATTGCTTGGATTCACCGATTCCGGAACGTGAGGCCATGGCCGGGGAACGCCACTTCGACATCACCGTGCTGGTGCTCGACCCAAACCGCGTCAGGCGCGCCCGAATCGGGCGCGAATTGAGGCGATCGGGTATTGGCGCGGCACGCGAAGCGAGCGACCCGGTCGAAGCGATCGAGGTCATGCGGACAACGCGTATCGACGTTCTCGTGACCTACCAGCGCCCCGAATTGGTGCGATTTCTCAGGGCCAGCCGAACACGGCGCATCTCGGAGCTTCCCGTCGTCATGATCGGCGCTCGACTTCGCAAGGCAGACGTCCGCGAGGCCCTGGACGCGGGGGTCGACGAATTCGTGACCCGAGATACCGATTCGCGCTCGCTCTGCGACTCGATCGTCCAGGTGGTGCGTCGCGGAAGGCGTTTCGTCGAGGCGGACGACTACTACGGCCCCGACCGCCGGCGCCGCATGGACGGAACCGCGGAAACGGATGAGCCGGAGGAGGACGCGTTGCTTACGAAAGAGGAAATCGAGGCGCTGCTCAAGCGCTGATCACGGGTCGGGTTTCGAGCCGCCGTCATCCGTCGCGCCGGCGTCCTCGCGGCGCCGATCGGACTCCTCGCCCTTGACGCGCTGGGCGAGCGCGGCGGCCATGAAATCGTCGAGATCGCCGTCGAGAACCGCCTGGGTGCCGCTCGTCTCGACGCCGGTCCGCAAATCCTTGACGAGTTGATACGGCTGTAGCACGTAGGACCGGATCTGGTGGCCCCAGCCGATGTCGGACTTGGCGGCGTGCTGCGCTTGGGTCTCCGACTCACGCTTTCTCAGCTCCGCTTCGTAGAGCCGCGCACGAAGCATGGCCATGGCGGTCGCGCGGTTGCGGTGCTGGGAGCGGTTGTTCTGGCATTGCACGACGATGCCGCTCGGGAGATGCGTGACGCGCACGGCGCTGTCGGTGCGGTTGACGTGTTGTCCGCCGGCCCCGGACGCGCGGTAGGTATCCACGCGCAGGTCCTTGTCCTGGATGTCGATGTCGATTTTCTCGTCGATGACCGGATAAACCCCAACCGAAGCGAAACTGGTATGGCGCCGGGAAGACGAATCGAAAGGAGAGATCCTGACCAGGCGGTGGACCCCGCTTTCGGTCTTCATCCATCCATAGGCGTTACGGCCAACGATCTTAACTGTCGCGGACTTGAGGCCCGCTTCTTCCCCCGCGCTTTCCTCAAGCCATTCCAGCTTGTAGCCATGATTCTCGGCCCAGCGGGCGTACATGCGAAGCAACATGTCCGCCCAGTCCTGGGCCTCGGTCCCGCCGGCACCGGCGTGCACCTCGAGGTAGCTGTCGTTAACGTCCGCCTCGCCGGAAAGCAGGGTTTCCAGCTCGCGGCTCCGGGATCGAACCTTGAGCACACGCAGCGCTTCCTCGACCTCAGCGACGATTTCCGTGTCCCCTTCAGCCTCGCCGAGCGCGAGGAGTTCGACAGCGTCGGAAAGTTCGCGCTCGAATGAATCGATCGCCTCGATACCGTCGGCGAGCCGGGTGCGCTCGCGCATCAAGGCCTGCGCCCGTTCGGGATCGTTCCAGAGATCGGGACTTTCGGCCTTGGCGTTCAGGGCCTCGAGACGGCGCGTCGCGGAACCGTAGTCAAAGATGCCCCCTCAGCAGTTCCAGCGACTGCTTGACCTCTTGGGCGAGGGCGTCGGCTTCCGCGCTCATGAAGGACCCATCGGTTGGCGCCGTGCGAGAGCTTCGCGTTTTAGCCGGAAAGCGATCGACGGTTCAATGGGCGCCGAAGGCAATCAGTAGAGCCCTCCGGTGCCGGTCGCCGGCGCGCCGTCGGCGCTCAAGCCCTCCAGGACACTTCCCCGTCCGGCTGGTTGCGAGCCCGGTTTGAAGGCTTCGAGGATCACGTCGTCGTCTCCGGGAAGAGCGGGCTCTCCGGTTCCGGCCCTTACCCGGACGAGACGGATCCCGGGCGGCACGCGGAAGGGGACCGCCGCCGCCTCGGCCAACGCGTCGGCGGCGAAGTCACGGAAGATGGGCGCGGCGACGCTCGAGCCCGTCTCTCGCGGTCCCAGGGATCGCGGTGTGTCGAACCCCACGAACACGCCGATCGCAAGGTCGGGCGAGAATCCGATGAACCAGGTGTCAAAGCTCTCGTTGGTGGTCCCGGTCTTGCCGGCGATCGGGTGCCCGACGGCCTTGACGCGCCGCCCGGTCCCGCGTTCGACGACGCCTTGAAGCATCGAGACCAACTGGTAGGCGCTGCCCGGATCGGTCACGCGCTCGCGCGCGTCGGGGATGCCGGGCACCGCCTGGCCGGTCCAGAACGTCGCCCGGCAGTCCGCACACGCTCGGTCGTCGTGGCGGAAGATGGTGCGCCCCTGACGGTCCTGGATGCGGTCGATGAGGGTTGGCGTAATTCGGCTGCCACCGTTCACGAGCATCGCGTACGCGGTCGTCAATCGCATGAGTGTCGTCTCTCCGGCCCCCAACGCCATCGAAAGCTGCCGGGGCAAATGATCGACCACTCCGAAGCGCTCGGCGTACATTGCGACCTTCTCGATGCCGACGGCCTGGGCCAGGCGAACCGTCATCAGGTTGCGTGACTTCTCGACCCCCAGCCGCATCGTGCTGGGGCCGTAGAACCGGTTGGTGTAGTTCGCAGGCCGCCACTTCGGCAGTCCCGGTCCCTGGTCGATGACGAAGGGTGCGTCGAGAATCAGGGTCACAGGCGTGAATCCCGAATCCAGCGCGGCGAGATAGACGATCGGCTTGAAGGCCGATCCCGGCTGCCGCCACGCCTGGGTCACGCGATTGAACTGGCTGCGCGCGTGGTCGTATCCGCCGGTCATGGCGAGAACTCGGCCGGTATGAGGATCGAGGGCCACGATCGCGCCGTCCACGGCGGGGATCTGACGAAGACCGTAGGTCGCGATCGGATAGGGCTCGCCTTCGGCATTCGCGCTTACGTCGTCGACCGCGACCACGTCGCCGGCTTCGAGGACGTCGGCCGGGCGTTTCACTTTCGGGCCCACCCTCTGGCCGGCCAGCCACGGTCGCGCCCACGCGAGCTCGGCGGTCGGGATACGGCCGGCGCTGCCATCCGCAAACCCGATCGCCGCTGCGTCATCCGTGACCTCGAGAACAAGGGCGAGCCGCCACGCGCCCAAATCCGGCGGCGGCTCGACGCCGGCGAGCCGCATGCGCCACGTCGTGTCGAGATCGAGCCGCGTGATGGGCCCGCGCCAGCCGTGCCGCCGATCGTAGGCCTCGAGCCCGTTGTGCAGCGCCCGATCCGCTATCTCTTGAAGGCGTGGATCGACGGTCGTGCGCACCGAAAGCCCGTCCTTGTACAACGCGTTCTCGCCGTAGCGTGCAACCAACTCGCGACGGACGTCTTCGGCGAAATAATCGGCCTGAACGACGTCGGTCTCGGCGCGACGTCGGACCACCACCGGGAAGACCTTCGCGCGCGCCGCCTCTTTGGCGGTGATGTAGCCATCCAGCGTCATGCGATCGAGCACCCAGTCCCGGCGCGTCTTGGCTGCCAGGGGATGACGCCACGGGTTGTAGTTGTTGGGCGCCTTCGGGAGCGCCGCCAGGTACGCCGCTTCCGCGATCGTCAGCTCGTCGAGCGACTTGTCGAAGTAGTTGAGCGCGGCGGCGGCGACACCGTAAGAACCGGCCCCAAGGTAGATCTGGTTCAGATAAAGTTCGAGCAGCCGGTTCTTCGACAATGCCCGCTCCATCCGGAACGCGAGGATGACCTCCTTGATCTTGCGCTCCCACGAAAGCTCGTTGCTCAACAGGAAGTTCTTGGCCACCTGTTGGGTGATGGTCGACGCGCCCACCAACCGGCGCTCGGTGCCCAAGTTCCTAAGATTCGTGAGCGCCGCACGCACGACGCCCAGGATATCGATGCCCGGATGGCGATAGAACTTCTTGTCCTCGGCCGACAGGACCGCCTGAACGACGCGGCGCGGCATGGCGTTGACAGGCACGAAAACCCGCTGTTCGATCGCGTATTCGGCGAGCAGCCGCCCGTCGCCGGCGTGCACGCGCGACGTGACCGGGGGCTCGTAGTCGGCGAGTTGGTGGTAATCCGGCAGGCCCCTGCCGAAGTGGTAAAACACATAGAGCACGCCGCCCGCGCCCACCAGGGCGGTGATCACGAACATGCCGAACAGAATTGCGAGGGCCCTGAGCATCGCTTCACCGATCGCGCGGTTTGACGAGTGTGCGGCGTCGCAAGAGCGTTAGCAACAAATTGTGACCAGTTTGTGTCCGCGAGGCCCTCGGGAACCGCGGGGCCGGAGTCATTCGCCGGATCGAAGATTCGGCCGGCTTGCCTCTTCGATCCGGGCGAAATAGCCCTCGACAGCGCGAACGATGGCCCGGACCAGAGCGGCGCGGTATTGCGGCTTCTTCAACGCCGCCTCGTCCTTTCCGTTGGACAGGAAGCCCAGTTCCACGAGCACCGAGGGGACATCGGGCGCCTTGAGTACGACGAAGCCTGCGAATCGGTGGGTGTTGCGCAGCATGCGCGTTCCTCGCCCAAGCTCGCGCACCAGACGCGCCGCGAATTCCGCCGACTGATTCATGGTTTCGCGTTGCGCGAGGTCGATCAGGATGTTGGTGACCTCGGCAGTCTCGCCGCTCAGGTCAATCCCGGCGATCAGGTCGGCCTTGTTCTCGCGTTGCGCAATCTCGGCAGCCTCTTTGTCCGACGCGTTCTCAGACAGGGTGTAGACGGACAGACCGCGGACATTGCGGTCGCGGATGGAATCGGCGTGGATGGAGAGGAAAAGCTCGGCGTTCGACTTCCGCGCAACGGCGATGCGATCGCGCAACGGGATGAAGATGTCGCGATCGCGGGTGAGTACGACCCGATAGCGGCCCGTCTCTTCGAGCGCCTGCTTCAAGGCGCGCGTCGCCGCCAGCGTGATGTGCTTTTCGAACACGCGGGTCGTCCCGACGGCGCCCGGATCGACGCCGCCGTGCCCTGGGTCGAGGGCGACGGTTCTCTTCTTGATGTTGCGTTCGGGCTTTCTCGGCGGCGGCGCGAATGGAAGCGTGATCGCGGCCGGAACCGCACGGGCGTTCGCCGAAGCGATGGAATCCGGTCGCGGAATCCCGCTCGCCGGCGGACTCTGGGCGCGAATGCTGGCCAGCATGGCGTCACGGCTGGTCGGCGTCATGTCGAGCACGAGTCGGAAACCCGCCCGGCCGGCGGGCTCCATCAGGAATACTTGATTGACGATGGCAGGCGCGCTCGTGTCCATCACCAGACGGGACTGACCGGGCTTGAACAAGCCGTACCGCAGGCTCTTGAGAAGGCCGGTCTCACGCGGTAAGGGCAGCTGGGGAAGTCGCCATCCGACCTCGGCAAGGTCGATCACCACGCGATAGGGATCGACGAGTGTGAAGACGTGGAATTCCACCCGATCGGTCATGTCGAGGACGAGGCGCGTGATGCCGTCGTGGGCGCCTGCGCGCACGTCGGTTACGACGGTCTTGGCCGCCGCGCTCGCGCAAACGCCGCCTATGGCGATCGCGGCCAGCACAACGACACCGGCCCGCAACGTGGACCGAACCCGCCCCAAACCTGGTATCACGCGCGCCATCGCCCCATATGGTGTGCATCTCCGTCGCCGGCCGCAGATATACCGTTTTTCGAGGACCCGCGACAATCGACATGCGGCCGCGCAATTTGGGCACCCCGGCGGCGAAGCGGCGCGGTCTCGGAATCCAGGGGTCGCAAACAAGAGGATTGTCGAGAAAAAATCCTACCGTTATGTTAACGAGGGATTGGCCGCATCCGGTCGGGAGCGAAGTATACCGCAACTGAAGGTAGCAGCTTCCGCCGTCGCGGCAACGGTAAGGTTGATGCGAATACGCAAAACGCGTGCCGACCTTACGCCTTGAACGAACTAGAGGTTATTCCATGCCGGATAGAGCAGCGTGCATCAACCCGGCTCGCCCCGCACCCGCGCTGGCGAGCCGCGGATCGCTCGCACGCGCCACCGGCCACTTGCGAGAACATGTCCCTTACGCCTCGCGGCCTATGCGAAGGCGAGAAACAGGGTTTTGGAGATTCGAAATACATGCCCACCAAACGATTGCTCATCGACGCCGCCCACCCGGAAGAGACTCGGGTGGCGGTTGTCATCGGAAACCGATTGGAAGAATTTGACGTCGAGGTTGCGTCCCGAAGACAGCTCAAAGGCAATATCTACCTTGCCAAGGTAACGAGGGTCGAGCCGTCACTGCAGGCGGCGTTCGTCGATTACGGCGGGAACCGGCACGGCTTCCTGGCCTTCAACGAAATCCACCCCGACTACTACCAGATCCCCGTCGCCGACCGCGAAGCGCTGGTGGCCGAACAGGCTGCGGCGGAACGCGACGACGACGACAAGGCCGATGGAGGCGCCCCGACCACGACGCAAGGCGTCGAGACCGTCGGCGGCGACGACACCGCGGAAGAAGCCGAAACGCGACGCCCGCGCCCGTCACCGCGTTCGTATCGGATCCAAGAAGTCATAAAGGCGCGCCAGATCCTGCTCGTCCAGGTGGTCAAGGAGGAGCGCGGCAACAAGGGCGCCGCCTTGACGACGTATTTGTCCCTCGCCGGCCGGTATTGCGTTTTGATGCCGAACACGGCCCGCGGTGGCGGCATTTCCCGCAGGATCGCCAACAATGACGACCGAAAGCGCCTCAAAACCGTGCTATCCGGCCTCGAAATTCCGCCGGGCATGGGGGTGATCGTGCGCACGGCCGGCCACGAACGCAGCAAAACCGAAATCAAGCGGGACTACGACTACCTTTTGCGCCAGTGGGATACCGTGCGCGAGCTGACACTTAAATCAATCGCACCGACCCTGGTGCACGAAGAGGCAAATCTCATCAAGCGCACCATCCGCGATCTTTATTCGCGCGATATCGAGGAGGTCATCGTCGACGGCGAGGAAGCCTGCCGCAACGCCAAAACCATCATGAGGCTCTTGACGCCGAGCCACGCGAAACGCGTACAGCTCTGGTCGAACGACGGAGTGCCCCTGTTCCGGCACTACCGGATCGAGGATCAGATCGAGGCCACCCACGCGCCCGAGGTCAAGCTACACTCGGGCGGCTACATCCACGTTAGCCCCACAGAGGCCCTGATCGCCATCGACGTGAACTCGGGCCGCGCCACCCGCGAGCGCAACATCGAGGAGACCGCCCTTCGCACGAACCTCGAGGCAAGCGACGAAATCGCCCGGCAGTTGCGGCTCCGCGATCTCGCCGGTCTCATCGTCATCGACTTCATTGACATGGAGCGGTCGCGCAACCGGGTCCAAGTGGAGCGCGCGCTGAAGGAGGCCATGCGCCGCGATCGCGCACGCATCCAGTTCGGACGGATCAGCCCGTTCGGCCTTCTCGAGTTGTCTCGTCAGCGACTGCGCCCGAGCTTGCTCGAGACCAGTTTCGAAACCTGCACCTACTGCGCGGGTACCGGCGTCCGGCCGTCGGTAGAATTGACGGCGCTGAACGTCCTTCGCGGCATCGAGGAGGAAGGAGTCGCCAAACATGCCAAAGCGATCGCGATTCACGTAACACCGCAGGCGGCGTTCTACATCCTCAATCACAAGCGCGCGAGCGTCGAAGCGCTGTCGACGCGTTACGGCATGGCGACTCAATTCATCGTCGATGGATCGCTCGAACCGCCCCATTACTCGATCGAGCGAACCGTTGCGGTCCCGGGGAACGGCGCGGGCGAACGCGGGGCCGAGGACGAAGCGACCGGCGACGAGGACACGAAACGCCGCCGGCGCCGCAAACCGCGCCGTCGCAGCCGCGGTGACGCGGAAACGACCGCGGCCGACGCCGAGACGGCACCCGAAGCCGTAGGCGAAGCGTCGACGGACGGCAACGACGCGCCGGTGAGCGAAGCCGCGACACCCCCGGCCGCGGACGAAGCCGAAATCATCGGCGAGGACGGCGCCGTATCCGAGGGCCGCACCAAGCGCCGCCGCCGCGGCAGGCGCGGCGGCGGGCAATCGCGAAAGGAAGCTAAGGCGACCGCCGAGACGACGGCCAAGGACCTCGCCGCGGACGAGATCGCCGCACCGGCCCAGCCCGAGAATGCGGACCGCCCCGAAGCGAGCGAGAAGCCCAAAACCCCGCGTCGCCGGTCACGTCCGACGGGCCGGCGCTCGAAGGCCCGCGAACGGACCCCTGAAAGGCCCGCGCCCATGAGCGCGCCCGATGACTCGCCGCCTTCTCGCGAGGAAGACGGGCGCAGCGGGGAACCCGGATTTCCGCCCGCCCCCACCCCCGAACCCGAGCGCGCGCCCACGAACGAAGAACGCCCGCTTGCCATCGAACAGCCCCTTTCCGGCGCGCCCGATTTCGAAACCGCCGACCCCCCGGGCCCGTCTTACTCGGAACCCGATGCGCTGAAGCGAGCTGATATCGCCAAAACGACGACGGTCGCGGTCGGCACGGCTGACCGCGAGGAGACCGAGTCCCGGACCCGAAAGGGCTGGTGGCGGCGACTGACTGAATAGACTCGCGCGGATACGCCGACAAAGCGCGCAAGTCGCTGCAAATAGTATCTGCCGCGCCCAACGGCGCGGCCGGAAGAGGAATCCCAAACCGGCCCACCAGCCGCCGCTTGGGCCGATTCGGTCGCATTCACACAGGGATTATGCTCACCGAGCCGAAGGCGGGAGATTTGTGCCCCGCCCGGCGCCGTTGCGCGCGGCTGGCTGAATTCCGAACCTCAACGCCGTCAGGCCAGCCAATCGTGAAGGCGGGCCGCCGCTTCGGCGATCTCGTCGGTCGCGCCTGAAAACGAGAACCGGACGAATTGGTGCCCGCGGCCGGGGTCGAAATCAACACCCGGCGTCGCCGCAACGTCCGTCGCGGCGAGCATCCGGCGACAGAACGCGTGGCTGTCGTTCGTCATGTCGCCGACGTCGGCGTAAAAGTAGAACGCCCCGTCCGCCGACGCGAGACGGGAGAATCCGGCCTTGGGCAACGCTTCCAGCAGCAGTGCGCGATTGCGCCCGTAACGGTTGACGTGCCCGTCGAGTTCGTCCTTGCAATCGAACGCCGCGACGGCCGCGATTTGGGACAACGTCGGCGGCGATATGAACAGGTTCTGCGCAAGGCACTCCACCGGCCGCGTCAAATCGGGCGGGACGACCATCCATCCCAATCGCCACCCGGTCATCGAGAAATACTTGGAAAAGCTGTTCACGACGACGGCGTCTGCGGTAAAGGCGAGCGCGGTTTCGGCGGGAGAGCCGTAGGTGATGCCGTGGTAAATCTCATCCGATACGAACCGGATGTCCCGATCCGCACAATAGCGGACGAGCGCTTCCAGTTCGTCGCGGCTGACCATCGTCCCCGTCGGATTTGAAGGGCTGGCGACGATCAGACCGTCGATCGCGGCGCCCGCGCGATCGAGGATTTCCGGGGTCGGTTGAAAATTGCTATCCGCCCCCACCTCGAGGCTGACGACTTCGACGCCGACGGCCTCGAGGATATTGCGGTAGGCCGGATATCCTGGAGAGGCGAGGGCAACCCGGTCGCCCGCGTCGAATGCGCTCAGGAATGCAAGCACGAAGGCACCCGACGAACCGGTGGTAGCGACGATTCGCTCCGGATCCACGTCGATGCCGTAGGTCCCGGCGTAATGCCGAGCAATTCTTTGTCGAAGGTCGGCTACACCGAGGGCGTCCGTGTAACCCAGTCGGTCGCTCTCGATCGCCGATTTCGCCGCCGCCAACACGCCGGCGGGTGCGCCGGTTCCGGGCTGCCCCACCTCGAGGTGCAGGACATGGGCCCCCTTTTTCGCCCGCTCATTCGCGGACCGCATGACGTCCATGACGATAAACGGCGAAACCCGACCGCGTTCGGCGACTTTCAGGACCATGGCGTTTCCTCCGTGGGCGAAGCCCCGTCCAGCCGGCTCACTGATCGGCGGCGATGGCGAGCCCCGCTCCACGCGGATCGGCGCGGAAGGAACAACTGGCCCAATTCGGCGGCAGGCCTTTGGGACAATGCGCCGCGTTGACCCGGCCCAACGTCGCAGTCGGGGCCACGTGTTGGCCCCTCGCCGTCATCGCGTTCAACCGCGCGGCATCGAAACCGGGCTCGTAATAAACGAGGTCGGGATCGCCGCCGTGATGAAGCCGCTTGGCGCCAATAGCATCCTCAAGCGGTTTGTTTTCGACAAGGGCGCCGAGCGCGACGTTCACCATAGCCGTGGGTGCGACCGCCCCGCCCCACGCGGCCGAGGCGAAACGGAACGACCCGTTGTTCCCGTTGAACACAATCATGGGGCCGAGCGGTTCGGGGCCCCGGCCGCGATCGTCGGGGGCCATGGCAAGAAGAACCCCGGTGCCCGGCGCGATTCGCCCGGTTCCGAATAGGTTGTTCATGGTGAGCGCGCAGGCGACGGCTGAGCCGCGCCGATCAACGGTGACGAAAGTCGTGGCGGCGGGGTTTTCCAACCGGCGGACGGGCGCCGGCCGCAGGGTACCGGCGGGGACATGCCGGTCACGCCGAACCGTCTGCCACAGACTCGCGATCCGCTCCTCGGAAACGAGCGCCGCAGCGAAATCCGGCCCGCCCTCGACGTTTGCACCAATCCAGCCCACGCGGTCCGCGAAAGCGCGGAGCGAGGCCTCGGCCAGCAGATGGGCGCGCTCATCTTCGGCGTTCTCGTAGTCGTCGTCACGCGTAAGCATCGCCCAAACCTGCGCCGCGACCACCCCGGCCGCAGCCGGCGGCGGCGCGAAATGGGCGATGTCATTTCCGAATTCGATGGCGAGCGTTGGGCGCCATTTGGGGAGGTAGCCTCGCAAATCGTCCACTCCCATCGCTCCGCCGGTGCTTGCGACTGCTTGTACGAAGGTCTGCGCGAACTGGCCGATGTAGAAGTCTCCGGACCCGAGCAACCTGAGTCGCGAAAGCACGTTCGCGAGTTCGAGCTGGGTGATGAAGTCTCCCTCGGCTAGCACCCTCAAGCTCCCCGGTCGGGTCTTCGATTCGCGAGTGAAGATTCGCCGCGCACCTTTGTCCGCCGCCAACGCATTGCCGACCTTGGCCACATCCAGCGCCAGGGCACGTGACACCGGCGTGCCGAACCGGGCGAGGTTTTCGGCTCCGGCCAAGATCTGCGACCAGTGAATCGAACCGTATCGGGAATGCAAAGCGAAGAACCCGCGCGGGTTGCCGGGGATCGCGGTCGGCCGGGATGCGCCCGACGGACCCGCCTTGGGGGCACGGGCCAGAAATTCCAGCGCTTCGACGGTTTCGGTGACGACATCGCGAACCACGCACACGCCGCCGCCGCCGAGGCTGGCGGACGAAGGCAGTGTGACCGACAGAGCAAAATAGACCGCCGTTGCGGCGTCGACGGCGTTTCCCCCCAACGCGAGAACGTCGCGGCCGACGAGGGCGGCGCGCGGTTCGTCGGCGACCACGCCGCCCAGGAACCCCTCGACGATCTGGAACGTCCGCGGCTGCGCATCCTTTTCGCCGGCGCAACCGACAAGCGCAAGCACCGCAAGCACGAGCACGAATTGACGACTGATCGGGCGAACACTACCTTCAATGCGTGCGCCCGGATCGAGAATTTTGTTAAACCGCATTTCCGCGCCGCTCCGACTCGCAACGTTTCTTGCCGTCCTGATTCTGGGACCGGCGGGTGCGGCGGCGCAAAATGTGACGTTCATCCGCGACGCCGAAATCGAAGGTATCATCGAGACGTTTTCTGAGCCGCTTTTTTTGGCGGCGGGTGTGGAGCCTTCCGCGGTCGAAATCTACATTGTCAACGACCGCTTGCTCAACGCCTTCGTCGCCAACGGCCAAAAGCTTTTTCTCCACACCGGCCTTCTCGCGAGCGTCGAAGGCCCCGGTCAGTTAATCGGCGTCATCGCCCACGAGACCGGCCACCTCGCCGGCGGCCATCTCGTCCGCACGGGCGAGATGCTGCGAAACACGGCCAAGAAGGCGTTAATCTCCACCTTGCTTGGAACGGCGGCGGCGATCGGGACCGGTCGGGGCGACGTGGGCGCCGCGATTTCGCTCGGCGGTCAGTCCATGGGTCTCCGGTCCGCCCTTCAGTACAGCCGAACCCAAGAGTCGGCCGCCGACCAAGCGGCCCTTCGCCTACTCGACGCGACTGGCCAGTCGGCGGGCGGAATGCTGGATTTTCTCGAAGTTCTCAGCGGACAGGAGCTGCTATCCGCACGGAACCAGGATGTGTACGTACGCACCCACCCGCTGACCGAGCGGCGCATGGACGTGGTGCGCACACACGTCCAGCGTTCGCCCCATACCGACAAGCCGCCGAAAACCGGGTTCGTCGCCCTTTACGGGCGTATGCGGGCCAAGCTGCGCGCGTTCATGAACCCGCCGCCGCAAACGCTCCGCGAATACTCGGCCTCGGATGCGAGCATCCCTGCCCGCTACGCGCGCGCGATCGCCCATTTCCGCGCATCCGATATCGACCAGGCGCTGGCGCTCATCGACGGCCTGATCGCCGAGATGTCGGCGGATCCCTTCTTCCACGAACTCAAGGGCCAAATCTTGTTCGAGAACGGCCGCGTCACAGACGCGCTCGAGCCATACCAAACGGCGGTGGGCCTTCTTCCCGGGTCCAATCTGCTCCGCCTTGGACTCGCCCGCGCACAACTCGAATCGGCCTCGCCTGAGCTGCTGAAACCGGCCATCGTAAACCTACGTGCGGCGCTGTCAGAGGATTCCGACAACCCGTTCATGTGGCGCCAACTCGCCATCGCCTACGGCCGCGACGGACAGGCGGCGATGAGCTATCTGGCGCTTGCGGAAGAAGCCCTGCTCAAGGGCAAGGGGCGCGAGGCGGTATATCAAGCGGAACGCGCGAAAAAGGAACTCGCTACCGGATCGTCGGCCTGGCTGCAGGCAGAGGACATCGCGCGGGCCGCAAAAGCGGCCGAGAACTGAGGCCGGATATGACCGCGAGAACGCTCGCGGCGGCGATTTTGGTCCTGGCCGCCGCGGGATGCGCGATTCCGCGCGCGAGCGTCGAAACCGATGGGCGTGCGAGCGTCGATCCCGATGGGCGCCTATCGGTCCTCGGCCCGGACCCCGGGTTCTCGGTCTCGTCCCTGCCCGACGACTGGGTGATCGCGGGGAACGCTGAGCTTTTCCGGCGGAGCACTACGCTCGTCCACCACCAAGGGGTTCCGGCACTTCGTGTCGACAACGGCAAGGCGGCATTCGTCGTTGCTCGGCGCACGAACGTGAATCTATTGGCGAGCCCGTTCCTCAGCTGGTCGTGGCATGTGGAGCCGCATGGGGGAACCACGCATCCGGTCGGGCTCGTTGTGGGGTTCCACGGCGGTGATCCCGAATCGCGAAGCTGGGGCGCCCAACCTTTCGCGTGGCTGGGTCGGGACCTGCCGCCGAACGACCGGATGATTTCGCTCGTGTGGGGCGAGTCCGCGCTCCGACGTGGAGCCATCGACCCGCCGTCCGAGGCCGGACGGGACGCGCGCTACACGCAAAGGGGCGGGATCGAGAATACCCGCACGTGGTGGCTCGAAACGGTGGATATTTCCGAGATCTATGCGCGAATCTGGCCGGCCGACGATTTGGCGGCGGCGCGGATCATGTTCGTTGGCATCTCGGCCGCCGGCACCGGGGCGGAGGGTGCCGCCTTCATCTCGGGCATCCTGATCTCGCGTTAAGCCCGGCCAACGCGATCAAAACCGCGTGATTCCCGAGGATTAGGTCGGAATCGGGCCTTGAATCGGGCGGAGCGGTATTCCATCATTCGCGAACAAGGGCAACCGCAATCCAGGTAGGTCGAATTGCCGCCGCGCATCGTTTTCGCCGTCTCAAGCGCAGTCGTCGCCGTGATCGCGATCTCGGCTCTGGTGGTCGCGCTCATCGCGCAGCCGGTGGACAAGGACGAAGTCGAGACGCTGGTACGCGACTACCTGCGCGATCACCCGGAAGCGGTTATCGAGGCGATTCACCAATACCAGGCGAACGAAGAAGTGGTACGCCGCGAGCGCACCGAGGGCTTGCTGGGTACGCTACGCCCGCAAGTGGAAAGGGATCCGTCCTCGCCCGTCGGCGGTAACCCAAATGGCAATGTCACGGTGGTCGAGTTCTTCGATTACACGTGCAGCTTCTGCAAGCGGGTCTTTCCCACGATCATGGAACTCATAAAGGACGACGGAAACATCCGCTACGTGTTCAAGGAATACCCTATCCTGACGCCGCAATCGGTCGTCGCCGCGCGCGCCGCGCTGGCGGCGTGGGCGATGGACAGGGGCGCATACGTTCCCTTCCATAGCGCGCTGATGTCTGCCCGCGGCAATTTGACCGAGCAAAAGATCTTCCGTTTCGCATCGGAAAGCGGCCTCGATGTCGAGGCTCTGCGCAGGCGCATGGCCGAAAAAGACATCGAAAACGCGCTCGCCGGCAACTTCAAACTCGCCGAAGAGCTCGGGATCAGCGGGACGCCGGCCTTCATAATCGGCCGCAATCTGGTTCCCGGCGCCGCAGACGCCGAAACGCTGAGGAAGCTCGTGCTCGCGACCCGCGAGGAGTGCCAGAACGCGGGAGTGTGCTGATTCGTACCGCCCGGGCGCAAGGCCCGATCCTCAACGCAGCGGCAGCAGCGTAAACCGGTACCGTCCGTCCGCGGCGACCAGCAACAAGACGTCCTTTCCTCCCTGGCTCTTGGCGTCCGTGATTGCGTCGAGCACGTGTTCCGGCAGCCAGACGTTACGCTGATTGACTTGCACGATGACATCGCTGCGCTGAAGTCCTACCCCTTCGGCCCTTTCCGGATCAACCAACGAGACCAGCACCCCGACCGTCCCCCACGGCAACTCGAAGGCGTCGCGCACCTTGGGAGTCAGTGTCGCCAGCGTCAGACCGAGCTCGCCCACCTCGGCGAAGGCGTCTTTGGAAACGCGCCAGGCGTCGGGCCGCTTTCCCGTCTCGAGCGTCAGCGACACTTTTCGGCCGGCGCGCAAGACCACGACGTCGACCGCGTCACCGGCCTCGATCCCGCCGACCATGGCGAGCAGGTCCTGGAACCGCGCGATGTCCTTGCCCGCGAAAGAGAGAATGATGTCGCCGCGAAGGAAACCGGCCCGGTTGGCCGGACCGTCCAAGGCCACGTTCGAGACCATCGCTCCGTCCTCGCGATCGAGCCCCAGTGCGGCCGCCACCTCGGCGTTGATCCCCTGGATTTGGAGCCCCACGAACGCGGCCTCCGCCGCGGCTTCGGCGGAAAGTTGACCCAGAGTCGCGACCAGGGCGGCAAACCCGAAGATCATCCGAATTGCGATGCGACGAAACATGTCTCACCACGCGCGTTCGAGAGCACACTTGTTAAGGCGCGCGATCTTATCAGCCGCGATTTCGCCTGTCACAGTCGGTCCGAAAAGAATACCGATCGCCGATCCCGACCTTGCGCGCCGGCGGCGCCGGGGATATCCAGACGGGCGCGCAGTGATCGGATCGAGGCACGCAGGAATGCGGATACTCAGCGTCTTCGGAACCCGGCCCGAGGCCATCAAGATGGCGCCCGTGGTCAAGGCGCTCGCGGACGAGCCGCGCCTGGACGCGCGCGTGTGCGTGAGCGCGCAACACCGCGACATGCTGGACCAGGTGCTCTCGCTGTTCGCGATTCGCCCCGATTACGATCTCGACATCATGGAAAGCGACCAGAACCTGACCCACGTGACGGCGGCGGTTCTGGATGGACTGGAGCGCGTGATCGGGGACTTCGCGCCGGCGCGCGTCCTCGTCCATGGCGATACGACGACGACGCTCGCGGCAACACTGGCCGCGTTCTACGCCGGTGTTCCCGTCGGGCACGTCGAAGCCGGCTTGCGCTCGGGCGACATGCGCGCGCCGTGGCCCGAGGAAATGAACCGCAGGTTGACCGACGCCATCGCGGACCTGCATTTCGCGCCGACGAAATCGGCGGCAAGGAACTTGAAACGCGAACACCTGCCCCACGGGCGGATCATCGTTACCGGCAATACGGTGATCGACGCGCTGTTTCACGTCGTCGCCCGGATTGATGCGGACCCCGAGATTCGGTGTGCGTTGGAACGGCGCTTCGCGTTTCTCGAGCGCGGCGACCATGCGCGCGCGCGGCGCCTTATCCTGGTCACCGGTCATCGGCGCGAAAACTTCGGACCCGGTTTCGAAGAAATCTGTCGTGCACTCGCGCGCATCGCCGGCCGCGGCGACGTGGACGTGGTGTATCCTGTCCACCGCAACCCCAACGTCAACGAGCCGGTCCGGCGGCTGCTCGCCGACAAGACCGGCGTGCACTTGATCGAGCCCCTGGAATACCTTCCCTTCGTGTATTTGATGCGCGCCGCGCACGTCATCATCACCGATTCCGGCGGCATCCAAGAAGAAGCGCCGTCGCTCGGGAAACCGGTCCTCGTCATGCGCGACGTTACCGAGCGGCCCGAAGCGGTGGAGGCCGGGACCGTGCGGCTGGTGGGCACCGACGCAGACACCATTGTCGGCGAGTGCGAACGCCTGCTCGACGACGAGGCGGCCTACACCGATATGAGCCGCGCCCACAACCCGTACGGGGACGGCGCGGCCAGCCGTCGCATCATCAAGGAGATCGTCCGTGACGCCGGGCTTTGAGCGGGTATGCGTGATCGGACTCGGCTACGTCGGCTTGCCGACGGCGGCGATCCTGGCCAACCGCGGCTTTCACGTCGTCGGCGTCGACGTGAAAGCCGAAACCGTCTCGATGGTGAACGAGGGAAGGGCCCACTTCACGGAACCCGACCTCGACGTGATGGTGCGGGGCGCGGTCGCCGCCGGTCGCTTGCGGGCGGCGGAGGCCGCCGACCACGCCGACGTGTTTCTCGTCACCGTGCCGACGCCGTTTACCGCGGACAGAAAGCCCGATGTCTCGTTTCTGAGATCGGCGGCGCAATCGATCGCGCCGGTCCTCGACGACGGCAATCTGATCGTAATCGAATCCACCTCGCCCGTCGGAACCACGCAAGCATTCTCCGAATGGCTAGCCGAGGTGCGCCCCGACCTCTCGTTTCCCCATCGCGACGGCGAAGGCGCACAGGTTCGCCTGGCCCACAGCCCCGAGAGGGTCCTTCCCGGACGAATCCTCGTCGAACTCGTCCAGAACGACCGGGTCATCGGCGGCCTCAGCGCGCGGTGCGCACGTCACGCGGCCGCGTTCTACGAAACCTTCGTCAATGGCGAATGCCTGTTGACCGATGCGCGGACCGCGGAGCTGGTGAAGCTGGTCGAGAATTCGTACCGCGACGCCAATATCGCTTTCGCAAACGAGATCTCCATGGTCTGCGACCGCCTCGGTATCGACGCCTGGGAGGTGCTGCGGCTTGCGAACCGCCACCCGCGAGTCGATATCCTGAAACCCGGACCCGGTGTCGGCGGCCACTGCATCGCCGTCGATCCCTGGTTCATCATCGATTCGGCGCCAGACGAAAGCGTTCTCATCCGCGCCGCGCGGCGCGTCAACGATGCGATGCCCATGCACGTGGTCGCAAAGGTCCGTGAGGCCGCAAAACGCTTCGATTCGCCACGAGTCGCCTGTCTCGGGCTGTCGTACAAGGCGGACATCGAAGATGCCCGCGAGAGTCCGGCGTTGCGGATCGTCGAGACGCTGGCCCGAGACGGCATCGGCGAGATCCTCGTCGTCGAGCCCCATGCCGGCGGGCTTCCGGCGCCACTCGACGCCGATCCCGGCGTCACGAAGGTCGATCTCGACGCGGCGCTGGAGGCAGCCCACGTCGTCGTCCTTCTCGTCGACCACCGGGCGTTTGCCGGCATAGACCGCGCACGCTTGGACGGCAAGGCGGTGATCGACACCCGGGGTCTTTGGCGATGACACTCGGCGCCGGCGCCGGCGCTCCGATTTCGGGCTCGACGACATCGCGTCTCGGCGCCTCGGTTGCGCTCTGCGCCGGCCTGTGGCTGGCGCTGGTCGCGACGGGCTTGCTCACGCGGCCCCTCATGCCCATCGACGAGACCCGCTACGTGAGCGTCGCCTGGGAGATGTGGGTCGGCGGCGATACCCTTGTGCCCCACCTGAACGGCGAGGTCTACGGGCACAAACCGCCGCTTCTTTTCTGGCTGATCAACCTCGGGTGGGCGGTATTCGGCGTAAGCGAGATGACGGCACGAATGGTAGCGCCGATGTTCGCGCTCGGGTGCTTGCTCCTCACCACGGCCCTGGCCCGGCGCCTGTGGCCGGACCGCGGGGACGTCGCGTTCACGGCCCCGGTAATCCTGATCGGCGGCATCTTCTGGGGAACGGTTGCCACGCGGACCCTGTTCGACATGCTGCTCGGTTTCTTCACCCTCGCCTGCATTTTGGGCCTTGTGGAAGCCCGAGACCGACGAGACGCGCGCGGATGGCTCGTATTCGCCATCGCGTTGGGGCTCGGCGTCCTGGCAAAGGGGCCGGTGATCGCGGTCCATGTCCTTCCGGTCGCGCTCGCGGCGCCGCTTTGGGCGGGCAGTTCGGGAACACGATCGTGGTCGGCATGGTACGCCGGCCTCGCCACGGCAACCGTGGCGGGAGCGGCGATCGCGCTGGCGTGGGCGTTGCCCGCCGCGGCCGCGGGAGGCAGCGAATACGGCCGGGAGATCTTGTGGAGCCAGACGGCGTTGCGGATCGCCGAGCCGTTCGGCCACGCTCGGCCCTGGTGGCTCTACGTCGCGGCGACGCCGGTGCTGTTCCTTCCCTGGAGCGCGTGGCCGCCCCTTTGGCGCGCCCTGGGCTCGGGGCGGGCGTTGATTGGCGACCACGGGGCGCGGTTCTGCCTCATTTGGTTCGTCTTCGCGGTCATCGGGCTTTCCTTCATCGGCGTTCGCCAGCCTCACTACCTGATCCCTAGCATGCCGGCGGGCGCCTTACTCGCCGCCTTCGCGTTGTCGAACGCGGCGCCGGCCGGGCGCCGCATGGATTGGTTCGTGGTGGGCCCGATATTCGCGGTCGTCGTTGCGGGAACGATCGCGCTGCTCGTCCTGCAGGCATGGCCCGGGTGGGCCAATTCGGCGGCGTGGATCAAGGAAACCGACCCACTTGCGGCCTTGCCCGTCGCCTTGGCCGCGCTCGTGATCGCAAGCGTTCGCCTAATCCGCTGGCGGCTGGGAGTCGTCCGCTTGGCGGTGGCCGCGGTTCTCGTCGTCGCCGCCGGGCACGTTGCGTTGCGCCCCCATCTCGGCGCGGCGTTCGACCTCGAACCCCTGGCCCGTCACATCGCCGGCGCCCAGAACCAAGGAGCCTTGGTTGCGAATGTCCACAAATACCACGGTCAGTACCAGTTTCTCGGCCGTCTCAGCGAGCCGCTCGCGGTGACCTGGCAGCACGGAGCGCGGCAATGGGCCGAAACCCACCCCGACGCGAAGATGATCGTCAGCCACAGGACTTTGCCCGAGGGTCTGGAGCCCGAGTTCGCGCAGCGCTTTCGTGGGCGCGTGGTCGCCGTGTGGGATGCACGAGAGGTGGCCAAGAACGACCGGATCGTGATTCCCTAGCCGCCGCGTGCGGTGCGCGCGCACTCCTTCAGAACGTCGGCCGTCCGCAGCGCCGTCTCCTCCCACGAGAACCGGGACGCGCGGGCCTGCGCAAGCTCGCCGAGCCGACGACGCAAGGGGGCGTCGTCGAGAAGGCGCGCGATCGCACGTGCGATCCCATCCGGATCGCGCGGATCGACGAACAGCGCGGCCTCGCCCAGAATCTCGGGCATCGCGGCGCATCCCGCGCTCACGATCGGGGCGCCGCTGGCCATGGCTTCCACGAGCGGATTGCCGAAGGTCTCGACGAGGGAGGGAAATACGAAGACGCCGCACCGGCGGTAAAGCTCGGCAAGACCGGCGGCGGAGACCCGCCCCAAGAACTCGACGTTCGCCTCGAGGCCGCGCAAGGCGACGATGTCGTGGAGGCGATTCGCGTAGTCCGCGTCGACAGGGGCACCCGCGATCTTGAGGCGGATGTCGGGATACCGAGCCCGCAACGAATCCAGTGCGTAGAGCAATCCGTGCAGGTTTTTCTGGATGTAGAGATCGGCCACCGCAAGAAGGGTGCCGTCGCGTGAATCGAAGCGCCGCGGGGGCGCGAATGCGGGAGAGACTCCGTGGTGGACGACCGTGATCTTGTCTTCGGCGAGACCGGGGAAGCGTCGAACCACGTCGCGGCGCGCGTAGTTCGAAACAGCGATGGCGCGGGGACAACGCAAAAGCGAAACCCAGGTCGCGGCCGCGAGCGCGAGCCAGTAAAGCCGCTTGACCGGCCGCCTTTCGGTCGCGCCCACCGAAAGGGCGTTGCGCACCAGCACGACCGGCGACGGCGCGAACAAAGGTGCAAAATTAGCGGGGCAAAATGTGACGTCGATTCCAACCCGCTTCGCGATCCGGGGAAGCACGAACTGCTCCCAGACCAACCGTGAGAGGAAGCCGTCGGAGAAACGGAAGACATGCGCCGTTATGTCGGCATGCAAGGATCCGAGTTCGTCGCGTTGGCTTTCGTGGAGCACAAGGTGCAGACGAATCGAGGGATCGCGGGCGAGCAGCGGCAGCAGGTTAACGAGATAAGTTACACCGCCGCCGTGGCGCGCGTGGATGCCGTTCACCAGAACCTCGATGGGGCGATCCGCGGGGCGTCTGCGTGGCTTCCCTGTTCGTTTTCGTTCCGCCATTAGCCGGGATTCCAAACTCTCGTCAGCGCATCACGCTTCTTTTCCGAGTGCGGGCGCGCATGGTAGTTTCGGGACCGCGAACGACCTCGAGTACCGGTTGCGATGCCGAACACGCCCAGCAGCGACAAAAAGACTCGGATCCTCTATCTGGTGACGGAGGATTGGTACTTCGTCTCCCACCGCCTCGGACTGGCGCAAGCCGTAAGTGACGCCGGTGCCGACGTGGTGGTGGTTACCCGCATACGCGACCACGCGGAAATCATCAAGAAGCAGGGTTTCCGTCTAGTCTCGTTCCTGCTTCCGCGCAGCCAGCTGTCGCTGATCTCGGAGCTCAAGTCGATCATCAATCTGGTCAGGGTCTACCGCCAGGAGCGGCCGGATCTGGTGCATCACGTGGCCTTGAAGCCGAGCCTTTACGGATCGATGGCGGCGATGATGGTACCCGGAATCGCCGTCGTGAACGCGCTCACGGGGCTCGGCTTCGTGTTCACGACCGGTCACTGGATGGGGCGCGTGCTTCAGCCCACTGTCCGCCTCGGCGGCCGGTTGCTTCTCGGAGGGAGAAAAAACCGAACCATCGTGCAGAACCCCGACGATCTCGAAACCCTCGCAGACGCGCGAATCATCCGACGCGATGGGACCGCCTTGATCCCGGGCTCGGGGGTCGATTTGTCGGCGTTTCATCCGCTTCCAGATCCCGATGGAATCCCGACTGTCGCGGTCGTCTCGCGCATGTTGTGGAACAAGGGCATTGGCGAGCTGGTGACGGCGACGCGCATCCTTCGCGACCGTGGCCTCATGGTCCGGGTGCTGCTGATCGGGATGCCCGATCCCGAGAACCCGACGTCGATCCCCGAGGCGCAACTTTGCGAGTGGCACGATGACGGGCTGGTACAATGGTGGGGATTTCGCGACTCGGTCCCCGATGTATGGCGCCAAGCGCACGTCGCGGTTCTTCCGTCTTATCGTGAGGGACTGCCGAAATCGCTTCTCGAAGCGGCCGCTTGCGCGCGGCCGATCGTCGCGACCGACGTTCCAGGCTGCCGCGAGATCGTCAAGCACGGCGAGAACGGGTATCTAGTGCCGCTCGGCGATTCGGGCGCGCTCGCGGATTCGCTGGAAACCCTGCTTGGCGATGCCGAGCTGCGCCGCCGCATGGGGGCGAAGAGCCGGATACTGGTGGAAAGCCGATTCCAGCAAAAGAGCGTCATCGACGAGACGCTGAAAGTCTATTCCTCGTTGCTCGGCCGCGACTTCCGGGCGCCCGCGCTCGCGACGGCCCGGATCTAACGGACGTCGGTCTCACGAGCCGTTTCGTTGCCGACGAAGCCAGGCCTGGAACATCAGGACGTTCCAAAGGGCGTGATGGCGGTCGGCTCGTTGCGACTGGTGATCGTTCCACCAGCCGGTGACGATTTTCGCGTCGAACCACTGCTCGCCGGTTCGCGTCACGTCTTCGAGAAGTGATTGGCCCCAATCCCTGAGCGACCCCCGCAGCCACCCGGCCAGCGGAATCGCGAAGCCGGACTTGGCGCGGCCCTCGAAAAGTTTTGCCGGTAGATGGCGGCCGAGAACGTCGCGGAGGATGCGCTTGCTCTTGACGTCGGAAACCTTGAGCGCGCGCGGCAATTGCCAGGCGAACTCGATGACCTCGTGATCGAGGAACGGGACCCGCGCCTCGAGGCCGACCGCCATGGTCGCGCGGTCCACCTTGGTCAGAATATCGTCGGGCAGATAGCCCACCGTGTCGAGGAACTGCAGGCGCTCGACTGCGTCGTCGAGGGGTGGCGGCACGGGCGCCGGCGGTTCGCGCCCGCCCGGGACCGCGCCGAATGTATCGACCCCGGGTCCCGTGAGCCGGCGATAGACGGAATCGAGATCGTCGAGCGCGAGAATTTGGGCGAACTTGTGAAGCTTCTCGCCAGGATGTCGATAGGGGGTGGCACCGAGAACCCGGTCCCAGGCGCCGGGCGATACCTGCTCGAGCGCCGCCGCCGCGAGGCGCCGGAATGGCGCCGGCACCCTTCGCTGCCACGGCCAGTATCTGGCGGCCCAGGCGTAGCGGTTGTAGCCGCCGAAGGTTTCATCGCCGCCGTCGCCGCTGAGGGCCACCGTCACCTCGGTGCGCGCGAATCGCGCGAGGGCGAGCGTCGCCACCTGTGACGAATCGGCAAAAGGTTCGTCGAACCACGAGGGCAGTTCGGGAATCAGCGCGCGGGTCTCCTCCGCGCTTAAAAGAAGCTCGTGATGGTCGGTTCCGAGGTGTCGGGCGACGAGGGCCGCGTTCTTGGCCTCGTCGTACGCCGATTCGGCGAAACCGACGGCGAACGTCTTGACCGGCGTGTCAGCGTGGATTTGCGCCAGCGCCGTCACCGTTGCCGAATCGATACCACCGGAAAGAAATACGCCGACGGGCACATCGGCGACGAGCCGGCGGCGCACCGCCGTTCCGAGCAGGGCTTCGAGTCGCGGGGCGGCCTCTCGCGCCCCGTGGATCGTTCGATCGCCTTGGGCGAGCGCGGCCATGTCCCAATAACGCCACGTCTGGGGCGGGCGGCCCGGCTCGAGCGTCAGTGCGCAACCCGGCTCGAGCTTCCGCGCACCGGTCCAGATGCAGTGCGGTGCCGGAACGTACGAGAGGCGCGCGTACGCCGCCAGCGCGTCGCGGTCGATTTCGGGCGTCCAGCCAGCGTGCGCCCGCAACGCCTTGAGCTCCGAGACGAACAGCAAGAGATCGCCGGTTGTCGCCCAATAAAGCGGCTTGATCCCCATCCGGTCGCGGACCAGGGTGAGGCGCCGCGTGCCGGTCTCCCAAAGGGCGAACGCAAACATCCCGTTCAGGCGCGGCAGCGCCCCCGCCACGCCCCATCGGGCGCAGGCGTTGAGGAGAACCTCGGTGTCCGATGTGCCTCGAAACCGGTGCCCGAGCGAATCGAGCTCTGCGCGCAGCGCGTCCGCATCATAGATCTCGCCGTTGAAGACGAGGACCAGCCCACCGTCGTCGGAGACCATCGGTTGATGACCGGCCGGAGAAAGATCGCGGATCGCCAACCGGCGCGCCGCAAAGGCGATCCCGGCCGCCGCATCGCACCAGACCCCTTCGTCGTCGGGTCCCCGATGGCTGAGTGTGCGCCCCATGGCCCGAACCGTGGCCGCGAGCTCGTCGGGCGACGTGGCCCGGCGCAAGTCCACAATGCCGGCGATGCCGCACACGCGCTAAGCCCCTTGGGCGGCGCGGCCGGCACCCGCGTCCGCCCGCGCCGACGCCGAGAAGCGCAGGAGAACCGAAAAGACGCGGTTGAACATCGATGCCGGCAGGGCGCGGTGGCACAGGAGCAGGCCGACGAGCAGCCACGCGGGGTAGGCTCGTGGCGCCGATCGCCACGCGCGCCAGCAACGCCACAACGCGGGCAAACGGTAGAGCGCCGGGTGCCGCGCCTGGATTTGGCGCCACAACTGGGCATGGCGGCGGTTTGAGACGCGGCGAAGCATGCCCCGCGAATCGACCCGATAAAGGAACAAAGGCTCGGACACGGCCACGCCGAAGCGCCCCAAAGAAGCGAGCCGGATGTTGAACTCCCAGTCCTCGTAACCGTCGCGAAGCGATTCGTCGTAGCCGCCGGCGTTCCACCAGTCGGCGCGGCGGATCAACATGCAGTATGGAAGCTGGTTCACGAAAAGCTGGGTGAACATGTTGTATCGCTTGGCGAGCACACCCCTTCTCTCGCCGCACAGCGACATATCGGTGAAGACGTATGCAGCGTCCGCGTTCCGCTCCAACGCGCCCACGGTCGCATCAATGAATCGGGGATCGAGCCGGTCATCACAATCGAGCGGCAGGACCAGCTCTGCGCGGGTGGTTGCGAATCCGGCGTTCCGGGCCGCCGGCAATCCCCGGTTCCCTTGTCGCACCATGCGAACCTGCTGGGCGATGGAATCGAGAAGGCCCAGCGTCGCACCATCGTCGGAACCGTCGTCGACGACGACCACCTCGAAGTCGCGAAACGTCTGGGCGTCCAGCGAATCGAGCGCGCCCAGCAGATCGGCGCCGCCGTTGTAACAGGGGATGACGACCGAGACGCGTGGCCCCTCAGCCATGCCGCGCCTCCAGAAGCGACCGGAAGACCTGTCGATGGCGGGCAAGCCATGGCCCGATATCGAAACGGGCGACGGCCCGGGAACGCGCGGCGGCCGAGAACGCGGCGTGGTTTTCGACCGCGTGGGCCATGGCGTCGGCAAGACCGTCCGCAGACGGCGAGAGCATCTCGTCCCAACTTTCTCCTGTCTCCACCGCGATGCCAGCCTCGGACCCCACCAGCTCGGGCACGCCTCCGCTGGCGGCGTAGATGACGGGCAGCGCGCACGCCATCGCCTCGATGACCGAGGACGGACAGTTATCATTGTGCCCGGTGGACAGGAAAACGTCGGCGGATGCGAACACCCGCGGTGCTGTGGCCCGATTGTACGGACCCGCAAGGCGAATGGCGTTGCCGACGTTCAGGGATTGGGCGAGAGCGCGAACGCGCGCGCGGATTCCGCGCGCAACGATCCCAGCCACGGTGAGGCGCGCGTTCAGGCCGCGACGAGTCGCGCACGCGACCCCGCGAACCGCAGATTCGAGGCGGTAATACTGGTCGAATCCGAACTTGCCGGCGACGAGAAATTGATGCCCGTCCCCTCGAAGTTCGTCTTTCTCCGACGGCGCGAACCGAGAGGCGTCGACCGCGTTGTAAAGCACTTCTTTTGCCGCGGCCCGTTCGCCAAGGAAGGCGGTAGCGGCGCGGCGGCAAAATTCGCTTTGGTAAAAGACGTGATCAGCAAGACGGTGCAACGCTGCCATGCGCTCGTTCTCGGCTCGCCAATCGCCGCCGAACCAGCCGGGATAGAACACACCGTCCTGGTTGCCGACGATGGGGATTCCGCGCGCTTTCAAGCGTTCCAGCGTCGTGGGCAACAAATAGGGGGCGTTGCTGAGCAGATAGACGAGCGTGTAATCCCACAAGTGTTCGGGAAATTCCTCGCCAAGCCGCAAGATCTTGACCCGGGTTCCGCCTGCGGTCCCTCCTCGCGCGCCCCCGTAAAAGACGCGGATCGCCGTGTCATTGCCGGAACTCGCGGCGCTGAGCCTTTCGTGTAACCCGAGCGCGGCCCGGTAGGTGAACCGGAGCGCCGTCTTAACCCACTGGCCTGCGGTCACGAAAGCAGTTCCCGATAGACGTTTTCGTACAAGGTCTCGGCGACAACGGACCAGTCGTAGCCGGTCGCCGTTTCGCGCCCGGCCGCCCGCAACGACCGGCGCACATCGGAATCGCCCGCGAGCTCGGCGGCGCGGGCGGCAAGCGCGTCCGCATCGCCGACATCGACGAGAAGTCCGTTGCGACCTTCGGCGATCACGTCCTCGGCCATGCCCACCCGCGTCGAGATCAGGGGAACGCCGCTTGCCATACTTTCCAACACAGATTGCGGGCCACCCTCTTCGCGGGACGCAACCAGATAGAGATCAAGGGACCAGTAAATGCGCGCGATTTCGCGGTAGTCCCGTGGATAGACGTGGGCGAAGGGAATGCCCAGGCGTTCGAGCTCGGTCTTGACGTAGCCGCGCGCGGGACCCGAGAGGACGACGAAGACGGGATGGTCGCGCGCGAGACGACCCATCGCGGCAACAAACACATCGGGGCCCTTGATCATCTTCGGTTCCCGGCCGTCGCCCCATCCGACGCCATCCTTCTGAAACGAGCCGACGCAAATCGCCTGCTTCGGAACGCCGAGGCGGGACCGCGCCGCTTCGCGCTCGTCCTCGTCGGGGGGCCTGAAACACGCGGTATCGACCCCGAGGGGCACGGTGGCAATCTTCTCCGCCGGCACGCCCCAACGGGCGAGTCTGCGTCGCACCTTGCTCGCGGCCGTTACGATGCGCTCAAGGCGAGGGCATTTCTCGAGAAAGAATTCCACGTGCCGCGCCATCTCGGGGCCGTCCCCGGGCTTGCCGTGAAAGTAATTGACCACGTACCGGTTAGAGGTCGGCAGGATATCGGCCCAGTTCTGCCAGTGGAACTGCGATCCGAAATGGACGATGCGGCCGAACAGCCCGTACGGGCGGCCGACGAGTTGCGCCGTACCCGGGTGGCGCGCTTCGATGGCATCGACGTATCCCTTGCCGATCCAGTGGATGGTCCATTCCGCGCCCTCGGTCACGAAGGCGACCGGCGCCGAACGACAGCTATAGAGGCGCGCGGCGTGGGCCGCGGCGTACGTCGCCGCAACGCTCCGTCGCGCCACGCCGGCGATCGCTGGTCGGAAAGCCGGCATCACCAAGGAATCTGGTTCAGCACGAACGCGATGGGATGTCGCCACAATCGCCGCTTGGCCAGGATTTCGCTGCGCCGGTCCACGAGTTCGTCGAGAAGCGCCATGTAGGCCTGACACATGCGGTTGGCGGTATAGGAATAGCTCGCGATGTAATCCAGCCACTGGAAATAGTTTTTCATCATGGATTTGAGCGCCGCCTCGAAATCGTCCGCGCCGGAAAATGCCTCACCGAATCCGCCACAATATTCGGGCAAGGCCCCGCTGTCGCGGTAGATGAGGGGAAGCCCGGACAGAGCGCCTTCGATGTGATGCATGCCCGCGGGCTCGTTGATCGAGGCGGTCAGGTAGACGTGATGGGAGCGAAGCTCAGACGCGAGCCTGGGCCCGAAGATGGGGGGCACATACCGGGCCTGCGTGAACTTAAAGCCCGGGGGCAGATTGCCGACGTACGTGAATCGCAGCCGCTGGCGCCATTCGGGCGTCGCCAAAAGCGCGTCGAGCCGTTCGTAAACGTCGAACCCCTTCATGCGGTTTCCACCCCAGTGGTGGGTGACCATGCGCAAGGGCTCGACCCCGTCCCACGGCTCGTAATGGTCGGCATGAAAAACGCGGGTGTCGGCGCCGTTGAGGATGACCGTGGCCGGCTTTCCGGCCTGCCACACGTCCAACGCCTTCAGCCAGGATGCGATGAACACCGTATGGTCGGCGAGGGCGTTCGCGTTGCGGAGACGGAAATTCATTCCCCGCGAACCCTTTCGCTCGTCGCATTCGTTGATCCGGTGCACCACCAGCGCCTTCGGATTGCGCAATAGAATGTAGCGCAGCACTTGACCAGGAGTAAAAGAAAGCGCGGGATTGCGCGGCCTCGGGTCGGTGATCAAGATCACATCGACGTCGCGGTCCGAAAGATCGTAGACGACCGAATCGCCGCGCGCGCGCATCGCTTCGCTGAGCGCGGCGACGAACTGGTTGCCGCCGCCCCAGGCACCCAACAGGATCGGCTGGCTGATGGCGAGCTTCATGGCCTCGGAACCATTGTTTCGCGGCGTCCTTCATAGCCCCAACGCCGTCGCCATTTCCAGGACCGACGGCCAAGGGATCGCGACCCATGCGGCATTTCGCGCTAGAATACCAGCTTGCGAATCGCCCCGCTGATGCCCGAACATTTCATCCCCTACGGC
>JASLLV010000089.1 GCA_030746935.1 Rhodospirillales bacterium | reverse complement strand
CTCTCATGACCCAAAACCTCCTCTGTCAGGTTCCAGGTCATTGAATCACCTAATGGTTAATGAGTGCTGACCCTAGCATGTCGGTGACTAAACGTTCGGAGTTCGCCTCGGTGATCAGGCGGAACGGCGACAACGTCGAGGCCCTGCTGGTCGAGTTGCGCAAGCGCCTACACAACGATACGTGACGCCGATCCGCGGTTACCGACCGGCCCGCCCTGGCAGAGTTTCACCGGATTGGGAGATATGACTCCCGCGACGGTTTCGACCGTTATAATGCCGTCCGGCAAAGACACGGACTACGAGATCTTACCGATCGTGTCGTGGTTGCTGGCGGCACGCATCAGGCCCCATATCGCGACCTTCTACCGGTTGGCCCGCGCCATCGCCGACATCGCCGACAATGGAAACTTGCCGGGCGCGGAAAAACTGATACGGCTCGGCGATCACGTGGATGTCGAGGGGTTCCATGTGGCCGCGCACCGTGACCCGATCCTTGGGAAACGCCGACAGATCGATCCCGGCGTGATGCGCGGTCGCCGCCGAAACGACCAGGGGCACGCCGGCGGTCTTGGTCTGTGATTCGAGGCGGGCGGCGATGTTGACGTTGTCGCCGATGGCCGAGAGGATCGGGTGGTCTGGGGGCCCCATGGTGCCGACGATCGCAACGCCGCTGTGAATCCCGACGCCGATCCTCAAGCCGTCTCGGACTTCGCCTTGAAGATGCCCGCTCAAGGCGTCGATCCTTCGGAACATGCTCACCGCGCCGCGAATGGTGGCGCCGCACCCCTCGGCCAGGCCCGTTTCAAGCCCGTAGATCGCCATCAGGCCGTCGCCGTTGAATTGGGCGTAGTGGCCGTCGGTCTCGGCGAGCGCGGCCGCGATCTCGGCGAAGAACTGGTTGAGGATGAACACGAAATCGTAAGGAAGCCGGGCCTCGGACAACTTCGTCGAACCGCGCAAATCCACGAAGACGATGGCCACGTCGCGCTCCTGGCCGCGAAGCTGCTCGGAATTCGGAATCCCGTCGGCGGCTGTCGCCTTGGGCGGCAGAAGAGGCGTCACCTCGAGATCGACCCGCGGCCGGATCTGGCAGGCAAGGCGAACGCCGGACGGCGCCATGATGCGCTGGAGCACCGATTTCTCCAATTCCGTGGGCGGGTCGAGCCAATCGGCGCCGCGCCCCACCCGCACCCGGCAGGTGGAACACCGGCCCCGGCCGCCGCAAACGGCGGCGTGCGGAACGCTGTTGGCCCACAGCATTTCGAGCAGGGTCGAACCGGGCTTGAAATCGATGGCATCGTGCCCCCGGTAAAGAATTTTCGCCGTTCCCTGGCGGGCCGCAACCCGGGCGCGGAGATACCGGGCCAGCACGATGGCGGCGATCACCGAGACGAAGGCGATCTGGAACCGGTCCTCCATGGAGAAAACGAAATCGCTCATCTCCACCTGGTAACCGGTCGTCGCCATGAGTTGGCCGATCCAGGCCTCGTCTCCGGCCAATGCAAGGGTCTGGATTCCGGTCGCGACGTATCCGGCGAGCGCCAGCGTCGGCAGCGCCACCGCGGCAGCGTACGCGGTCGGCGCGAGACGCCCGTACCAGGGCTTGAGCCGCAACCACATGTGCATACCGATGCAGCCGTGGGTCCAGGCGACCAATAGCACCACCGCCTGCCAGACGCCGAGCACGGGAAAGAAGATCCAGTAGGCGGCAAATCCCAACTCGAAGTTGACGTCGATGCCGCGCAACTCGGGCAGCAAGCGCATGGCGATGAAGTGCGAGGCGAGCAAAAACGGGATCGCGAGCCCGAGGAGAAGCTGCGCCATTTCCGCGCGCCGTAGTCGCAAGGTACGGCGCACGAACAGTGCCCGAAGCCCGATGCCGGCGTGGGTCACGATCGCTGTCCAGAAGATCACCGTGCCAGGCAACGACCGCCACGGCTTCATGAGGTATTCCTGCCCGACACCCAGGGCTTGGAACGAGACCAGTCCCAACGAGAGGTTCAAAAGGTGGCCGATAAGGAAAACGAAGAGCACCAGCCCACTGGCGATGCGCAAGCGGTTGACCATCGATCCCTCCCCCGCCGGGCCTCATTGAAGCCGGCCGCGTGAACGATACCATTATTCGAGGCGCGTCCGAAGGCGGCCGACGGAGGGGCGGACGGGGCGGGTGGGCTCGTCGCGGACCATTCGCCCGGGCCCGCGGATACGCGTTGAGACGCGTCGCGAAGCGGTGATGCGGAGGCACCCCGGATCTCGAAAGTGATGGCGGGCCGCCGGTGGATGTGATTGGCCTAGCGCACTGCCGATACGCGAATCAGCCCCCACCGCACGTAAACCACCAACGTTTGTCGCCGCTTCGACGCCGAGCCCGGATGGGCCCACGCGCGAAAGGCGCTCAGTGCTCGACGGTCTCCTTGCCCTCGCCGCCGAACCGGGTCGCGAAATAGCCGATGACGAAGCCGATGACGGCACCCTCGGCGGTGAACCAGAAGGGCGAGGCGAGAAGCCCTTCGGCGCCGAACATGGCGACCACCATCTCCTTCATCATATCGAACCCGAAGAACGTGAGGACGAAGTTCATCCACGCCCCCACGAAGGGCGCGCACAACCACCAGGGCATGGGAAGCTGGAGCACCGGGTGCCAGGTGAAGACCCCGAATACCCCGATGATCGCGCCCATGGTGGTGTACCAGAGCAAGATGCCCCAGCGGATCAGCCAGCCGGCCTCGGGCAGAAAGAACGGCACGAAGATGAAACCGATCAGCCCGAACACGAGGCCGACTGCCTTGCCGACCGCGATGCGGGTAACCAACGAAGGATTGCCGAACATCTCGAACATCCAAGACCTCCTCCACCCACGTGCGGGTACCGTCCGACGGTCGCGGCGCGAACGTCGGTTCACGAGATCATGTGATGGTCAGCCTACCCCGGCGACGGGCGCGGCGCATTGACGCCGGTCATGGAAGGGCGGATTTCGGATCGCCGATTAGGGTTCGGGGTAAACGGGGACGGGTTTCACCCGATGGAAAGCGCCGTCTAACGCCTCGCTATCCGTTGTCCGTCGCCTTGGCCAACGCGCGCTCGCGCACGTCGGCCAAGATCGCGAGCGCGCGGGTCGCGGCCGCCTCGCCCGTGGGTGCGTTGCCGCGGACGTGCTGGGGGCGGATCGTCTCGATTTCCTCGAGGGCTGCCAGGAACTCCGGCCCCGCCGCCAGTCCCCAGTGCTGGCGCTCGAACGCGGTCGCGAAATAGGCGTGCATCACGTCGTCGGTTTCCGCACTCAGGCCGACGGAATGGAAGGCGTAGTTGATCCAATGGGTCAGGGCCAGCATCACCCCATCGATTACGATCTCCCAGTCTTCGGGCGAAAGCTTCTCGAGGGAGCGGGCGATCCGCTCGGCCTTGGCTCGGTGGCCTCCGGCCTTCATGGCCCCGCGTCCCCGCCGGCCTTGGCGATCACGGCTTGGGCGTTGGCGAGGCAGGCGCCGTAGGCGGCTTCAACCTTGCTTGCCAGCGCCACCGTGATCTCCAGATCGCCCCGAAGGCCCGGATCCCGCACCGTTTCCAGTTCGAGAAGGGCGTCGCGGGCGGGCGCCAATGCGTCCGGGATGATGGCCATGATGTCGGCGCCGTCCACGTGCTCGAGATCGCCGAAGGGACGGATCACCGCCTCCCAGGTTCCGGGTTCCGCGCCGGCGCGCACGTAGACCGGCACGTTGTGGGCGAAGCAGTCCTCAGCCACGGTGGCGCCGAGCGCGTGCAATGCCGCGTTCATCGCGTGCATCCCGTTCATCAGGCTCGCGAAGTACCAGAGCTCGTAGTCGGCGATGGGGTCGAGCGTTGCCCGCTGGCGCTCGATACGCTCGATCTTCTCTAAATGCCCGTCGACGAACATCGCGTGGCCCCGCAAGCGCCTTAGGCGGCGCTGGCGCGCCCGGCGTTCCGCGCGACCCGGGCGCGGGCCGCGTCGCCGAAGGCAGCGAACAGCGCTTTCGAGAGCGCATGGTCCGCAAATCCGTACTCGGCGTGCCACTGGACGCCGACCGTGAACGCCTTGGCGCCCTCGAGCCGCACCCCTTCGATCAGGCCGTCGGGTGCGTGCGCCTCAACCACCAGGCCGTCGGCCAGGCGGTCGATCCCCTGGCCGTGAAGGGAATTCACGGGAACTTGGGCCGCGCCCGCGAGTTCTTCGAACAACCCGCCCGGCGTCAGCGTAATCGCGTGGCGAAGGCCGAACTTCACCTCGGTCGTGCCTTCCGGCGGCATCCGGTGATCCATCATGCCCGGCACCTGGTGGACGCGGTAATGCAGCGATCCCCCCAGCGCCACGTTCATCTCCTGGATACCGCGGCAGACGCCAAGCACCGGGACCCCGGCATCGACGCAGGCGCGAACCAGCGGCAGCACGGTCGCGTCGCGGGCGGGATCGCGGATCTCGTCGTCCGGAAACGGCGGCCCGTCGTAGTGGTGGGGTTCGACGTTGGCCCGCCCGCCGGTCAAAAGAAGCCCGTCGATATGCGAGACGATCGCATCGAAATCGGCGTCCGAGCCCAAGGCCGGGATCAGCATCGGGGCTGCGCCGGTGCCGTCCGCAACGGCGCGGATGTAGGTCTCGCCGGCTCCGTGCAGGCGCATGGGGCCCTCGGGGATCACGCGCACGCTCACCGGCACCCCGACGATCGCATTGTTGGCACGTGTCATGACGCTAAGCTGACTATCACGGGCGTAGAACGGCGGCAAGGGGCGGCCGGAGGCGCGCTAAAAGGCTCGTTGCGGACCTTCGGCCACCCTGGCCCCGCAGCCGCGCTTGCGCCATCATGACCCATGGTGTCCCTTCACGATCTCCTCGTCCTGTTCCTGATCGCCCTTCCCCCATGGGCGGCGTGCGGAGCGACGATGGTGATCGGTATGGCGAAGACGACGCTCAATCTCACGTTGGCCCTTCACGCGGTCGTCGCCGTCGTCGGCTTCGGGGCTGCGTCGTACCTCTACTTCCATTGGACGGCGAGCGCCGTGACACCGTTGCAGGCGGCAACGGTCTTGACCGCCGTCGTCGTCATCCTCGACGTCTTCGTCGTCGCAATGCTCTTTCAACGAAGTTTCGAGATGTTTCGCAGCTTCGCGGGAACCTGGCTGCCGTTTGCGCTGATCTTCGCCGCCAGCTGAGCTGCCGGCATGCTGGCGCGCTGACGGCGTCGATCCCTCCGAGCGCGCTTCTTGAGCCCCGTCGCACGATCTCCTAGATTGGCCGAACCGAGTCCGGGAACGCACCCGTGGCACATGAAAAACTGATCGAAGAGATCGCGCGCCGGCGCGCAAAGGCCCTGGAGATGGGCGGGCCGGAGAAACTCGCGCGGATTGCGGCGCGCGGCAACCTGAACGCGCGCGAAAGGATCGATCACCTGCTGGATTCCGGAAGCTTCCTCGAGACCGGAATGCACGCGTTTTCGATCCGCGAAAAGACCCGCCACAAGTCGCCCGGTGACGGCAAGCTCGCCGGCTTCGGGCGGATCGCGGGCCGCGACGTGGCGCTGGTCTGCAACGACTTCACGGTTCTCGGTGCGTCGTCCAGCCAGATCAACATGAAGAAGATGCGCCACATGAAGCGGGTCGCGAGCGATCGCGGGATGCCGCTGGTGCTGTTGGGTGAATCGTCGGGCGGGAGAATTCCCGATCGTATGGGCTCGTTGGGCCGCACCACCATCGGCCAGGACCCGGTCGAGTACCGGCGACTGCGCGAATCGCCGTGGGCATCGGCGTTGCTGGGCGAATGCTACGGCTCGTCGACCTGGTACGCCTGCATGGCGGACTACGTGGTCATGCGCAAGGGCGCCATCATGGCGGTTTCGAGCCCACGCGTGACCTCGCTCGCCATCAACCAGCCAATCGCGCCCGAAGACCTGGGCGGCTGGCGGCTGCACACGGAGGTGACCGGGCTCGTCGACCAGGCGTTCGACACGGATGCCGAGGTGCTCGACGCCATCAAGACCTTCCTCTCGTACCTGCCCGCCAACCACGCCGAGCCACCGCCGGTGGCCGACGTGCCCGAGGGCTCGGACGCGAACGCAGACGCCATCCTCGACATCGTTCCCGAGGAGCGATCCCGGGTCTACGACGTCCGCAAAGTGGCGGATCTCATCGTCGATGCGGGCTCGCTCTTCGAGCTCAAGCCCCGGTTCGGGCGCGCCGTCGTAACCGCGTTCGCGCGCCTGGACGGCCGCACCGTCGGCGTCATCGCCAACAACCCATTGGTCAAAGGCGGCGCGCTGGACGCCGACGCCTGCGACAAGGTGGTCGCCTTCATCGTTCTTTGCGATTCCTTCAACTTACCCCTGGTGATGCTGGTGGACGTGCCGGGCTTCCTGATCGGGATCGAGGGCGAGCGCAAGCGCGCGCCCGGCAAGATCATCAACTGGATGAACGCGCTGTCACTGGCGAGCGTTCCCAAAATCTCGGTGATCATTCGCAAGAGCTACGGCCAAGCCTACCTCAATATGGGGGGCGGGCGGAATTCGGACGAGGTGGTCGCCTGGCCGACCGCCGATTTGGGCTTCATGGACCCCCGGCTTTCGGTCAACGTGGTCTACGGCGTTACCGAGGACGAAGACCCCGAGCGCTTCGGAGAACTGCTCGCCGAGGTCGAGCGCGACACCACGGCATGGGACCTGGCCGGTTTTTACGATGCGCAAGCCGTGATCGACCCGCGCGAGACGCGGGGCTGGCTCATCCGCGCGCTGGAGATACACCGCGACCGGATGACCGGTGGCGTCGGCTCCCACCTTCTCTCATCGTGGCCTACCAGTTATTAATGGCGCGGATAGACCAGATCGTGGTCGCTCGGTTTCGCCCACAGCGATCCGCCGACCACGTAATTTGGTCTACGCTGTTGATATCGAGCGAATTCACGCGTTAAAACGCGCGCCGACAACCCAGCGGAGCAAATCGGATGGACCTGGAACTCGAAGGCAAAATCGCGCTGGTAACGGGGGGAAGCCGCGGCATCGGCCGGGCGATCGCCGGTAAGCTTGCGGCCGAGGGCTGCGATGTCGCACTGGTGGCCCGCACCGAAGCCGACCTCGAAAAAGCTGCGAAAGAGATCGCGCGCGACACCAACCGTCGGGTCGAAATCTGCGCGGCGGACTTGCGGACGCCCGAGAGCACCGACGCCGTCGAATCCGTCGTCCGTTCCGCTTTCGGCCGCCTCGACATCCTGATCAACAACGCCGGCGCCGTCCGCGGCGGGCCGTTCCTGGACGTCGAGGACGATCAGTGGGGCGACGGCTTCGCGCTCAAGTTCTTCGGCTGTGTGCGCATGTGCCGGGCCTTCTGGCCGATGCTGAAGGAGAGCAACGGCGCGGTCGTGAACATGAGCGGCACCTTCGCCCAGGTCCCCCACCACAACTTCATGATCGGGGGCGCGGTCAACGCCGCGGTGATGAACTTCTCCAAGGCACTCGCCAACTTAGGGCTAGTCGACGACGTCAACGTCAACTGCATCTTCCCAGGCGGCGTCGCCGGCACCGACGTGCTGACGCGCAACACTGCCAAGCAGGCGGAGATCGATGGCATCACCGTCGAGGACGCCATGGCCCGAAACCTGGCCGCCCAGGGAATCCGTCGCTTCGCGACGCCGGAAGACGTGGCGATCTACGTTTCCTTCCTGGCCTCGCCGGTGGCGCGGCACGTTCAGGGCATCAACGCCGTCATCGACGGCGGCGCCATGAAGGGCCTCTGAGGGTTGGCCGAGACGGACGAGACCGCAGGCGCGCTCGAAGGCATCCGCGTTCTCGAAATGGGCTCGACCATCGCCGGGCCGTTCTGCGCGCGGCTCTTGGCCGACTTCGGCGCCGACGTGATCAAGCTCGAGCCGCCTTCCGGCGACGCTGTGCGCACCATGGGCAACCACAAGGACGGGGTCTCGCTCTATGCCGCCAGCATCCTTCGCGGCAAGCGCCTGATTTCGGTCGATCTCAAGACCGAGGCCGGACTCGAGGTTACCCGGGCGCTGGTGCGCAAATCCGACATCGTGGTCGAGAACTTCCGGCCCGGGACGCTGGAGCGGCTGGGGCTCGGATACGACGCGCTGTCTGCGCTGAATCCCGGTGTCATCCTGGTCCGCATCAGCGGCTTCGGCCAGACCGGCCCCTATGCGGAACGCGCCGGTTACGGCGTCGTGGCCGAGGCGGTCGGCGGCATCCGCCACCTGATCGGCGATCCCGACCGTCCGCCGGCCCGGGTCGCGGCCGCGCTGACCGATATGATCGCGGCGCTCTACGGCGCCTATGGCGCCATGATGGCAGTGTATGCGAGGGGGCGGACGGGGCGCGGCCAGTGCATCGATTTGTCGCTGTTCGAGTCCGCATTCAGCTTCATGGAGCCTCACGTGCCGGCGTACGACCAGCTCGGGCTGGTGCCGGAGCGCATGGGCTCGGGCCTTCCCAACTCCGCGCCCAACGACCTGTATCCGACGCGCGAAGGCGGCTACGTCCACATCGCCGCATTCGGCGAGGCGGTCTTCCGGCGCTTCGCCGAGGCCATCGGGCGCCCGGACCTGGCCGAGAACGAGAAATTCGCGAAGCTCGTAGACCGCGCGCACAACAAGGAGGAGCTGAACGAGATCGTCGGCGAATGGACCGCCCGGCACACTACGGAAGAAGTGGAGAGCGTTCTCCTTGCTGCCGGCGTCCCGGCCTCGCGCGTTTACACGATCGCCGACATCTTCGCCAACGCCCACTACGCCGTCCGCGAGATGCTGCCGGCAGTGCCGCATCCGACGCTTGGGGAGGTGCGGCTTGCCGGCGTGGTGCCGAAGCTCTCGGAAACGCCCGGCGCAATCCGTTGGCCCGGGGCCGCTATCGGGGCGCACACCCGCGACGTGTTGAGTGAGCTGCTTGGCTATCCGCCCGCCCGCATCGACGCACTCGCTAGGGACGGCGCCATCCGCTGCGAAAGTTAACCGCGCGCGGCGCGCGAATCCTTTCCCCTATGCCCGGGCCGCAGAGGCGGCGAGAACGTGGGGCGGAACGCGGAAGCGACCGACGATGTCGCGAAGGCGCTCGCGCTCGGTGGTGACGAAAGCGTCCGCACCGGTTACGAGGACCGTCGCCGGGCGCAGCTGGCCGTTGTGGTTGGCGGCCTTCACCTCGGTATAGCCGCCGGTATCCAACAAGGCGATCAAATCGCCGCGCTCGAGCGCCGGAAGTTCCCGGTGCTCGCCGAGCTCGTCCGAGCTGCACAGCGGGCCGACGATGTCGACGGTCTCGACCGCGGGCTGGTCGGCCTTTTCCACCGCGACGATGTGGTGGTACCAGGGCGGCGGGATGTGGTTGCCCGAAAGATCGACGTTGATCCACTTCTTGAAGCCCGGCCACTCCTTGACCGCGCCGACCCGGCCCAACGCGACCCCAGACGAGCCCGAGATTGACCAGCCGGGCTCGATCTTGAGACCCGGCAGCGCGAGCCCGCGGGTCTCGCATTCCTCGATAACGGCCTCGCAAACGGCTTTCGCGTAGTCCTCGAACGCGGGCGCGTCGGCATCGTCCTCGCCGAAGGGCCCGGTCTTTTCCGGCCGGCCGAAGGCCCAGCCGCCGCCGATGTCCAGATACGGCGGCTCCCAGCCGGTCGCATCGCGGATGTCGGCCGACCACTGGACCATTTCCCGGGCCATGACCGCGAAATCGTCGGGAACGTTGCTCATCCGGCTCAGGTGGTAGTGGAGCTCGACCGCCTCCAGCCCGTCAGTCTTCTGGACACGCTTCACCAGCTCCACCGACTGCGGAAGCGTCATCCCCCATTTGTGGTTGCGGGCCTGTTCGGCGAGGCTGCCGGGACCGTGCATGACGACGCCGAAGCGGTTCTCCAAGGGCTTGAGCTCCAGCTTGGCGCGAATCCCGACGCGGGCGGGGCGGCCCTGGCGCTGGACCTCGGCCGCGATTCGCTCGACCTCGTCCATGGCATCGATGTTGATACAGACCCCGTTGGCGACCGCTGTGGCGATCTCTTCCGCCTCTTTGTTGGAGCCGTTGAGGACCAGGGTCGCCGGATCGGTGCCCGCCATCAACGCCACGTACAGCTCGTTGATACCGAAGCAATCGCCGCCCGCGCCCTCCTGGTTCATGATGTGGCGGTACGCGAGCCCCCGGTTGCTCTTGTTGGCGAACAGGATCTGCACGTTCGGATAGTGTGCGGCGAAGGCACCGCGAAAGCGCCGATAGTTAAGCCGGAACTGGTTTTCGCTGATGACGTACAGCGGCGTGTCGTAGGTCCGGGCAAGCTCGGCGCAATCGCAGCCGTCCACCCATAGATGGCCGTCGTCGGCAATCCCGATGAACTCGGTGAATTGGGTCTTGAATTTCGGGAACGCGAAATCGCTCGCGCTCGCACGCGTAACATCGTTCATGGCGCCACCTCGCCTTCGACGGTTTGCAACGGCCCGATCCTAGACCAGATCATGGCCGGATGAAATCATCGGCGGTGATTCACCGGCCGTAAGAATCTGGTCGCCTCCGCTTGAATGGAACCGCGATGTGGTTCCAATCAATCGCTATCCGCTCATTGGCCCGACGGGTTACGCTATCTAAGCTCGGGCCCAGGTAACGAGGCCGCGCACGACCCCTCGCCGGACCTCTTCCTTGATCGGTCTCGTAGTCCGTTGTAGGACCGGGGGATCGACGTAAACTCCATCGACAAAAGCCAAGTCGGGATGCGGATACCATTGCGCGCGATCGTTTGGGCCGCCGCCGCCGTTCTGCTGCTCGCCAGCGCGTGGCTCGCATGGAGCGAGCCGGTCGTGCCTTTCCGGCCGCAGTGCTGGGAGTCTGGGGGCGTCGTCGGCTCCGAACACCAGATCTGGCGCGACTCGCAGCACACCTCTTTCGTCGCGGCGCTCACGGATG
>JASLLV010000088.1 GCA_030746935.1 Rhodospirillales bacterium | reverse complement strand
CCAACACATTGATTTTTATATCAGAATTATGGCTAAATCGCATCTGTTGGCAGGCTCATATGGGAAATGCGGGTTAAAACACGTTCCACGCCCGTTCCTGAGTCCCTTCGGCGCGGATGCACCTCGGCCGTCCCTTGAACGCGCATGCTCCTTGCCTAAATGACGGTGACGGATTCGCAAGCGGGAACGCGAGCGAGCGACGGGGTCGGGATCCCCAGCCGGACCGGTTCCGGAGGGCGCCTGCGGACGAATCGGATGACGCCGCTCAAGCGTTTCTTGGCAAAAGCGCCGCAGGCCAAGGATAATGGGGCCGCCATGGTGACGATTCGCTCCATCGCCCTAATCGGGCTCGCCGGTTTTCTGGGCGCCGCTGAGGCGCATGCCCAGGAAGTGCCGGCGGTCCAGCGGTTCGACGCCTGGGAAAGCGTGAGTGCCAGCGCGGATGGCAAGAAGATCTGTTACATGGGAAGCGTTCCCGAAAAGTCGGAAGGTGACTATCGCCGCCGCGACAAGACCGCGATCATCGTCAGCCACCGGCCAGACGAAAAAAGCTTCGACGTGATCAGCGTCGAGGCGGGTTATTCCTACAAGCAAGGCTCGGACGTCACCGTGCTGGTCGGCGGAGCCACGTTCACGCTGTTCACCGACGGCGGCTTCGCCTGGGCCGGCGACGCCAAGACCGACCGGGCCTTGATCGAGACCATGAAGCGCGGCCGCTCGATGGTGATCAAAGGCATCTCCAGCCGCGGAACGCTTACGACCGACACCTATTCGCTGATCGGCTTCACCGCCGCCCACGGTGCGATCAACGCGGCGTGCGACGCCGCTTCCCGGTGATGGAGGGATCGTGGACGGCGCGCACCAGAACCTGATCGGACTTTCCCGAGGCGAGCTCGGGTCCCTCGTCCAGTCCATGGGCGAGAAGCCGTTCCGGGTGCGTCAGCTCTGGCACTGGATCTACGATCGCGGTGCGGCCGACTTCCAGGCCATGACGCCGCTCGGCAAACCGTTGCGCGCGCGGCTCGCGGCCGACTTCGGCCTCGTCCGACCCCGGGTGGCGCGCGAGGACGCATCCGCGGACGGCACGATCAAGTGGTTGTTCCGCTTCGCCGACGGCAACGAGGCCGAGACAGTATTCATCCCCGAGGTCGACCGCGGGACGCTTTGCGTCTCGTCCCAGGTGGGGTGCACGCTAAGTTGCACCTTCTGCCACACCGGCACCCAGCGGCTGGTGCGCAATCTGGCGGCGGCGGAAATCGTCGGCCAGTTTATGGCCGCGCGCGACGCGCTCGCCGACTGGCCGAGCACGCGGCCCGACCGCCGCATCACCAACGTGGTGATGATGGGCATGGGCGAGCCGCTCTTCAATTTCGACAACGTCGCCATGGCGCTCGCCATATTCATGGACCCGGACGGAATCGCGCTGTCGAAGCGCCGCATCACGCTTTCGACCGCCGGCGTCGTCCCGATGATCCGGCGTTGCGGAGACGAGATCGGCGTCAAGCTGGCGGTCAGCCTGCACGCGCCCGACGACGCGCTTCGCGATCGTCTCGTGCCTATAAATCGTAAGTATCCGCTCGCCGAGCTCATGGCGGCCTGCCGCGCATACCCCGGCGCCCATAACGCGCGGCGGATCACCTTCGAATACGTGATGCTCGACGGCGTCAACGATTCGCCTGCGCACGCCCGGGCGCTCGCCCGTCTGGTGGCCGGGATTCCGGCCAAGTTCAACTTGATCCCGTTCAATCCCTGGCCCGGCGCGCCGTACCGCTGTTCGCCGGCACCCGTGATCGAGCGATTCTCGGCGATCCTCAACGACGCCGGCTACACGGCGCCGGCGCGCGCGCCTCGCGGCGACGACATCATGGCCGCGTGCGGCCAACTTCGGACCGAAAGCCTGCATGCGCGCGCGTCCCTTCGCGCGCCGGCCACCGGGGACCGCTAGGCCGTTTGCCCGGCGCTCGCGGCGCGCCTTCATCCGGGAGAGATCGATGCTGGATGCGTTCACCACCATCGGAATCGGAGTGATCACGGTCTATCCGATTTGGCGAACCCTGACACGCGTCGGGATCTATCCGCCGATCGCGTTGCTCACCTTCCTCGGTTTTCCGGGGCTGCTGATAGCCGCCACCGTGCTCGCCTTCGGCCGCTGGCCGAACGTCGAGGAGGACGCGCCGTGACCGACGTCGTCGATGCCGCCCAAGTGCTTCCAACGGTGATCTTCGGGCTCTATTTCGCGCTCGTCGCCTATCTCGTCTTCGTCTCGTGGCGAATCCTGGGCAAGGCCGGTCTTTCGGGTTGGTGGGCGGTGCTGAGCGTACCTCCGCTGATCCTGGTGACGGTGTGGGTGTTGGCGTTCGCCCCCTGGCCCCGCGAGGCGCGCGCGCCCCACCCGCCGGCAAGCCGCGAGGGCATGGACGTGTGAGCTTTCTTGCCGCGTCTCCCCTTTTGACCAATACTCGGCGCCGCAGCGACCGCCACCCATGACGACCGGGACGAAACGCCGATGACCGCCGACATCCGCAAAGTGGTCCTCGCCTATTCGGGCGGGCTCGACACCTCGGTCATCCTCAAGTGGTTGCAGGACGCTTACCGCTGCGAGGTGGTGGCGTTTACGGCCGACATCGGTCAGGGCGAGGAGCTCGACGAGGCCCGGCGCAAGGCCGAGATGCTGGGCGTCAAGGAGATCTTCGTAGACGACTTGCGCGAAGAGTTCGTCAAAGACTTCGTCTTTCCCATGTTCCGCGCCAACGCGCTCTACGAAGGTACCTATCTGCTCGGAACGTCGGTCGCCCGGCCCTTGATCGCCAAACGCCAGATCGAGATCGCGCGCGCCGTCGGCGCCGACGCGGTCGCGCACGGGGCGACCGGCAAGGGCAACGACCAGGTACGGTTCGAGCTCAGCTACTACGCCCTCGAGCCCGGCATCAAGGTGATCGCGCCGTGGCGCGAATGGGACCTCGGCTCGCGCACCCGGCTTATCGAATACGCCGAATCCCACCAGATTCCGATACCCACGAGCGGTGGGGGCGAGCCCCCGTATTCGATGGACGCGAACCTGCTGCACGTCTCGTACGAGGGCCGGGCGCTCGAGGACCCCTGGGTGGAACCTGACGAATCCATGTTCCTGCGCACCGTCTCGCCGCAGGCGGCGCCGGACCGGACCACGACCGTCGAGATCGACTTCGAAAGCGGCGATCCGGTCGCCGTGGACGGCAAAAGGCTGTCGCCCGCGTCACTCCTGCAGCGCTTGAACGAGATCGCGGGTGCGAATGGGATCGGCCGGGTCGATCTGGTCGAGAACCGGTTTGTCGGCATGAAGTCCCGCGGCGTCTACGAGACCCCCGGCGGAACCGTGCTGCTTTCGGCGCGGCGCGCGGTCGAGAGCCTGACGCTGGACAAGGGTGCGCTCCATCTCAAGGACGAGCTCATGCCGCGCTACGCCGAACTGGTCTACAACGGCTTCTGGTTCTCGCCCGAGCGCGCGATGGTGCAAGCCGCGATCGACGAAAGCCAGGCGCGCGTCAACGGGACCGCGCGGCTGAGACTCTACAAAGGCAACGTCACCGTGGTGGGGCGCAGATCGCCCGACAGCATGTACGATCGGGACGTGGTCACCTTCGAGGAAGACACGGTCTACGACCAGAGGGACGCCGAAGGCTTCATCAAGCTCAACGCGCTTCGGCTTCGACTCGCCGCGTCCCGACGCGACTAAATCCCACGGCGCAATTCATCCGATCGCCGCCCGGACGCGGGCACGCAGCACAGGTACCAGCTCGGTTTCGAACCAGGGGTTGCGCCGCTGCCAGTGATTGGTGCGCCAACTCGGGTGGGGGATCGGCAGATATTGCGGAAGGTAATTGCGAAAGCCGCGGACGGTCTCGGTCAAGTTTCGCTCGCGCCGCGGGCCAAGGTAACGGGCCTGGGCGAACGCGCCCACGAGCAGCGTCAGCCGGATTTGGGGAAGTAGGGCGAGGAGCGGATCGTGCCATTGGGGCGCGCATTCGGGCCGAGGCGGCCGGTCGCCGCCGCTGGGCTGGCGGCCGGGGTAGCAGAAGCCCATCGGGACGATGGCGACGCGGGCGGTGGCGTAGAAGGCCCCGGGATCAAGCGCAAGCCAGTCGCGAAGGCGGTCACCGGACGCGTCGTTCCAGGGAATCCCGGTCTCGTGGACGCGGGTTCCGGGCGCCTGGCCGACGATCAGAAGCCGCGCCGACGCGGTGGCGCTGAGGACAGGCCTTGGCCGAGCGGAAGCTCCGCCTCGCAAATGCGGCAGGCCCGCACCTCTTCGAGGAACGGATCAAGCGGGTCCACGTCGCCCGGTCCCTAACCGAGTGCCCCGAGAAGTCGGGCGACGAACGCCGGCACCACTTCCGTGGCCGGGCCGTAAACGGTCTCGCCGAACCGTCCGGCGCCTTCCGAGGGTTCCAGGTTCAACTCGACCGCGTGGACATGGCTGCGCGACCGAACGCGGTCCACGAAGCCGGCCGCCGGATAGACGTTGCCCGAGGTCCCGATCGAGACGAACGTCGCGCAGGCGTCAAGGGCTGCGTCGATTCGGTCCAACTCGAGCGGCATCTCGCCGAACCACACCACGTGCGGACGAATCGCGCCCTTGGTCCCGCATTCGCCGCACAGCTCTTCGGTTCCGACAGAATCCGTACACGGGACCACGGCGCCACAAGCCGAACAGCGCACTTTCAGGAGCTCGCCGTGCATGTGGACCAGGTTCCGGCTCCCTGCGCGTTCGTGCAAATCGTCGATGTTCTGGGTCACCACCGTGACGTTCGCCGGCCACGCGCGCTCGAGGTTCGCGAGGGCGACGTGGGCCGCGTTGGGGCGGATGTCGCCACCCGCGAGGCGTCGACGTCGCGTGTTGTAGAATTGGTGCACGCCAGCGGGATCGCGCGCAAACGCGTCCGGTGTCGCCACGTCCTCGATCCGAACCTCGGCCCAGATGCCGTCCGCGTCGCGAAATGTGCTCAAGCCCGATTCCTTCGAGATTCCGGCGCCCGTGAGGACGACGATGTGGCGGCCGGCGCTTGCGGTCATGGCGCGCAGTTCCCGAGGCGGCTGGCTTGTGGAAGCTTCGGCCCCCATGATAGTCGATGGCGGAGTTTGGTTGCGAGCCCACGAACAATGGCAAGGCTGAGCGGACGGATCGGACGTTGAACGAGCGCGAACCGGCACCCGATTCCATCGCCCTGGTGATTTTCGATGTCGACGGAGTGCTGGTCGACAGCGAGGTGGTATCGAACCGAGTTCTGGTCCGCGAGCTCGCGGCCATGGGTCACGTCTTCGACGAGGCCGAGACCGCGCGCGCCTTCACCGGCCTCAGCGTTCCCGAGATCAAGTCCCGGATCGAGGCGGAACGCGGGCGCCCGTTGCCGGACGACTTCGCCGAGCGCCTCTGGCGCGCCGACCGGGACGCCTTCGCGGCCGCACTCAAGCCGGTCGCGGGCGTTGCCGAGGCCCTTCGCCGGATCCCCATCGCGAAATGCGTCGCGTCGTCGGGTTCGCTCGAAAAGATCCGCTACTCGTTGACTTTGACTGGGCTGCTCGAGACCTTCGACGGCCGCCTCTTCAGTGCCCATGGGGTGCCGCGGGGAAAGCCGGCGCCCGATCTCTTCTTGTTCGCGGCACGCCACTTAGGCGTTGATGCGGGTGCTTGCGTGGTCGTCGAGGATAGCGTGCCCGGCATTCTGGCTGCGAAGGCGGCGGCGATGCGCGTATTCGGCTTCGCAGGCGCGAGCCACGCCGGGCCCGGTTACGCCGAGGATTTGCGCGCGGCGGGCGCCGATCAGGTGTTCACGGACATGGAGGAGCTGCCCGCGTTGTTGGGCTGCACCGCCGCCAGCGCATAGTTGGCGAGACGCTCGTAAACGGGGCCGTCCTTGCCCAAACGACTGCTGAACAGCGCGAAGCTCTCGACGCTGAACGGACCCGCGGCGAACGCGCTGTGGGACTCCAGATAACCACCGATCGTGGCGACAGGAACGTTCTTGAGCCGCGCAAGCGTCACGTGACCCTTGAACTTTCGCCCCTCGGGCGCAAACCCGGCCCTGACGATCGCCGATTCCACCTTTTCGGCGAGGTGGTTGAGCGATGGGGACTTTTCGATCCCGGCCCAGATCGCGCGCACGCGGCGCCTCGATTCGAAGCAGCCGATGCCCGCGAGCCGCAGCGCGAAGGCCGGTGCTTCGAGCGAAGACAGCGCGGCGTGCACGTCGTCGAGCGCCGTACGGTCCACATCGCCGATGAAGCGGAGCGTAACGTGCATGTTTTCCGCCGCCACCCAGCGCGTTCCCGCAAGACCCGCGCAAAGTCCGCCCAGTCGTTCCCGCACATCCGCGGGCAGCACGATGCCTACGAACAATCGCTCCATTGCCGGCGGTTCTCCTTCCGGGTTACGTCGCGAACGGCGGGTCTCGCGCCGCCGCGCGGGCCCTATGTGCCGCGGAGTTTTATGCGGGCAAATGGTGCGGGCATCAAGCGCCGGGGCGCACACGCCGTGATGCGCGCGCGAGAACCAACCCGTTTCCCGCGATCACCATGGCGACGCCGAGACCCGCCGAGGCCGTCCACATGAACTCCTCGAACGCCGTCGAGAGCCCAAGCGCGATTACGGGGAACAGTACAGCGGCGTACGAGGCACGGTCGGCGCCGATCCGCCCTAAAAGCGTGAGATGGCTCCAGAATGCGATCACCGTCGCGAACACGGCCAGATAGAGAAGCGAGGCGGTGTAGGCGAACGAGGGATCGAAGCCGAACGTTTGCCCGCGAAGCACGGTGAATCCCGCCATGATCGCCGCCCCGTAGGCCATTCCGATGGCGTTGGTCTGGATCACCGGAAGCCCGCGGCGTTGATTGCCGGCCGAAGTCAGCATTCCGATCGAGGCCGAAAGCGTGCCCAAAAGGCACAGCACCAGCCCTTGGGTTCCGGTGCGCGACAAGTCGAACGATTGGAGTTCGGGCCAGAACACCAGCCCGATGCCGGCGATCCCGAGCAACGCGCCCGAGACGACGCGCGGGCGCACCCGGGTCCCCAGGAACACGGCACTGCCTAAGATGTTCAGCACGACCACGGTCGAGAACGCCACCGCCACAAGGCCCGAGGAGAGATGCTGGGTCGAGAGGTAGACAAGGATGTAGTTTGTGGAGAACAGGAACAATCCCTGGATCGCGATCCACCCGTGTTCCTTGGCGCCGAAGCGGAGGCTGCGGCCGCTCGCCAGGCAAAACGCGACGAGAATCAGGGCCGACAGCGCAAAGCGGTAGGTGACCGATGCTTCCGGCGCCACCTGGCCAAGCTGGAACGTGATCGCCAGCCACGACGTTCCTCAAAACGTGACCGTCGTCGCATAGAGGAGAAGGTTGGTGATGCCGCCCGAGCCCATGTCGCCTCCGGAACTACCGCGCCCGAGGACATAGACGGCCCGCGATGCGAACACAAGCGTTCGCGGTTCGACGACCGCGCGCCGATGTCCGCCCAGTCTTTACGGTTGCCAGAACGGTTTTTCCGCCTCGTTGACAGCGTTGGCGCGGGTCAAACCGATATCGCTCAGCAGGCGTTCGTCCAGTTCCATGAGTTGGCGCCGTTGGGCGGCCCGCTCGCGCCAGCGCGCCAGCGTCTCGACGGTTCCCGAAACCACGCTCGCGAGCGCCGACATAGCCGGCATCGTCCGCGACGCGCCGCCAACATAGCCGCCAAATGCATGAGAATAGTTCATTCGCCTAGCCAGCCCAGTCATGATCCGCTCCTCTCCGGTTCCCTCAAAATCGGGAAGTGAGCCAAAATTAATCGCGCATTCACTGACCATTTTGTTCTTTTCGCGGATGCGCGCAAACGATATGATTTCATGGCATATATAAGAAAAACTAATCCGAATCTTTCCATGAACCGTCGACTTCCGCCGCTCGATTCGCTCCGCGCCTTCGAGGCCGCGGCCCGGCACCTGAGCTTCACCAAGGCGGCGGACGAGTTGAACGTGACCCAGGCGGCCATCAGCCACCGGATCCGTGGGCTCGAGGATCGACTGGGCGTATCGCTCTTTCGCCGCCGCAATCGCGGATTGCTGCTCACCGACGAGGGTCAAACCCTTTTTGCGGCGGCCAACGAGGCACTCGAGGGTCTCGAAGCCGCGATCAAGCGGCTCGGGCAACGCGATCGGGGCGGCACGCTCACGGTCAGTGCATTGCCGTCCTTTGCGGCCAAATGGCTGGTTCCCCGACTGGGCCGCTTCCGCGAGGCGTGGCCCGAGATCGACGTACTCGTCAACCCTTCGGGGCGCCAGGTGGACCTGGCACGCGAGGACATCGATGTCGCGATCCGATACGGGCGGGGGTCGTACGCGGGCCTGCGCGCAGACCGTCTCTTGAGTGAGGAAATCGTGCCCGTGTGCAGCCCGCGGCTCGCGACACTTGCGCGGCCGCTAGGCGAGCCCGCGGATCTTCGCCACCACACGCTGCTTCACGACGAAGGACACACCGGCTGGCGGTTGTGGTTGGCGGCCAACGGCGTCGAGGGCGTGGACGCGATCCGGGGCCCCGTCTTCGTCGATTCCGGCATGCTCATCGAGGCGGCGGCAGGCGGCCAGGGGGTGGCGCTCGGCCGCAGCGCCCTGGTCGCCGACGATCTCGCCGGCGGCCGGCTGGTTCTGCCCTTCGACATCCGGTTCGCGAGCGAGCTCTCTTATTACGTGATCTCGCTCGAGGCGACCGCGGATCGCGAGAAGATCCGCGTATTTCGCGAGTGGCTGCTGGCCGAGGCGGGTGCGGAGCGCGGCGAAAGCGATGCGCTGGCCGTGTTGCCGGGATTCTTTCAAGACCACAACGCTTCGAGGTCGCGGTAAAGCTCGATCGCTTCGGCATTGGCCAGCGCCTCGGTGTTCTTGACGTCGCGCCCGTGGATCGCGTCACGAACGGCGAGTTCGGTGATCTTGCCGCTTTTGGTCCGGGGAATGTCGGCGACCTGGATCACCTTCGCCGGCACGTGGCGCGGCGTGCATTGCTCGCGAATCCGCGCCCTTATGCGCGAGACCAGACCTTCGTCGAGCACCAGGCCTTCGCGCAGCACGACGAACAGGATCACCCGTTCGTCGCCCCCCCACTCCTGGCCGCAAGCAATGGCCTCCACCACCTCGTCGAAGCGCTCCACCTGGCGGTAAATCTCGGATGTCCCGATGCGTACGCCGCCCGGATTCAAGGTGGCGTCCGAGCGGCCGTAGATAACGATCCCGTCGTTGGCGGTCAGCTCGACGTAGTCGCCGTGGCACCAAACCCCGGGAAACCGCTCGAAATAGGCGGTCCGGTACTTGGCGCCGTCCGCATCGTTCCAAAACGCCACCGGCATCGACGGAAACGGTGCGGTGCAGACGAGCTCGCCTTTCTCGCCCCTGAGCGGGCGGCCCTCGTCATCGAACACGTCGACGGCCATGCCGAGGCCGCGGGTCTGGATCTCGCCCCGCCAGACGGGGCCCGTCGGATCGCCAAGCATGAAGCAGCCGACGATGTCGGTCCCGCCCGCGATCGAGGCCAGATGCACATCCTCCTTGATCGCGCGGTAGACGAAGTCGAAGCTTTCCGGCGCCAGCGGCGAGCCCGTCGAGGTGATGGTCCTGACGCTCTCGAGACTGTGGGTCGCGGCCGGCTCGAGACCGGCTTTGGCGACGGCGTCGATGAACTTGGCCGAGGTTCCGAACAGCGTCATCGCCTCGTCGTCGGCGAAGTCGAAGAGCACCCGGCCGTCTTCGTGAAAGGGAGAGCCGTCGTAGAGAAGCACCGTCGCCTCGCTCGCTAGCGCCGAGACCAGCCAGTTCCACATCATCCAGCCGCAAGTGGTGAAGTAGAACACGCGGTCGCCGGACTTGATGTCGCAATGAAGCCGGTGCTCGCTGACGTGCTTCAGAAGCGTTCCGCCGGCGCCGTGGACGATGCACTTGGGCGCACCCGTGGTGCCCGACGAGAACAGGATGTAGGCGGGATGGTCGAAGGGCAGGCGGGGGAATTCGATGTCGCCGGGCGAGAATCCGTCCGTGAAGTCCGCCCAAGTTACTGCGCCCGGAACCGTGCCGACGTCGGGGCCGGCGCGCAAATAAGGCACGACCACGGTCCTGGGAACGGACGCGAGCGCCCCCAGCACGTCCGCGGCTCGCTTCAAGCAGTCGTGGCCCTTGCCGCCGTAAACGTAACCGTCGGCCACGAACAGGATCTTGGGCTCGATCTGCCCGAAACGATCGAGGATGCCTTGGACGCCGAAATCCGGCGAGCACGATGACCAGACGGCGCCGAGCGCGTGGGTTGCCAGCGTCGCGATCACGGTCTCCGGGAGATTCGGCAGATACCCCGCGACCCGGTCACCGACGCCGATCCCGGCGTCTCGCATGGCCTGGGCCAGGATCGAGACCTGATCGTAAAGTGCGTGCCACGAAAGCCTGCGGCGGACGCCGCCCTCGCCCCGGAACACGATGGCATCGGCGTCGTCGCGCCGGCGCAACAGGTTCTCGGCGATGTTGAGCCGCGCATCCGGGAACCAGCGCGCGCCCGGCATCCGGTCCGCGTCCGCCAGCACCACCTCTCCCCAGGTTTCGGCCGCAAGCCCGGCGAAGTCGCGAAGCGATTGCCAGAATTTCTCCTTCTCGGCGACCGAGAACGCGTAAAGCGCACGAAAGTCGTGGACGGTGACGTTCCAGTCGTCCTCGAGGGCGTCTTTGAACCGGGTGACCTCGGCTCGTGCGATCCGATCCTGGGAAGGCTGCCAAAGCGGCGCGCTCACGCGTTTCTTCCTTGCCGATGCGCCGGTAATTCGAGCGGATCGCATTTGATTGGAAACGCGATGCGATTGCAATCAAACGCGTGAATCCGCTCGGATTCAATATCACTAGTGTTCCGCTCGAAACAAAGGATTCCCAACAGGCGGATTTGATGCGAATCTGGCGGTATGGGCAAGAAAGTGA
>JASLLV010000087.1 GCA_030746935.1 Rhodospirillales bacterium | reverse complement strand
AAGCCATCGTCCCGATGGACCAAAGACCGGTCATGCACTAACATTCACACTGGACCACTCAAAGGGGGCCAACCAGTGACGGTGACTACACGACATCCCTTACTGAAATCCCTCCTAGCCTGGCCCGTACGATGACCCGTGTGCCTTTTGGCACACAATTGCCCGGACGAATGGCGCAACTTTTCAAATCTACCTCGGCTTGAGAAGTGCACTCACATTGCACTTAAGAGAATCGGTTCACTCAACCGAATTCTCATAACCCACTGGAATGATGGTGGGCCCGGCAGGACTCGAACCTGCGACCAGACCGTTATGAGCGGCCGGCTCTAACCAGCTGAGCTACGGGCCCAACACCGGGAACCAGATATCAGATTTCGGGGATCGGATGTAGCCCCACCTGGGCTCCGATTCCTGATGCCCGATTCTCGGAATCAGTAATCGAGGAAGCTTCTGAGCCTGCGCGAGCGGCTGGGGTGTTTGAGTTTTCTCAGCGCCTTGGCCTCGATCTGGCGAATGCGCTCGCGGGTCACCGAGAACTGCTGGCCCACCTCTTCCAGCGTGTGGTCGGTGTTCATGCCGATCCCGAACCGCATCCTGAGCACGCGCTCCTCGCGCGCCGTCAGGCTCGACAGCACCCGGGTCGCGGTCTCGCGCAGGTTCACGTGGATCGCCACGTCCAGCGGCTGAACCGCGTTCTTGTCCTCTATGAAGTCTCCAAGGTGGCTGTCCTCTTCGTCGCCGATCGGCGTCTCGAGGCTGATCGGTTCCTTGGCGATCTTGAGAACCTTGCGCACCTTGTCGAGTGGCATGCCCAGCTTGACGGCCAGTTCCTCGGGCGTCGGCTCGCGGCCGATCTCGTGCAGCATCTGGCGCGAGGTCCGGACCAGTTTGTTGATGGTTTCGATCATATGGACCGGGATGCGGATGGTGCGCGCCTGGTCGGCGATCGAGCGCGTGATGGCCTGGCGGATCCACCAAGTGGCGTAGGTGGAGAACTTGTAGCCGCGCCGGTACTCGAACTTGTCCACCGCCTTCATCAGGCCGATGTTGCCTTCCTGGATCAGGTCCAGGAACTGAAGCCCCCGGTTGGTGTACTTCTTGGCGATCGAGATCACGAGGCGCAAATTCGCCTCGATCATTTCCTTCTTCGCCTTGCCGGCCTCGCGTTCGCCCTTCTGTACGGTCTGGACGATGCGCCGGAACTCGCCAACCGGAAGTCCCGCGATCTCGGTCGTCCCGGCGACGTCCTTGCGGATTGCGGCGATGTCGTCGCGGTGCTTGGTCGCGAACGTATTCCACGCCTTGCCCAGCCGCGAGACGCGCCGCGTCCAGTTCAGGTCCAGCTCGTGGCTCGTATACTGCTCCAGGAAGTCCTCGCGCTTGACCCTGCAGTTGGTGGCCAGCCGCAAGAGCTGTCCGAGGAGTCCGAAGAGGCGTCGGTTGAGCCCGTAGAGCTGATCGACCAGTTGCTCGATGCGGGGATTGTTCAGGTGCACCGTCTCCATCAGCTGCACCAGCTCGCGATGAAGCTTTACGTAGCGGCGCTCCTGGCTGGGGCTCAAGTTGCCCCCCTTCTGCAAGGCCTCCAGGCGCAGTTTCTGCAGCCGGTGCAACTTGGTGTAGGTGGACGCGATCGTCTCGAACGTCTCGATCACCTCGGGCTTGAGTTTCGCCTCCATCACCGCGAGCGTGAGATTGGGTTCCTCGCTCTCGCCGTCGCTCGAATCCTTGCTGCCGTTACCGTCGCCGGCGGGCGCCCCGCCGGCGCTCGAATCCTTGGCGCTGTTACCGTCGCCCGCACCCGCCTCGCCGTCTGTCCTTCCCGCCCCGTCGCCGTCACCAGCTGCCGAAGGCTCCCTGTCCCCTTCGTCCGACGATTCCGAGTCGTCGCCCGCGTTCGGCGCGCCGCCATAGGTGGTTTCCAGATCGATGATGTCGCGCAAAAGAATCCGGCCTGCGACGAGGTCGTCGTGCCACTCGACGATCGCCTTGATGGTGAGCGGGCTTTCGCAGATGCCGCCGATCATCATCTCGCGGCCGGCCTCGATGCGCTTGGCGATTGCGATTTCGCCCTCGCGCGACAGCAGCTCGACGCTTCCCATCTCGCGCAAATACATGCGGACTGGATCGTCGGTTCGGGCGAGGTCGTCCTCGTCGACGTTGCCGCCAGACGGCGCCTCGCTCTCCTGGGCGGTGGTTTCTTCCGCGCTTTCTTCGCCCTCTTCGTCATCCACCACGTTGATGCCCATTTCCGAAAGCATCGCCATAGTGTCCTCGATCTGCTCGGACGACACCTGGTCGGGCGGCAGCAATGCATTGAGCTCGTCGTAGGTGACGTGGCCACGCTCCTTGCCGAGCGCGACCATCTTCTTCACCGCCACCTCAAGGGAATCGATCACGGGCGCGTCGCCGCCGTCCTCGCGCGCCGTCTCGCTTCTGGTGTTCGTATTGCCCTTAGTCGTCATCCACTTCCCTCAATCCGATGCGCGCGAGACCGCCTGGACGGCGCTTCGCCGCGTTTGCGCGTCACATTCACGGGCAAAAGGCAAGCACGCCCCACCCCAGGGCGACCCCGGAGTTTGAGTTGGCGCGCGAAGCCCTTTTTGTCAAGCTTTGTCGATTGTTAATCTTCCATAAAATCCTTCTTCAAGCCCCGTCAAGCGCGGTGCCCATCGCGCCAACGGATCCCGCCTCGCGCCCCCGCCGGCGCCGCGAGAGCCGCAGATATCACGGCTCCATATCATGAAGCGCGTTTCGGGATTCGACGAGCGCCTTCAGGCGCTCGACTTCGCTTTCCGTCAGCGTTTCGGGACCGGCGGCGCCGAGAGCAGCGATCTCGGCCGCGTTTTCGCGGTGGCGAAGCATGCCCAGTGCCTCGTCCCACGTTCGCCGGATCGCCTGCGGTTCGGCCTCGGGTGCTAAGTATCCGACGCCCTGCAACAGCGGGTCGCCGAAGACCGAATCGAGCACCGCACCGTGGCCACACGCTTCAAGGGCGTCCACCACCGCGTCCGGCTCACGCGCCTCAGGGCCGCCTAGGATTTCGACCAGGGCTTCGCGAAGCGATTCCAGTGCGTCGTCTTCGAAACCCAGGCGACCGAATTCGTCCTCCACGTCGGCGAAAAGCTGTGGATGGCGGATGAGAAGGGCGACGAGCTTGCGTTGCAAATGGACGTCGCGTGACGGCGCCGCGCCGCGCCCGGGTCCGGCAACCGTCACCGGCTGCGCCCCAGGCGGTCGTTCGTTGCCCGTGGCGCGGGTGGTAGCCCTGGCATTCCATAACCGTTCTCTAAAGGTATTGAGCAGATGGCGTCGCATAGTCTCGTCGGCAACCGCGAGCGCGTGGCGCTTCAGCCGGCCTTCCAGATCGGCGCGCTCCTTTTCCGGAATGCGGGTACGGCCCTGGCTCTCGACCCGCCAAAGGAGGTTCGCGACAGAATCCGCATGCGTGATGGCGTGGCGAAGGAACATGGGATCATTGTAGCGGCGGCTTTGGCTGTCCGGATCCTCGCCGGCCTCGAGCATGGCGAATCGCAGCCCATAGCCTGCACGCAAGAACGGCAGCGCCCGCTCCGCGGCGCGGACCGCGGCCCGCAATCCGGCCCGGTCTCCGTCGAAACAGAGGATCGGATCGGGCGCCAAACGCCAGAGCAACCGCAGCTGGTCCTCGGTCAGCGCGGTCCCGAGCGGCGCAACCGCGTTGCCAAATCCGGCGCGGTGAAGGGCAATCACGTCCATGTACCCTTCGGCGACGATGATCTCGCCCTGCGAACGGGTCTCGTCGGCCGCCGGGGCGAGACCGTAGAGCACCCGGCCCTTTTGAAAGAGCACCGTTTCCGGCGAGTTCAGGTACTTGGGTTCCATCTCTCCCAACGCCCGGCCGCCAAAGGCGATGACGCGGCCGCGCGCATCCGCGATCGGGAAAATGATGCGGCCGCGGAAACGCTCGTAGGGCGGGCGGCTCTCGTCGTCCGGCCGGATGAGAAGGCCCGCGGCGGCGAGTTGATCCTCGTTCACGCCTTTGCGGGCGAGTGCCCCCGCAAGCGCACCGCGCTGCCCAGGCGCGAATCCCAGTCGAAAGCGGGCGATGGTTCCGTCGTCAAGCTTGCGCCCGCCGAGATACGCGAGCGCCGCCGCACCTTCGGGCATGCGCAGGCATTTCTCGAAATAGGCGGCGGCTTTCTCGACCACGCCGTAGGCGCTTTCGCGGGCGTCGGCACGGACGCGTTCCTCGGGCGTCTCTTCCGCCATGCGCATGCCGGCGGCCGACGCCAGGCGCGCAACGGCCTCGCGAAACGGAAGGTTTTCGACCTGCATGACGAAATCGATGACGCCGCCGTGCGCCCCGCAGCCGAAGCAGTGGAAAAACCCCTTCTCCTCGTTGACCGTGAATGACGGCGTCTTCTCCTCGTGGAACGGGCAAAGCCCGGTGTACTCGCGGCCCCGACGGATCAGCTTCACGTGCCGGCCGATGACGTCGGCGAGACCGACCCGGCCGCACAGCTCCTCGAGAAAGGAATCAGGTATCGCCATAGACGTCACAACCCAAATCTGATGGCGCCGGCCGCGGGCGAAGGAAGCCGAACCCGCCCATTCTAGCCGCGAAGCGGGATTCCAAATAGAGCGTGTTGTCCCCGCGATTAACGGGATTCACAGGGCACGCCGAACGCCCGCGGTCACCCTTTTTCAAGTGCCGATCTGACCATCGCATTGGCCTTGGCGAAGTCCATGCGGCCCGCGTGGCGTTGCTTGAGCTCACCCATGATCTGCCCCATGTCCTTGAGGCTGTGGGCGTCGATCTCGGCAATCACGGCGTCGACGGCGGCGCGGGTCTCGTCTTCGCCGAGCTGGGCGGGGAGGAAGCGCTTGATCACTTCGATCTCGTCCGCCTCGCGCTGCGCAAGTTCCGGGCGTCCGCCCTTCTCGTACATGGCGATGCTCTCGTGGCGCTGCTTGATCATGGATTGCAGCATCACCAGGATTTCGTCGTCGGAAACCCCCTCGAGGTTGCCCTTGCTTCGAGCGGCGATGTCGCGATCCTTGAGGGCGGCAAGAATCAGCCGCACGGTCGCCACGGAAAGCTCGTCCCTGGCCTTCATGGCTTCTTTCAAGGCGACGCTGAGCTCCTCGCGGAGCATGGCGGTACTCGGTGTTCCTGGGCGGGAGAAGACGGGACGTTAGCGAAATTCATCACAAAAGGCAAACGATAGCGCGATTCCAACATATTGAAAACAAAAGATGATTCAATCCGCCCGCCGCTTGACGGCGGCACGGCTTTTGCTTAATACATCGCTCGCTCGCCGAAGCGCATTGCGGCGCCGATTCGTGGCGCGGCCGTCGTGCTTCGCGAGCGACTTTCACACGGCCTCGCGGACCAACGAAAGGATCCGCCGCTCATGCCCCACAGCGACGCCCCCACGGCGACGGCGCGTCCAAAAGGCGCGCGCGTGCGCCAACCCCCGGGTGCGAACGCGGCTCTGGTGCTCGCCGACGGCGCCGTCTACTGGGGCCGGGGCTGCGGCGCCACGGGCGCCGCGGTGGGCGAGGTCTGCTTCAACACCTCGGTGACCGGCTATCAAGAGATACTGACGGATCCGTCGTACGCGGGCCAGATCATCACTTTCACTTTTCCCCACATCGGCAACGTCGGCACCAACCCGGAAGACCTCGAGACCACGACGCCGGCGGCGCGCGGTTGCGTGCTCAGCACCGCCATCACCGAGCCGAGCAGCTGGCGCGCGCGCGGCCACCTCGACGATTGGCTTTCGGCCCACGGCCTGATCGGCCTCGCCGGCGTCGATACCCGGCGCCTGACGCGGCGCATTCGCGACGGCGGGGCCCCCAACGGCGTCGTCGCCCACGCCGAGGCCGGCGGCGGCCTCGACGTCGACGCGCTGATCGAAACGGCGCAGGCTTGGCCCGGCCTCGAGGGGATGGACCTGGCGCTTGAGGTGAGCTGTCGCCAGAGCTACGCCTGGGACGAGAGCGTATGGCGGATGGGCGCGGGCTTCGGGCAGCTAACCGAGCCCCGGTTTCACGTGGTCGCCGTCGACTACGGCGCCAAGAGAAATATCCTGAGATGCCTGGCGAACGCCGGCTGCCGGGTCAGCGTAGTGCCGGCGGACGCTTCGGCCGAAGACATCCTGGGCCGCCAGCCCGACGGGATCTTCCTCTCCAACGGCCCCGGCGATCCGGCCGCGACCGGCGTTTACGCCACGCCCGTGATCCGCGCCCTTCTCGACACCGCGATCCCGATCTTCGGCATTTGCCTCGGCCACCAGCTCTTGGCGCTGGCACTCGGCACCAGAACCGCGAAAATGCACCTGGGCCACCGCGGCGCCAACCAGCCGGTCAAGGAATTGAGCACCGGACGGGTCGAGATCACGAGCCAGAACCACGGCTTCGTGGTCGTCAGCGATTCATTGCCCGCAGGCGTCGTCGAAACCCACCGTTCGCTCTTCGACGGCAGCCTCGAGGGGATCGCCGTGAAAGGCCGGCCGGTCTTTTCGGTGCAGTATCACCCCGAGGCCTCGCCGGGCCCCCAGGACAGCCATCATCTGTTCGAGCGCTTCGTCGCGCTGATGCGGAACCCGGCGACTGCAGGCGGAACCTCCGGGTGATCAGGCGTTCCGCATGGGGTACTCCCCTGTCGAAGAGGGTCGAAGCCCTTTGCCGCGGCCTTGGATTGGCGCCCCGGGATGCCTAAGCGCACCGATATCGAATCGATCCTCGTGGTCGGCGCCGGCCCCATCGTCATCGGCCAGGCGTCCGAGTTCGACTATTCCGGCACCCAGGCCTGCAAGGCGCTTCGCGACGAGGGTTACCGGGTCATCCTGGTCAACTCCAACCCCGCCACCATCATGACCGACCCCGAGTTCGCGGACGCCACCTACGTGGAGCCGATCACGCCCGAGATACTCGAGCGCGTGCTCGAGCGCGAGCGGCCCGACGCCCTGCTTCCCACCATGGGCGGCCAAACCGGCCTGAACGCGGCGATGGATCTGGCCCGCCGCGGCGCCCTCGACGATTACGGGGTCGAGCTGATAGGCGCCAGCGCCGACGTGGTCGCCAAAGCCGAGGACCGCCAGCAGTTCCACGACGCCGTTGCTCGCATCGGGCTGGCCTGCCCGAAGAGCCGCCTCGTGCGTTCGCTGGATGAGGGTCTCGAGGCGCTTCACGTATTGGGCTTGCCGTTGGTCATCCGCCCCTCGTTCACCCTTGGCGGCATCGGCGGCGGAATCGCCTTCAACCGCGACGAATTCGAGGCAATCGTGGCGAACGGGCTTTCGACCTCGCCGGTGCGCGAGGTGCTGGTGGAAGAATCGGTGTTGGGCTGGAAAGAGTACGAGCTCGAAGTGGTACGCGACCGCGCCGACAACTGCATCGTCGTCTGCTCGATCGAGAATGTCGATCCCATGGGGATCCACACCGGCGATTCGATCACCGTGGCGCCGGCGCTGACGCTCACCGATAAGGAGTACCAGATCTTGCGCAACGCCGCGATCGCGGTATTGCGCGAGATCGGGGTCGATACCGGAGGCTCGAACGTCCAGTTCGCCGTCGAGCCTGCATCGGGGCGCATGGTGGTCATCGAGATGAATCCCCGGGTCTCGCGATCGTCGGCGCTCGCCTCCAAGGCGACCGGATTCCCCATCGCCAAAATCGCCGCCCGGCTCGCGGTCGGCTACACCCTCGACGAGCTGGTGAACGACATCACCGGCGTGACCCCGGCGTCGTTCGAGCCGACCATCGACTACGTGGTCACCAAGATCCCACGCTTTACGTTCGAGAAATTCCCCAGCACCAAGCCCTTGCTCACCACGTCGATGAAATCGGTGGGCGAGGCCATGGCCATCGGGCGGACGTTTCAGGAATCCCTTCAAAAGGGCCTTCGGTCCATGGAGACGGGGCTGACCGGGCTCGACGAGATCGACGCCAGCGCCTATCCGGGACTGGATGCCGGCGTCGCCGGCGGTCCGGCGGCGGCAATCCTGGCGGCGTTCGCGACCCCGCGTCCCGACCGAGTTCTTCTGATCGCCCAGGCCTATCGCGAGGGCCTTTCGACCGCCGAAATCCATGCCGCATGCAAGTACGACCCCTGGTTCTTGGACAGGATCGCCGAGCTGGTCGCCGTCGAGCGCGACGTCCGCGCCAACGGGCTTCCCGAGACCGCACCGGGGATGCTCGCGCTCAAGAAACTGGGCTTCGCCGACGCCCGGCTGGGGACGCTGAGCGGCCTCGCGCCGGACAAAGTGGCCGAACGCCGGCGCGCCCTCGGCGTTCGCCCCGTCTTCAAGCGGGTCGATACCTGCGCGGCCGAGTTCCCCTCGCGCACGCCGTACTTGTATTCGGCGTACGCGGGTGACGGCTTTGATGTGCCCGAATGCGAAGCGGAATCTTCGGACCGCGACAAGGTGGTGATCCTGGGCGGGGGACCGAACCGGATCGGCCAGGGAATCGAGTTCGACTACTGTTGCGTGCATGCGGCCTACGCGCTCAGCGAGGCGGGCCTGGAAACGATCATGGTCAACTGCAACCCCGAAACCGTATCGACCGATTACGACACCTCCGACCGCCTTTACTTTGAACCCCTGACGGCCGAGGACGTGATCGAGCTGATCGAAGTCGAGAAGCGGCACGGGCGCTTGCGGGGCGTGATCGTCCAGTTCGGCGGCCAGACGCCGCTCAAGCTGGCCTCAGCGCTGGCCGAGGCAGGGATTCCGGTCCTCGGCACCGCACCGGACGCCATCGACCTGGCCGAGGACCGCGAGCGGTTTCAAGCCCTTTTGAACCGACTCGGGCTGCGCCAACCGGCAAGCGGCGTCGCCCGATCGCCGGCAGAAGCGAAACGGGCGGCGGACGCGGTCGGTTTCCCCCTTGTAATCCGCCCCTCTTACGTCCTCGGCGGCCGGGCGATGGAGATAATCCACGACCACGCCTCGCTCGACGTCTACATCCACGAAGCGGTCCACGTTTCGGGCGAATCCCCTGTCCTGATCGATTCGTACCTCGCCGACGCCATCGAGATCGACGTCGATGCCATCAGCGACGGCACAGACGTCTTCGTCGCCGGGATCATGCAGCACATCGAAGAGGCCGGGATCCATTCAGGCGATTCGGCGTGTTCGCTGCCGCCCCATTCGCTCGATGGGGCGACGCTCGCCGAGCTTGGCCGCCAGACCGAGGCACTGGCGCTCGCGCTGGGCGTAGTCGGCCTCATGAACGTCCAGTTCGCGATCAAGGAGAATCAAATCTACGTGCTCGAGGTGAACCCGCGCGCGAGTCGCACGGTTCCGTTCGTGGCCAAAGCGACCGGCGTCCCCGTCGCCAAGATCGCCGCCCGCGTCATGACCGGCGAGAAGCTGAAGCACTTCGAGCTGAAGCCGGGGCCGACCAACGCCCACGTCGCGGTAAAGGAGGCAGTCTTTCCCTTCGCCCGCTTTCCGGACGTGGACGTGATTTTAGGGCCTGAGATGAAGTCCACCGGCGAGGTCATGGGGATCGATTCGGACTTCAGCCGCGCGTTCGCCAAGTCGCAACTTGCCGCGGGCAACCCCCTTCCGAGCGGCGGTACCGTATTCATCTCGGTCAAGGACCGCGACAAGGACGCCGCAAATCTGCTTGCCGAGCGTTTGTCGGAGATGGGCTTCGCGATCATGGCGACAGCGGGTACGAGCCAATTCCTCACCTCGGAAGGACTTCGGGTGCGGCGCGTCAACAAAGTGCTCGAAGGTCGGCCCCATTGCGTTGACGCCATCATCTCTGGCGAAGTCGATTTGATCATCAATACAACCGAAGGCGCGCAATCTATCGCCGACAGTTACAGCGTCCGGCGATCTGCGATCATGCACAATATTTCGTATTATACGACTATCGCGGGTGCTTCGGCGGCGGTCGGCGCCATCGAGGCGCTGCGCCGTGGCAGGCTTGATGTGACGCCGCTGCAGTCCTATTTTACCGGAACGTCCTGACCCGGTTCGCGCCGGCGCCCACCGCGCTGGCGCACGCGCCTTGGGTCGGTGAATCAACGACCGCGTGCTCGCAAGGAAGGGTAATGGAAAAGATTCCAATGACTTCCGCCGGCCTCGCCGAATTGGAACACGAGCTCAAGCGGCTCAAGTCCGAGGAACGGCCGGCCATCATCCGCGCCATTGGGACGGCACGCGAACACGGCGATCTTTCCGAGAACGCCGAATTCCACGCGGCACGCGAGCGCCAGAGCTTCATCGAAGGCCGCATCGCCGAGCTCGAGGACATCACCAGCCGGGCCGAGGTGATCGACACCTCGAACCTGAGCGGCGACATCGTCCGGTTCGGCGCCACCGTCAAATTGACGGATGAGGATACCGGCGAGGAGTCCACCTACCTGATCGTCGGCTCGCACGAGGCCGAGATCAACGCCGGCCGACTTTCCGTTACCTCGCCGCTGGCCCGCGCGCTGATCGGCAAGTCCACGGGCGAGGTGGTCGAGGTCACAACGCCGCGCGGCAGCAAGGCTTACGAGATCGTCGACGTCGCGTTCGGCTGAGCGATGATCGCCGGTCCCGGGCCGGCCCCGGGTCCAATTCATAAACGGGGCGCCGAGCGACGACGGGCGTTGGGGCCCCAACCGCCGCCGGACCCCGGGGTGGCTTGCGGAAACTGCCCCGGGGCATTTCGCATGTTTTCTTGGTGTCACCTACGGCGATTCCGGCGGACCGTATTGCAAGGAAAGGGGGTGTCAACGGCGGCGCAAAAAGGGGCCAGATGGCGGCGTAAAATTGGGCCACTCGGTGTTTGCGGCTTGTCCCCGTAGTCCACGGGAGGGATCCGCGCGCGCCGCGGCGTGCCCCCCCACAGGGCTAACGTGGCGGCGCGCGTGGGGGGGCCTGTGGACCCACGGGGGCAAGCGGACGCGAGGTGGTCGGGTCAGCCAGCGTTCGGCTCTCGATGCCCGCGGCTCTGATTGAGCCGATAGCTTTCGCCGTTC
>JASLLV010000086.1 GCA_030746935.1 Rhodospirillales bacterium | reverse complement strand
CGGATCCGCAGTTCGTCGGCATGCTGGGGATGCATGGCACCTACGAGTCGAACCTCGCCATGCACCAATGCGACGTGCTGATCAACATCGGCGCCCGCTTCGACGACCGGATCACCGGCAAAATTGCCGATTTCTGTCCGAAAGCGACGAAGATACACGTCGATATCGATCCCTCCTCGATCAACAAGAACGTCTTCGTCGACATCGGCATCGTTGGCGACGCCGCCAACGTGCTCAAGGAAATGCTGGCGCAGTGGCAGCTCAAACGCCGGCGCCTCGATCACAAGGCGCTGGCGAAGTGGTGGACCCAGATCGACAAGTGGCGGGCCCGCGACTGCCTGCGCTATCGCCAGGATTCGAAGTTGATCAAGCCGCAGTACGCGATCCAGCGGCTGTACGAGTTGACCAAGGACCGCGACGACGTCTACATCACCACCGAGGTCGGCCAGCACCAGATGTGGGCGGCCCAGTTCTTTCGGTTCGAGAGGCCCAACCACTGGATGACGTCGGGCGGCCTCGGCACCATGGGATACGGCTTGCCCGCCGCCATTGGCGCGCAGGTCGCGCACCCCAAGGCGCTGGTGATCGACATTGCCGGCGAGGCGTCGATTATGATGAACATCCAGGAGATGTCGACCGCTGCCCAACACCGCCTGCCGGTCAAGATCTTCATCATCAACAACGAGTACATGGGGATGGTCCGCCAGTGGCAGGAGCTTCTTCACGGCGGGCGCTACTCGGAAAGCTACATGGATTCGCTTCCCGATTTCGTCCGCCTCGCCGAATCGTTCCATGCGGTGGGCTTGCGCGCGACGCGCCCGGACGAGGTCGACGACGTGATCAACGAAATGATCGCCGTCGATCGGCCCGTCATCGCCGACATTCGGGTGGACAAGAAAGAGAACTGCTTCCCCATGATCCCGTCGGGCGCCGCCCACAACGAGATGCTGCTTGGGCCCGGGGATGAGTCGGAGAAGCCGATTTCCGAGGACGGCATGGTTCTGGTGTGAGGGCGCCCGGCGCAACGGCCGCCGCCGCGGATTCGCGCACCTGCGTGCGAACGAAGCCCGCGACCGGGCCCCATCGCCATCTTCCGACAAACGAGAGCGATCACGGTGGCACAACCTTCTGAGAAGACCAACAAGCACACGATCTCGGTCCTGGTGGACAACGAGGCGGGGGTGCTGGCGCGCGTGGTCGGGCTGTTTTCCGGGCGCGGCTACAATATCGAGAGCCTGACAGTAGCCGAGGTGGATCCGCACAAGTCCTTATCGCGCATCAACATCGTCACCTCCGGCACGCCGATGATCATCGAGCAGATCAAGGCGCAGCTGACCCGCTTGGTGCCGGTTCACAAGGTCCGGGATTTGACCCTCGAAGGCCCGCGCGTCGAGCGCGAGCTCGCGCTGATCAAGGTGCGCGGGCGCGGCAACCGGCGAGTGGAATCCTTGCGAATCGCCGATATCTTCCGGGCCAGCGTCCTCGACAGCACGAATGATTCCTTTGTTTTCGAGATCATCGGTAGCGCCGAAAAAGTTGACGCGTTCATCAAGCTCATGGAATCGCTTGGCTTGAGCGACGTGTCTAGAACCGGCGTCGTCGCCATCTCGCGCGGGTCGGAAACCATGTAGCGTTCCGCGGGTTCGGGCTGGCGGCAAAAAATCTACCAGGGGGAATGGCCATGCGCGCCTATTACGATCGCGACGCCGACGTCAATCTGATCAAGTCCAAGAAGGTCGCGGTGATCGGCTACGGCAGCCAAGGTCACGCGCACGCGCTCAACTTGCGCGACAGCGGCGTCGCCGAGATCGCCGTGGGCCTGCGCGAGGGATCGGGCAGCGTCGCCAAGGCTGAGGCCGAGAAGCTTCGCGTGCTCGCCCCCGCAGAAGCGGCGACCTGGGCCGACGTGGTCATGATCCTGGCGCCCGACGAGCTTCAGAGCCGGATTTACGACGAGGACGTGGGCCCGAATATGCGCGAAGGCGCTGCGCTAGCGTTCGCGCACGGCTTGAGCATCCATTTCCGCCTCATCGAGCCGCGCCCGGACCTCGACATCTTTATGGTGGCGCCCAAGGGTCCCGGCCATACCGTTCGCTCCGAATACCAGCGAGGTGCCGGCGTTCCGTCGCTTCTCGCGATCCATCAGGACGCGACAGGCAACGCCCACGAGATCGGGTTGTCGTACGCCGCGGCCATCGGATCGGGGCGCGCCGGCATCATCGAAACCACATTTCGCGAAGAGTGCGAGAGCGATCTGTTCGGTGAGCAGGTCATCTTGTGCGGCGGATTGACGTCGTTGATCTATGCGGCCTACGAGACGCTGGTGGAGGCGGGCTACGCACCCGAGATGGCCTACTTTGAGTGCGTGCACGAAGTGAAGCTGATCGTCGATCTGATCTACGAGGGCGGAATCGCCAACATGCGCTATTCGGTTTCCAACACGGCCGAATACGGCGATCACACCCGGGGTCCGCGGATCATCGACGCACGCGTGCGAAGCCACATGCGCGAGGTCCTGGGCGAGATCCAATCGGGCCGTTTCGCCCGCGAGTGGGTACTCGAGAACCATGCCGGGCAGCCGAGCCTCAAGGCCATGCGTCGGCGCGCTGCCGAACACGGCGCCGAGGCGGTCGGCGAGAAGCTGCGCGCCATGATGCCCTGGATCGGCGAGAATCGCCTGGTGGACCGCTCGCGCAACTGAACCCGAAGGTCATGCGCCGGGCGGCCGCGACCGGGGTTCGGGTTTATGAAACAGGCCCTTGGACAATCCGGTTGACAAACGGCCTGAACCGCTGGCTTTATGAGCTTCCACGAGGCGGATAGCCCGCGAAAGCGCGGCTCCGGAACAGGGACACCAGCGGTGAGCAACAGCATCAATGGTATCCGCAATGCGCGTGAGGCCGATTTGCCCGCCCAGCGGCGGCGCGGTTTCCCGACACTGCCGGAATTTCTGCCCTGCCTCGGCCGGCGCCTTCGACTTAGGTGCCCCTGAGCGCCCGAGTGCGCGCACGATTTCGCGCGATCGGCGTTCAGGGGGTGCGGACACGGCAATTGCGCCGCAATCCACCTGAGTCGAAGGAAGGACAAATCCCATGAGCAAGACGAACGAGCCCGACCGAGTCTTCATTTTCGACACTACGCTTCGCGACGGCGAGCAATCGCCCGGCGCGTCGATGAATCTCAACGAGAAACTGCGCATCTCCGAGGTTCTCGAGGAGATGGGCGTCGACATCATTGAGGCCGGATTCCCGATCGCGTCCAAGGGCGATTTCGAGGCCGTCCGGGAAATTGCGAAGCGAGTCAAGAAGTCCACCGTCTGCGGCCTCTCGCGCGCAACGCGCCCCGATATCGAGCGCTGTGCCGAGGCCCTGAGGGCGGCCGAACGCCCGCGCATCCACACTTTCATTTCGACCAGCGCGCTGCATATGAAGCACAAGCTCCAGATGGAGCCCGACCAAGTCCACGAGGCGGTCATCGCCAGCGTAACGCTTGCCCGGAACTTCACCGACGACGTGGAGTGGTCGTGCGAGGACGGCTCGCGCACCGACCACGACTTCATGTGCCGGTGCGTCGAGACCGCCATCGATTGCGGCGCCACCACCGTCAACATCCCCGACACCGTCGGCTACGCGGTGCCGGACGAGTATGCGTCCCTGATCCAGATGCTGTTCGATCGCGTTCCCAACATCGACAAGGCGCGGATCTCGGTCCATTGCCATAACGATCTCGGACTCGCGGTCGCGAACTCGCTGGCCGCGGTGGTCGCCGGCGCGCGCCAGGTGGAATGCACGGTGAACGGGCTCGGCGAGCGGGCCGGCAACGCCGCGATGGAAGAGATCGTCATGGCGCTGCGCACCCGCCAAGATCACATTCCCTACGTCACCGGCGTCAGGACCGAGGACATCATGAAGGCCTCGCGCCTGGTCTCGGCCATCACCGGCTTCCTCGTCCAGCCCAATAAGGCGATCGTCGGCGCCAACGCCTTTGCCCACGAGGCGGGCATCCACCAGGACGGGGTGCTGAAACACGCCGGCACTTACGAGATCATGACGCCCGAGTCCGTGGGCCTGACCAAGTCGAACATCGTTCTCGGCAAGCATTCCGGGCGCCACGCCTTTCGCCGGCGCCTTGGCGAACTCGGCTACGAGCTCGGTGACAACGCCATCGAGGATGCGTTCCGTCGGTTCAAGGACCTGGCCGACAAGAAGAAGGAGATCTTCAACGAGGACATCGTCGCGCTGGTCGACGATTCGGTGGGACACGCCGATCATCGCGTTCGGCTCGTCGCGCTCGAGGTGCTCTGCGGAACCAAGCATCGCCCGCCTAAGGCGGAGCTGGAGCTCGAGATCGATGGTGAGGTCAAGCGCTGCAAAGCGACCGGCGACGGCCCGGTGGACGCGGCCTTCAACGCCATCAAGCAACTCTTTCCGCATGATGCCAACTTGCAGCTCTTTCAGGTTCACGCGGTAACCGAAGGGACCGACGCGCAAGCGGAGGTGAGCGTGCGGCTCGAGGAAAAAGGTAAGACGACCAATGGCCTGGGCGCCGACACCGACACCATGGTAGCGTCGGTGAAGGCGTATATCAGCGCGCTCAACAAGCTCGTGGTCAAACGCGAGAAGACGGAACCGCCGGCGCTGAGCGCGTGACGCGCCCAGGCCGTCCTCGGCCGTCCTTCGGTGGTGCCGGAGCCGCGTCTCCGGCACCATGCGAATCGGCCTCGTAAAGCAGTGTGACAAGAGAATGTTTGCGGGATTGTTTGGATTTCTTTCGGCCGATATGGCCATCGATCTTGGAACGGCGAACACGCTCGTCTACGTGAAGGGGCGCGGCATCGTGCTCAACGAGCCCTCGGTCGTCGCCATCACCGAGGCCCGAGGCCGCAAGCAGGTGCTGGCGGTGGGCGAGGACGCCAAGCTGATGCTGGGCCGCACGCCCGGCAACATCCGCGCCATTCGTCACTATCGCTACTGCGTCATCTCCGACTTCGAAGTCTCAGAAGAGATGATCAAGCATTTCATCCGCAAGGTTCACAACCGCCGCAGTTTCGCCAGCCCCCAGGTCATCGTCTGCGTACCGTCCGGGTCGACCGCGGTCGAGCGGCGCGCGATCCAGGAGTCCGCCGAAAGCGCCGGTGCGAGGCGGGTGTTTCTGATCGAGGAGCCGATGGCGGCGGCCATCGGCGCCGGACTCCCGGTGACCGAGCCGACCGGCTCGATGGTCGTCGACATCGGCGGCGGCACCACCGAAGTGGCGGTTCTGTCGTTGGGCGGCATCGTCTTTTCGCGCTCGGTGCGCATCGGCGGCGACAAGATGGACGAAGCCATCATCGCCTACATCCGCCGCAACCATAACCTGCTGGTCGGCGAGAGCAGCGCCGAGCGCATCAAAGAAGAGATCGGCTCCGCCTACCCACCCGAGGACGGCGACGGCGCCACCATGGAGATTCGCGGCCGCGATCTGATGAACGGCGTGCCCAAGGAACTGATCCTCAGCGAGCGCGAGATCGCCGAAAGCATGGCCGAGCCGATCGGCGCCATCATCGAATCGGTCAAGGTGGCGCTCGAACACACCGCGCCCGAGCTGGCGGCCGATATGGTCGACAAGGGTATCGTGCTGACGGGCGGGGGCGCGCTGCTCGGAAACATGGATTACGTGCTCAGGCACGCGACGGGTCTGCCTGTCTCATTGGCGGACGACCCGTTGAGCTGCGTCGTTCTCGGGACCGGGCGGGCGCTTGAAGAAATGAAAACCCTGAAGAACGTCCTCGTCACGGGCTATTGACGCCCCGACGGCAGGCGTCTCGATGTTAAGAAACTGGTCATGAATTCGTCCTAATGACGGTTCGGGTGTGCGCCCGAATGGAGCGTAATCGGAGCGGGGAAGCGCGGTGGACGAGCGCACGCGTCCGATCTATCGAATAGCGGCGCCGATCAAGAGCGCTGCGCAACGCTTTGCCTATGCGGGGCTGGTGGTTTCGGCGTTCGCGCTGATGCTGCTGGCGAAGGCTGACGCGGTTCTTCTGGAACGCGTGCGGATCCACGTTACCGACGCTGTCGCTCCGATAATGGACCTCGTTTCGCGACCCGTGGCCGCGGTCTCGGAGATCGTTGAGCAGGCGCAGATGCTGGTCGAGCTCAGGGCCGAGAACCTGCGTCTCAGGGAAGAGCGCGTCCGGCTGGTGCAGTGGCAGACTGCGGCGCTGCGCATGCAGGCCGAGAACGCAGATCTCAAGCGCATCCTCAACTTCAAGCCTGGACCCGGTGCCCACTTCGTCAGCGCCCGGGTCATCGCCGACACCGGCGGCGCGTACGCCCAGAGCCTGATTCTCAATGCCGGCGCCCGCGACGGGGTGCGCAAGGGACCGGCGGTCGTGACCGGCGATGGGCTGGTGGGACGGATCGCCGGCGTCGGGCAACGCTCGGCGCGCGTCCTTTTGATTACCGATTTGAACTCGCGCATCCCCGTGCTTCTGGAAACATCGGCGACGCGGGCGATTCTCACCGGCGACAACAGCGATCAGCCGCGTCTGATCCACTTGCCGCCGGGGGCCGTCGTCACGCCCGGCGAGCGTGTTGTCACCTCGGGTCACGGGGGCGTGCTGCCGCCGCGATTCCCGGTCGGCGTCGTCGCCTCGGTGAGCGACGGCGGCATCCGTGTGCAGCCCTTCGTTCGCCGCGATCGTCTCGAATACGTACGCGTCGTGGATTTCGGCCTCGACGGCGTTCTCGATTCGAAGCCGGCGGCAATGGACGGCGCGAACACGCAGCGGGCGTTCCCGTGAAACAAGGCCTGTGGATCAAGCTGGACGCGCTCGCCCGCAAGTGCTCGCCGTTTGCGATCACGCTGGTCCTCGTGTTGATTAGCATCGTTCCCGCCCATATCCCGGGATACGCGAGAATCGCGCCGCTCTTTCCTCTGATGGCCGTCTACCATTGGGCGGTCAACCGTCCCGAGCTTCTGCCCGCGATCGCGGTCTTCATGATCGGGCTTCTGGTCGACACGCTTGGTGGCACACCGATCGGCGTCAACGCGCTCGTCTTCCTCACGGTCTACGGCGTGGTGGCGGCCCAGCGCCGCTTCCTTCTCGGTAAGCCGTTCTGGATCGCGTGGCTCGGGTTCGCGCTGACGGCCGCGGTCGCGGCGCTCCAGACGTGGGTGCTGGTGTCGCTCTTCGAGATGACCTTGCTGGCGCCGGAAGCGATCGTGTTCCAGTACCTGACGACGCTGGGTTGCTTCCCGATCCTGGCTTGGATCCTGCTCCGCTGGCAGCGGGCGTACCTGCAGCGGAACTAGAGTACTATCCGGCTAGATTGAATCAATTTGATGGTGGCAAATCGGCATTCCGGGCAGGCGCGGCGCGAAGCGCGATGCGGAGCCATCGGGCGAGGGCCGCAACGATTCCGGGGAGCCGATCCGCCCCACCGAAGGCCTGGTCCTCTTGTGCCGTGGCGTCGCCCGCGCATCTTTGCCGATGCCCCATATCGCCATGCGAGGCGCGCCTAGCCACGGCGCAAAATGACCCCGGTCAAATGGTTCAATCTAGCCCGATAGTGCTCTAGCATGCGCCGCGACGCGGACCGCCATCACGTGTTCAGCCGGCGGGCCGCGCTGCTTGCCGGCGGCAAGTTCGTTCTGTTCTCTGCCCTCGGGGCCCGGCTCTACTACCTCCAAGTACTCGAATCCGAGCGCTACAAGACGCTTGCCGACGAGAACCGGATCAATCTGCGATTGTTGGCGCCGCCGCGTGGACGCATCGTCGATCGGTTCGGGGCGCCGCTCGCGGTCAACCGCCAGAATTACCGGATCGTCGTCATCCCCGAGCAGGCCGCCGACGTGGAAGCGACCCTGGATTCGCTCGGCCGCTTGATCGCGCTCGCCGCCGGCGACCGCCGCCGCACCCTTCGCGAGGCGAATCGGCGGCGCGGCTTCGTTCCCGTGACCATCCGCGAAAACCTGAGCTGGGAGGAGGTCGCCCGCGTCGAGGTCAACGCCCCCGATCTGCCCGGAGTCCTGATCGAGGTCGGCCAGAGCCGCGACTATCCTCATGGTCCGGATACCGCGCACGTACTTGGGTACGTCGCCGCCGTCTCCGAAGATGAGGTGGGGGGCGATCCGTTGCTGCAGCTGCCCGAGTTCCGCGTCGGCAGGACCGGGGTCGAAATGACGTACGATGCGAACCTTCGCGGTTCGGGCGGCAGCTCCCAGGTGGAGGTCAACGCCTTCGGCCGCGTCATCCGCGAGCTCAACCGCCGCGAGGGTCAGCCCGGCGCCGAGATCGCGCTGTCGCTGGATCTGGAGCTACAAAGATTCGCCCACCGGCGACTGGCGGACGAGAGCGGGGCATGCGTCGTGATCCACGTCCATTCGGGTGAGGTGCTCGCCATGGCCTCGACCCCGAGCTTCGATCCGAACCCGTTCAACCGGGGCCTGAGCGTCGAAGCGTGGCGGCGGCTGATGGCGAATCCGCGCGCGCCGCTGATCAACAAGGCAATCGCGGGCCAATACGCGCCCGGCTCCGCCTTCAAGATCGTGGTCGCGCTCGCCGCCCTCGAGGCCGGCGTGATCACGCCGAAGACGCGGATCTTCTGCTCCGGCGAGATGACGCTCGGCGATTCCAAGTTCCACTGCTGGAGCCGTTTCGGCCACGGCTGGATCGAGACCGCGCAGGCGCTCGTCGAATCGTGCGATGTCTTCTTCTACGAGGTCGCCAAGCGCACCGGCATCGACCGTATCGCCGCCATGGCCGAGCGACTCGGTCTCGGACGGCCTACGGGCATCGACCTTCCCGGCGAGGAGGGCGGGCTGGTGCCGACGCGCGAGTGGAAGCAGGCGGTCATCGGCGGTGCCTGGCAGCCGGGCGAGACGGTGATCACCGGGATTGGTCAGGGCTATCTTCTGGCAACGCCGTTGCAGCTCGCGGTGATGATCGCGCGCGCCGTCAACGGCGGGAACACGCTGACGCCGTTCGTGACCCGTCCCCCGGTCAGCGCCGACGCCGACGAGGTGCGGGTAGGCGCCGGGGACGCGGAATTCGTGACTCTCGGCTTCGAGCGCGCCAATCTCGAGCTGCTGCGTCGCGCGCTTTCCGGCGTCGTCAACGCGCCGGAGGGTACGGCTCACCGCGCCCGCATCGAGCGACCCGGCTACGAAATGGGCGGCAAGACCGGGACCGTGCAGGTGCGCCGCATCAGCCGCGCCGAGCGCGAGCAGGGAATCCGCAAGAACGAGGACCTGCCGTGGGAGATGCGCGACCACGCGGTATTCGTTGGGTTCGCGCCCGTTCACGAGCCGGCTTACGCGATTGCGGTGGTGGTCGAGCACGGCGGCGGCGGATCCAAGGTGGCGGCGCCCATCGCCCGCGACGTGTTGAACGAGGTCCAGCGCCGGGCTCCGGCGACGCGCCTGCTCGGCGAGCGCCGCGATGACGGGCGTCAGGGCACACGATCGTCCGTATCCCCCGCCGCCGAGGGCGGATAGGCGCGACCGGCCGGGAATATCTGGGAACACGACGCATGGCGAACGACGCTTTCAACCGGCCCGAATTGACACTTTGGCGAAAGCTGCTCTCGCTCAACTGGTTGTTCGTCCTCTTGGTCGCCGCCGTCGCCGGGATCGGTTTCGCTATGTTGTATTCGGCTGCCAACGGACGGCTCGATCCCTGGGCCAGCCGCCAGATAGTGCGCTTCGCGGCCGGCCTTGTGATCATGCTAGGCGTCGCCCTGGTTGACGTGCGCCACTGGTTGCGCGGCGCCTATGTCTTCTATCTGGCCGTCTTGGCTGCTTTGGTGGCGGTCGAGGTGGTGGGATCGGAGGGGATGGGCGCGCGGCGCTGGATCGACCTCGGCGTCTTCGCCGTGCAACCGTCCGAGCTCATGAAGATCGGCGTTGTGCTCGCGCTTGCGCGCTATTTTCACGGGGTGCGGGCCGAGAACGCTGGCCGCCTCCGCCATCTCATCGTGCCGTTGCCGCTGGTGGTCGCGCCGGCGGTGCTGATTATGCGCCAGCCGGACCTCGGGACCGCGGCGATGGTGTTGGCCATCGGAGTGGCGATGTTTTTTCTTGCCGGCGTGCGGCTCCGCGTTTTCGCTGCCGTTGGCGTGGCGGCGTTGGCGGCGGTACCGGTAATCTGGCGGTTCCTGCACGACTACCAGCGCCAACGCGTGCTCTCCTTCCTCGATCCCGAGAGCGATCCCTTGGGCGCCGGTTACCACATCATCCAATCCAAGATCGCGCTCGGCTCGGGCGGTGTGTTCGGACGCGGATTCCTGCAGGGCACCCAGAGCCATTTGAGCTTCCTGCCCGAGCGCCAGACGGACTTTATCTTTACCATGTACGCCGAGGAGTTCGGGCTGATCGGCGCGCTGGTGCTGCTCGGCCTCTATTTCGTCCTGCTGGCGTACGGGGTCGCCATCGCGCTTCGGGCGAGAAGCCAGTTCGCGCGCCTGCTCGCCATGGGCGTGATGACGACTTTCTTCCTCTACGTCTTCGTCAACATCGCAATGGTGACGGGGCTGATCCCCGTCGTGGGCGCCCCGCTTCCGTTGGTCTCTTACGGCGGGACGGCCATGCTGACGGTGTTGTTCGGCTTCGGGCTCGTACTCGGCGTCTACGTTCATCGCGACGTGGAGATCCCCCGCCGCGGCCTCGAGGACGAGCCTTGATGCGGGCGCGGCCGCATCGGGGCGGACCATCGACAACCGAGGTCGGCTTTGTTATATGCCACGCTCCGCGGGCGTTGGGCGCATAGCTCAGTTGGCAGAGCAGCTGACTCTTAATCAGCGGGTCGTAGGTTCGAGTCCTACTGCGCCCACCAATTCTACATAATAATCAATTACTTAATGGAGCTGTCGTGGAAGCGTCGGCTCTCTCTTTTTTCGTGTCCGCCTAGTGTCCGCATCCGCGCGGTGTTCTCCGCCGCGTCAAGATCGGGATAGTTGGATCGTTGTCCACGGTTATCGAAGTTCATCAAATGCAGCTCCCTGTTACTTCTGTCGAGATCGATCGCAA
>JASLLV010000085.1 GCA_030746935.1 Rhodospirillales bacterium | reverse complement strand
ATGTGATGTCCTCCTTGAACAGGATCATCATCATCGGCAAAAATGCTGAACAGAAAATTAATGGGTCCTGGCCCTAGATAGGTTCCCTTGGTATCAAGACGAGATTGCAGCGTTCAAAACCAACGTTGAAGAGGCACGCTCCGAAAGGAACAAGATCATACACTACGTGTGGGGGAAAACGGACCCAGACGGAGCAGCACAGTTGGCCTCATATCGCCCCTTTCGCAAGGATCAAGAAACATCGAAAACAGCGGCCGATGTCGGCGACCTCGCCGACACGCTGCTGGATATCAGCCGCACGTTCCACGATATCGTTTATTGGGCGAGGGAGCAGCGGATCGCATCGCCAGATAAACGCGCGCCGCTGTTTCCCCAAGGAAATTATCCCTTCCCACTAAATCAGGATTTGCCTGACAAGCCTCCAGCGCCCTAGCGCCCGCTTCGACTTCTTCAAACGTAAGCTGCGCCGCCCCTTGTGAGGCAGCGGTGCCGATCTGTCGGTTCTTTTTATGCGAATCGCCCATGGCAGTTAAGTATACAATCGCGCACCCAGGATTCTCGAACATATTGAGAACACAGGCCCTTTTTCGCCTGCGAAACAGGGGGTTGACTTGTTCGTGCCGATATGGGAACAAATCAGGCACACGGGTCCGCGTTGCATGCCGGCCACCCGTATGGAATAAAGGGGAAACGCCATGCCTGAGACCGCACTGCGCTTGGTGGACAAGGACGCGATGGACAAGAACAAGGCGCTGGATGCCGCCGTCGGCCAGATCGAACGCGCGTTCGGCAAGGGCTCGATCATGCGCCTCGGCCAGAGCGAGACCGCCGTCGACATCGAATCGGTCTCCACCGGCTCGATCGGGCTCGACATCGCGCTCGGCATCGGCGGGCTGCCGCGCGGGCGCGTCGTCGAGATTTACGGTCCCGAAAGCTCGGGCAAGACGACCCTCGCGCTCCAGGTGGTCGCCGAGGCCCAGAAGACGGGCGGCACCTGCGCCTTCGTCGACGCCGAGCACGCGCTGGATCCGGCCTATGCGCACAAACTCGGCGTCAATCTGGACGAGCTTTTGATCTCGCAGCCCGACGCCGGCGAACAAGCTCTTGAGATCGCCGACACCTTGGTGCGCTCGGGCGCCGTCGAGGTTTTGGTGATCGACAGCGTTGCGGCGCTCGTGCCGCGCGCCGAGCTCGAGGGCGAAATGGGCGACACCCACGTCGGCCTCCAGGCCCGGCTCATGAGCCAGGCGCTGCGCAAGCTCACGTCTTCGGTGGCGCGCTCGAGGTGCCTGATCATCTTCATCAACCAGATCCGCATGAAGATCGGCGTGATGTTCGGCAGCCCCGAGACCACGTCGGGGGGCAACGCGCTCAAGTTCTATTCCTCGGTGCGCATGGACATCCGCCGCATCGGCGCCATCAAGAACGGCGACGAAGTGGTCGGCAACCAGACCCGGGTCAAGGTGGTGAAGAACAAGGTGGCGCCGCCCTTCAAGATCGTCGAGTTCGACATCATGTACGGCGAAGGCATCTCCAAGGCGGGCGAGCTGATCGATTTGGGCGTCAAGGCAGGCGTCGTCGAGAAGTCGGGCTCGTGGTTCTCCTACGATTCCGAACGCATCGGCCAGGGCCGCGAGAACGCCAAGCGATACTTTAAGGAGCACACCGACGTGGCGGACCGGATCGAAACCGCGATCCGCACCAACGCGGGCCTCGTCTCGGACGCCATGATGGTGCACGGCGACGACGAAGCGGCCGATGCGGACGAGGCGGACACGGCTCCGCTGGGCCCCGGCGAGCCGCCCGCCCGCGCGGTCGAGTAGGCGCGCGCGGCCAAGGCCGCGGCGGGCAAGCGCTAGCGGTCCGCAGAAGCGCTCGAAGCCGGCCCGTAGCCCACCATAGCCCACCAAGTGGGGCGTCGGAGGCCAAATTGGGCCCGGCCCGGCCCGGTCACGACGCCGGAATCGTGCACCGATCGGGCAGCACGCACGCGGCGACGCATCGCGTTGCCGAAACCGGCGATTGGTTGGGTGGGCGCCGGTGCAAACCTGCTTACGCTCGAAGATCTTTCGCCCGCAACCTCCGCCTGCCTTGGCCGCCCGCTTCGTCCGCGGAGCTAGGGCGCGGGCCTTGGGCGCCGGTCTTCGACGCGCCCCTGCCTGTATTTCGCGGCGCGCGCCCCCTATAGTGATCCTATGACCGCGACCAACGACGTCCGCCAGACTTTCCTCGACTATTTCCGGCAGAACGGCCACGAGGTCGTCGCCTCGAGCCCGCTTGTGCCGCGCAACGACCCGACGCTGATGTTCGCCAACTCGGGCATGGTGCAGTTCAAGAACGTCTTCACCGGCGCCGAGAAGCGCACCTACACGCGCGCCGCTACCTCCCAGAAGTGCGTGCGCGCCGGCGGCAAGCACAACGACCTGGAAAACGTGGGCCACACCGCCCGCCACCACACGTTCTTCGAGATGCTCGGTAACTTCTCCTTCGGCGACTACTTCAAGGACGTCGCCATCGAGCTCGCCTGGAACCTGGTCACCAAGGAGTTCGGCCTGCCGCCTGAGCACCTTTTGGTCACCGTGTTCGCCGACGACGACGAGGCCCACGCGCACTGGCGGAAGATCGCCGGCCTGCCCGATGACCGGGTTCTGCGCATCGCGACCGCCGATAACTTCTGGTCCATGGGCGAGACCGGCCCGTGCGGCCCGTGTTCCGAGATCTTCTACGACCACGGCGCCGGCGTTCCCGGCGGGCCGCCCGGTAGCCCGGATGCCGAAGGCGACCGCTTCATCGAGATCTGGAACCTGGTCTTCATGCAGTTCGAGCAGCTTGGGCCGGATGAGCGGGCCGAGCTTCCCAGGCCCTCGATCGACACCGGCATGGGGCTCGAGCGGATCGCCGCCGTCCTTCAGGGAACCCACGACAACTATGCCATCGACATTTTCGCCGATCTGATCGAGGCGTCGGCGCATGCGACCGGCACCGAAACCGGCGGTCCCCACGCGGTCTCGCACAGGGTCATCGCCGATCACGTGCGCGCGAGCGGCTTCCTGATCGCCGACGGGGTGCTGCCTTCGAACGAGGGGCGCGGCTACGTGCTGCGCCGCATCATGCGCCGAGCCATGCGCCACGTGCAGATGATCGGCGTCGCCGAACCGGTTCTGTGGCGCTTGGTGCCTAACCTGGTCAACGCCATGGGCGGCGCGTACCCTGAGCTTCGCCACGCGGAAGCCTTGATCACCGAGACCCTGAAGCTCGAAGAGAGCCGCTTCCTCGAAATGCTCGCGCGCGGCTTGCGCCTCCTCGATGTCGCCACCGCCGACAGCGCGCCCGGAACCGATCTTCCAGGCGAGGTTGCCTTCAAGCTGTACGACACCTACGGCTTTCCGTTGGATCTGACCCAGGATGCGCTCAAGGCGAAGAACATGGGCGTCGACGTCGACGCATTCGACGTCGCCATGGCGAAGCGCCGCGCAGACGCGCGCAAAAGTTGGACCGGTTCGGGCGAGGAAGCGACCGAGGCGGTCTGGTTCGACGTCCGCGAATCCGTGGGCGCAACCGAGTTCCTGGGCTACCAGACCGAAACCGCGGAAGCGAAGATCACGGCGATCCTGAAAGGGAGCGAACGGGTCGACGAAGCCGGCGCCGGAGATGAAGTGGCGATCGTCGTCAACCAGACGCCGTTTTACGCCGAATCCGGCGGCCAGATGGGAGACGCCGGCTCGATTATCGGCACCGGCACCGGGGCAATTGTCTTGGACACCCATAATCGGGCTGGCGACGTGCATGCCCACGCGGCGAAGATCGAGTCCGGTGTTATGCGCGTCGGCGACGACGTGCGCATGATCGTGGACGGGCCGCGAAGGGCGCGGCTCAGGGCCAACCACTCGGCCACCCATCTCCTGCACGCGGCGCTCCGGAGCCGTCTCGGCGATCACGTGGTCCAGAAGGGCTCTCTCGTGGCGCCCGACCGGCTGCGCTTCGACATCAGCCACTTGAAGGCGGTCACCGCCGAAGAGCTGGTGGCCGTCGAGGCGGACGTGAACGCCCAGATTCGCCGCAACGCCGAGGTCGCCACCCACCTGATGGACGCCGATGAGGCCGTCGGTGCCGGCGCGCTCGCGCTCTTCGGCGAGAAGTACGACGACGAGGTCCGCGTCGTTTCCATGGGCGTGCTCGCCGAAGGGGCCTACTCCACCGAGCTCTGCGGCGGCACCCACGTCGCGCGCACGGGCAACATCGGGGTCTTCAAGGTGGTCGCCGAATCGGCGGTGGCGGCGGGGGTCAGGCGAATCGAAGCGCTGACAGGCGACGCCGCGCTCGCCCATCTCGGGCGCGCCGATCAAGCGCTCCGCGAGATCGCGGATCTCCTCAACGTGTCCGCAGCCGAGGCGCCGGAGCGGATCGCAGCCCTGATCGACGAGCGCAGGCGTCTCGAGCGCGAGCTTGCCGAAGCCCGCCGCCGGCTGGCGACGGGCGGGGGTGCGGAGGCGGTCCAGATCAAGGACATCAAGGGCATCAAGTTCAGCCCCCGGGTCCTCGACGGCATGCCGCCCAAGGATCTCAAGGGGCTCGCAGACGACGTGAAATCGCGGCTGGGCTCGGGTGTCGTCGCGCTCGTCACCGTCAACGAGGGCAGGGCGTCGCTGGTGGTGGGCGTGACCGACGACTTGACCGACCGGCTCGATGCGGTCGAACTCGTCCGCGCCGGCAGCATCGCTCTCGGCGGCAAGGGCGGGGGCGGGCGGGCCGACATGGCCCAAGCCGGCGGTCCCGAAGGCGCCAAGGCGGCCTCGGCGCTCAAAGCCATCGAGGCGGCCTTGGCCGAGGCGGTCTGAGCGATGTCCGGGCGGGCGCGCGCATGAACGGCGTTAATCGCGGCCTTGCGGCCTTGCGCGGATTTCGCGCCGACTGGCGCCAGCCCGGCGTCCTGCTCATCGTCATGTCGCTGGCCATGCCGATCTCGTTCGCGACCTGGCAGGCGCTCCTCAACAACTTCGCGATCGAGAGGGCCGCGTTCACGGGCGTCGAGATCGGAATCCTGCAAAGCCTGCGCGAAGTGCCCGGTTTCCTGGCCTTCACGGTGGTGTTCGCCTTGCTGTTGATGCGCGAGCAGACATTCGCCTTTGTCTCGATACTGCTGCTCGGTATCGGCACCGCGATCACCGGCTTCTTCCCCACCGTCGTCGGCCTGTACGCGACCACGGTTCTGATGTCGGTCGGATTCCACTACTTCGAAAGCGTGCGCCAATCTCTGGCCCTGCAATGGACGGACAAGGAGCACGCGGCGCACTTCCTGGGCAAGATGATCGCCGCCACCTCGCTCTCGTCGCTGGTGGCGTTCGCGCTGATCTATCTGGCCCTCGATGTCGCCGGCCTCGACATGCGTTGGGTCTATTTTATCGGCGGCGGGATCACGGTGGGCGCGATCGTCGCCGCCTGGATCGCGTTTCCGCGCTTCGCCTCGAAGGTCGAGCAGCACAAGCAGATCGTGCTCCGCGGCTGCTATTGGCTTTACTACGCGCTGGTCTTCATGTCCGGGGCCCGGCGCCAGATCTTCGTCGTCTTCGCCGGCTTCCTGATGGTCGAGAAGTTCGGATTCGACGCCGCCGAGATCGCGCTGATGTTCCTCGTCAACGGCGCCATCAACGTTTTCGCCGCGCCCCGGATCGGCAAGCTGATCGGGCGTTGGGGCGAACGCCGGGCGCTGACGTTCGAATACATTGGCCTGATCGGCGTCTTCATCGCCTACGCCTTTGTCGAGACCGCTTGGATCGCGGTCGGGCTCTACATCGTCGATCACCTGTTCTTCTCGCTCGCGATCGCGGTCAAGACCTACTTCCAAAAGATTGCCGATCCCGCGGACATCGCCTCGACCGCGGGTGTCAGCCTCACCATCAGCCACATCGCCGCGGTCGTCATCCCGGCCGCCTTCGGGTTCATTTGGCTCGTCTCGCCTTCGATCGTTTTCCTTGCGGGTGCGGCGATGGCGGCGATCTCGCTGGCGCTCTCGCGGATGGTTCCGCCGGCGCCGTCGCCCGAGGTGGTCTCCCTCGTCGGCCGGCCGCCGGCGTACACCCGGGCGGCCGCCGCCGGCTGATACGACCGAGGCAGGGGAATGAACCCACCCTTCGGCGTGTTTATGGTGACGTAGGGACGTGGTGTCGGGAACGGCGAGCGCGATGGACAAGCGCCAAGCGATCATCGAGCAGCTTCCCAGATTGCGCCGCTATGCGCGGGCACTGGCCAAGGGCGCCACGGCTGCCGACGACCTCGTCCAGGACTGCGTCGAGCGGGCGCTCTCACGGCTTGCGCTGTTCCGGGCCGGCACCAACATGAGGACCTGGCTGTTCACCATCATGCACAACTTGCACGTCAACGCGGTCCGGCGGCGCTATCGCGCTCCCGATTCCGAGTCGCTCGCGCCCCGGCACGAGGCGCGCCACGCCCAGGAGGCCCCGCAGCATTCGGCGCTTTCGGCCCGTGACGTCGCCGGCGTGGCCGCCGGTTGGGTGGCCCACGACGTGCGCGGCACGGGCGAGGCGAACGCCGACGAGCTTGTGCGCCGGGCGGTCGGCGCCCACGTGGTCTACGTGCCCGAAGTGCGCCATCCCGTCGAGGTCGCTTCGAGCGAGGAGGCGCACCTGGTGGCATGGCTTTCGAAACGGTTGGGCCAAGCCCTGCGGGTTCCGGATCTCACATCCGCCGGCTTTCAACTGGTGGGGGGGGCGGTTGTTGCCGCACGCGGGCGCGCCGGCGGCCCAGTTCATGTACGAGAATACCGGCGGCAACCGCGTCACGCTCTACCTCCGGACCGGCCGTGAGGGCCGCGACACGGCATTTCGCTTCGCCTCCGAGAGCGGCGTCTCCGCCTTCTACTGGATCGACGGGCCGATGGGCTACGCGGTGTCTGCGAAGATGCCGCGCGAGGGCCTGCTCTCGATCGCGCGTCTGGTCTACGAAAGGCTGGAGGACTGAGGCGAGCGGCCGCCCCCTTCGCGCACCTGCGGCCCGGCCCGGCCAAGACGTAAATGGCCCACGGATGCAGCGGAGCCGGTATAACCCGTCCCATGCATCGCGTATTCGTTTACGGCACCCTCAAGCGCGGGTTTCCGAACCATGAGGCGGGGATGAAAGGGCAACGCTTCTTGGGGCGCGCCCGAACCTGCGACGCCTTTCCGCTGGTCGTCGCGGGCCGGTGGTATTTCCCAGCGTTGATCTCCGAGGCCGGTGTCGGTCGGCGCGTGTTTGGAGAGATCTTCGAGGTGAGCGATCACGCACTTGCCGGGTTGGATGGCATCGAAGGGACGCACCTTCCGCTCGGCTACGACCGCATTCGGATCACCGTCGAGAGCGTCGACGACGGCGTCGTCTTCGATGCGTGGACGTATATCAAGGATCGCGCCCGGATCGATGTAATCCACTCTGGAATGCTGGACGAGTATCACCTCGATCCCAGATACGTGCCCCCATCGGAACGCGAGTCCGATTAAACGGACCCTCGGTCAGGGTTCCGCATGAACCAGGCGCGACGACTCGCCCTAATGAGGCTGGCCCGGATCGTTTCCCATCAACAGCTTGGACGCCAGAAGCCGAAGCTTCTTCCGCTCGCCGGCCGAGAGGTTGGCGAGCACCTTGGATTGGCGGCGCCGAGTCGCGAGCGCGCTGCGGATGAGCGTTTGGCGCTCGGGCGGCGTTTCGGTTTCCGGCTCGGCAGCCGCGGCGCGACGATCCGGCTCCGGTTGGGGCCGGGATTCGCGATCCGGGCCGGGGGCGCGCGATTCGACGACCGCGTTTTCGAGCGCCTCGAGGGTGTCATTTTCGGGCGCCTCGGGCTCGGGCACACTTTCGAGCGCCGGCTTATTCGCCCGCGGCGAGGCTGTGGCGTCACCGTCGCGACGAGTGGTCCGGGCCGTCCTCTTGCGTGGTGCGCCCGCAATCAGCGAACGGGCCTTGGAAATGATCCGTTTCACCAGCGGTTCCCTTTCATCCAGAATCGACTCATCCGGCATGGTGCCCTTTGGTGTCCCACCCGATGACGGCTCGGTTTCGGCGGAGCGATCGCGACTATACTACGCGCGAACCGCCCGGGCGGCGCGAAAAGGAACCGGCGATGACCGAGGCGTTGTTGCGATCGCTCTTCCACGCGGCCGTGGGGCGTGCGCTTGCGGCGCGTTGCGTTCCGCCGCATCTGCCCGGACCGCCCCGGGGCCGCACCATCGTGGTTGGCGCGGGAAAGGCCGCCGCCGCCATGGCCAAGGCGGTCGAAGACAATTGGCCCGGACCCCTTGGCGGTTTGGTGGTCACGCGCTACGGCCATGGCGTGCCGTGCCGGCGGATCGAGGTCGTCGAGGCCGCCCACCCCATTCCCGACCGCCACGGCCAAGAAGCGGCCTTGCGGATCCTCAATCTCGCGCGCGAGACGGGCACGGACGACCTCGTTTTGTGCCTGATCTCGGGCGGCGCGTCGGCCCTGCTTTCGCTGCCGGCGCCGGGTGTCACGCTGGCCGACAAGCAAGACATCGGCGCCCGGATGCTGAAGTCGGGAGCGACGATCGCCGAGATCAACTGCGTTCGCAAGCATCTGTCGGGTATCAAAGGCGGCCGTCTCGGCATTGCGGCGCGCCCCGCATCCCTGCTGACGCTGGCGATTTCGGACGTTCCCGGCGACGATCCGTCGGTGATCGCGTCGGGCCCGACCGTGGCCGATCCGACCACCTCGGCCGATGCGCTGGCGGTTCTCGAAAAATACGCCATCGATCCGCCCGCGGCGATCGCCGAACGGCTGCGCACGTGCGCCGACGAGACGCCAAAACCGGGTGACCAAAACCTGTCGCACGCCCGATTCGAGCTGGTGGCGACTCCCGCCGACGCACTCGAAGCCGCGGCGGCGCTGGCGAGGGCCGAGGGCTACCGGGCGGTGGTGTTGGGCAACGCCATCGAGGGCGAGGCGCGCGCCGTCGCGCGCGAGCACGCCGAGATCGCGCTTTGCACCAATGGACCGAGCGTGCTCATCTCCGGCGGCGAGACCTGGGTGCGGGTCCGCGGTGGCGGCCGGGGTGGGCGCAATGCCGAGTACCTGCTGGCGCTCGCGCTCGCGCTGGGCGGGCGCGCGGGCGTCCACGCCATTGCCTGCGACACCGACGGTATCGACGGGACCGAGCCCAACGCCGGTTGCGTGATCGACCCCGAAACGCTGGCGCGCGCCCGGTGCCTGGGCGTCGATGCCCAAGCGCACCTCGACGACAACGACGCGTTCGGCTTCTTCGCCGCCCTCGACGATCTGGTGGTCACGGGTCCGACCCGAACCAACGTCAACGATTTTCGCGCTATTGTCGTAGAGGGAGTAGCGGCGAGGTAACATGATCCTGACTGAAACGGTGCCAGGGCCGCGACGATGATCCGCTCACCGGGCGCAGGCGCGCGCACCCGCGGCCATTTATGACGGGGCGTATTGGGACTATGCGACGAACGTGCAACGCCAAGATCGTCGCCACGCTTGGGCCGAGCAGCTCGACCGCCGCGGCCATTGCCGAGCTTGCCGAGGCCGGCGCGGACGTGTTCCGGCTCAACTTCAGTCACGGAACCCACGAAGATCACAAGCTAAGGCTCGACACCATTCGCGATCTGGAGGTGCGCAACGGCCGTCCGATCGGCGTCATGGCGGACCTTCAAGGACCGAAGCTTCGAATCGGGGACATCGCCGGTGGACATGTCGAACTTCCCATCGGCGACGCGTTTCGCCTCGATCTTGATCCCGCGCTCGGCGACCGACAGCGGGTGGCGCTGCCCCATCCCGAGATCTTCTCGGTATTGAAACCCGGAATGGAGGTGTTGCTGGACGACGGAAAGGTCCGCCTCAAGGTGGACCGGTGCGACCCGGCTTCGGCCGACATGAAAGTCGTGACCGGCGGTACGCTGTCGGACCACAAGGGCGTGAACGTGCCGAGCGCCATCCTCGGGGTGTCGCCGCTGACCGAAAAGGATCGCCGCGACCTGAGCTACGCGCTTCAGCTCGGGGTCGACTGGGTCGCGCTTTCATTCGTCCAAAAGCCGGACGACGTGGCCGAGGCGCGAAAGCTGATCGGACAGGACGCGGGCGTGCTGGTGAAGCTCGAAAAGCCCGCGGCGATCGACCGCTTGGAAGAGATCGTCGATCTTGCCGACGCGGTCATGGTCGCGCGCGGCGACCTCGGCGTAGAGCTGCCGCCCGAGGACGTGCCGGGCTTGCAAAAACGCATAATTCGCGCCTGCCGCCATGCCGGCAAACCGGTCGTCGTGGCGACCCAGATGCTGGATTCGATGATCCACTCGCCCACCCCGACACGGGCCGAGGCGTCCGACGTCGCGACCGCGGTCTACGATGGTGCCGACGCGGTCATGCTGTCGGCCGAAACGGCCGCCGGCGAGTACCCCGTCGAATCGGTCAACATGATGGACCGCATCATCCATCGGGTGGAGCGCGATCCGCTTTACAGAACGATTCTCGAGGCCGAGCGCTACCAGCCCGAGGCGACGTCGGCCGACGCGATTACGCGCGCCGCCCGGCAGGTGGCGCAGACGATCTCGGCGGCGGCGATCGTCACGTTCACGTCGACCGGCTCGACCACGCTTCGCGCCGCCCGCGAGCGTCCCCGCGTCCGCATTCTGGCATTGACCCCTCGCAAATCCACGGCCCGGCGATTGACGCTGGTTTGGGGCGTCGATTGCGTCGAAACCGAAGACCTGACGAACTTCGGCGACATGGTGGAAAAGGCGGTGGCGATCGCGACCCGAGAAGGGCTGGCGAAACGGGGAGACCGCCTCGTGGTGACCGCCGGCGTTCCCTTCGGAACGCCGGGCGCGACGAACATTCTCCGAATTGCCTGGGCCGAATAACGGCACGTCGTATCGAACCGGACGTGGCGTACGCGCGCCGCTTGCATACGCGGACACGCCTAGGAACTTAGGGTCAGGACCCATTAATTTTCTGTTCAGCATTTTTGCCGATGATGATGATCCTGTTCAAGGAGGACATCACAT
>JASLLV010000084.1 GCA_030746935.1 Rhodospirillales bacterium | reverse complement strand
GGCCCAGAACTTCATGGCCGCCCTATGCCTCGCAGCCATCGTCTGCTATTGGATTTGAATGAGTCTGGACCCTAGGGAATTACGAGGCTGACTGCCACGTGCCCCAAACGTCATGCCCGCACTTGTTGCGGGCATTCACGAATGAGACCGGACGCGCGGGGACGCAACGACGTGGATGGCCGGGACCATCCCGGCCATGACGTTCGGAATGTGGATCGACCGCGACACTCAACTCCCTCATACCCGGATCAAGTCCGGGCATGAGGGCAGGTAAAGTCGTCCTGTGACCCCTACGCGACGTCGTCGAGCCACTCGATCGAGCAGCCGATGCTGACGGTCTGCGCTTCGGGGCCCTTGCCGGTTTCGGCGACCAGCTTCATCGCCTCGTAAAGCTCGCGCCGGGCGCCCGGTCGTATCGGATCTTGTCCGGCTTCGTCGATCCGTCCGCGGTACTGCAATTCATGATCGCCGTTGAACCCGAAGAAGTCGGGCGTGCAGACGGCGCCGTAGGCCTTGGCCACTTCCTGGCTCTCGTCGTAGAGATACGGGAAGGTGTAGCCCTGGGCCTCGGCCACCTCGATCATGGTCTCGAAGGTGTCCTCGGGGTAGTTGTGCGGATGGTTGCACATGATCGCTGCAAATCCGACGCCGATCGCCCGCAAGTCGTCGGCGTCGCGCACCAGCCGCTCGTGGATCGCCTTGACGTAGGGGCAATGGTTGCAGATGACGGCGATCATGACGCCCTTTGGGCCGCTGACGTCGGCCAGCGTATAGGTCTTGCCGTCGGTGGCCGGCAGCGTGAAATCGACTGCCTTCCAACCGAAGTCGCAAACTTCGCCTTGGGTGAGGGGCATGGGTTCTCGCTTTCGTTTATGGGTCCTTACAGATTGAAGATCACCAACCGCTCGTCGGTCATGTCGCGGATGGCGTAGCGCGGGCCTTCGCGGCTGAGCCCACTGTCCTTAATGCCGCCATAGGCCATCTGGTCGATGCGCCAGGTGGACGGACCGTCGATCACGACGCCGCCCATCCGGATCTCGCGGATCGCCCGGAAGCCAACATCCAGGGACTTGGTGAAGATGCCGCAGTGAAGGCCGAAGCGGCCTTTGTTGACGGTCGCGAAGACATCGTCGAGCGACCCATAAGGGGTGAGATTCACCACAGGGCCGAAAATCTCCTCGCAGACCACTTTCATCTCAGGCTTGACGCCCGTCAGCACGGTGGGCTGGAACAGCGCGCCTTCGCGCGTACCCCCGATCTCGACCTTGGCACCGCCGGCAACCGCTTCAGCCACCCATTCGGCGACCCGGGCCGCGGTCGGCTCGTCGATTAGGGTACCGACCTCGGTTTCGGGGTCGAGGGGATCGCCCACCTTGATGGCCCGCACCAACTCCAAGAGCTTGGTCTTGAAGGGCTCGAGCACGTCTTCGTGCACGTAGATGGTTTGTACCGAGATACAGCTCTGGCCCGCGTTCTTCATGGCGTTGCGCGCGCACAGGGATGCCGCCTTGTCGAGATCGGCGTCCGCATGGACGATGTTGGGACCGTTGCCGCCGAGCTCGAGCGCGACGCGGCGCATGCCGCTCTGGGCCTTGATCTGGGCGCCGGCGCGGTTGGAGCCTGTGAATGTGATGAAATCGACCCTGGGGTCGGCGACCAGGGCCGGACCCGCCTCATCCCCATAGACCACGTTCAGCGCCCCCGGCGGCATGCCGGCATCGACGAACAATTCGACCAGCTTGTGGACGGTCAAGGGCGCTTGGGGCGGCGGCTTCAGCACGATCGCGTTTCCGGCCGCGAACGATGGCGCAATCTTGTGGAGCGCCAAATTGAATGGCGCGTTGAAGGGCGTAATGCCGGCGACGACGCCGACCGGAAAGCGCAGCAACATGGCGATCTTGCCGGCGCCCTGCGGCGCCGAATCGAGGGGCATGTGCTCGCCTTGGATCTTCACCGCCTCGTCCGCCGAAAGGCTTGCGGTGTCCTTGGACCGCGTGACCTCGATCCGCATCTCGCTGACCGCCTTGCCGGTCTCGCGGGTGCCGATCTCGGCGATCTCGTCGGCGCGACCGTCGATCATGTCATGGACCCGGCGCAGCAGCGCCGCGCGCTCGTATGGCGGTATCGCGGCGACGCGGGCCTTGGCCTCGACCGCGGCCGCGACCGCGTCGGCCACGTCGGATTGGGATGATTGCGGCGCCCTCGCCACCACTTCGTTGCGATAGGGATCGATCACGTCGTAGGTCTCGGCGCCTTCGCGCCATTCGCCACCGATGAGCATCTTCACGGCGGGAACATCCGCGACTGCGCGGCTCCGCGCCAGCTCGGCGGTATCAGGCATTGGAAATCCTCCTTGGGCCCGGTCGTGACCGTGTTTGTTCGATTCGTTTGGGGGCCGGGGCCACATCCCGCGCGCCTGCGCGACTTCGTTTCGGCATGCGCGCCGAAGCCGGCATCGGCGCACACGCCGAGGCTCGCGGTATATCGCATTCGCCCCAGGCGGGCAAGCCGACCCCAGGGGCCGTTCCGGGCCGACATTGATGGACTCGTTCCAATTCGCAATGCCTGCTAATTAGGGATGGACGAACGGTTTCGATGCGCGAAACCGGATGGTACCAATTGCCCTGGAACTGGGATGTACTTCGACCACCACCTCTGGGCGCTAACGCGGGGCGTTCGGCTTCGAATGGCCGCTTCGGCGGGCGTGGGACTGGTCGCGACCGCGGCCGGAATCGCCCGGCTCGCGCTGCTGGCCTGGCTGCTCGCCAAGGTCTTCCGGGGCGAGGCCGCGGGCGCCATGGTACCAGCCTTCGCGGGCGTCGCCGGGGTCATGGTGCTGCGCGGCGCGCTCGAATACTGGCGCACCGTGCTTGCCCACGAGACCGCGGCGCGCGTTCAGATGGGACTGCGCCAGCGCTTGTTCGACAAAGTCGTGGCGCTGGGCCCTGCGTATTTCGGCTTCGAGCGCACCGGCGACGTAATCACGACCCTGGTCGACGGGGTCGAGCACCTGGAGACGTACTTCGGCCAATACATCCCCCAGCTGGTCGTCTCGGCCCTGACGCCGGTCGGGATCTTTGCGCTCGTCGCGTTCCTCGATCTACCGGCGGCGTCGGTCCTGGCGGGCTTCGCGTTGTTCACCCTGATCGCGCCCATGGTGTTCAAGCGATGGGATGAGCAGGGCTCGGAGCGCCGTCATCGAGCCTATTCGGCGTTCGCGGCGGATTTCCTGGATTCGGTCCAGGGCCTGGCGACGCTCAAATCGTTCGGCCAGAGCGCGGCGCGCGGGCGCATCTTGGCCGAGCGCGCGCACGAGCTGTTCCGCTCCACCATGTGGGTGCTCGCCAGCAATACCGCGTCCCGGGGAATCACCGATTCCGGAATCGCCATCGGCGCCGCGGCGACGCTGGGACTGGGGGCCTGGCGCGTGAGCGAGGGCCTCATGAGCATCGAGGCGCTGCTGGTAATATTGATGCTGGGAATTGAGGTTTTCCGGCCGCTTCGCGATCTTCGCATGATCCTGCACGAAGGGATGCTCGGCCAGGCGGCGGCGATCAGCGTGACCAAGATCCTCGGGGCCGAGCCGACAATCCGCGACGCCGAGGCCGCGCGCACGGCCCCCGTGACGCTTCCGCCGACCGTGGATTTCGAAGACGTGGTCTTTTCCTATCCCGGTGGCCGCCGCCCCGCCCACGACCGGCTGAGCTTTCGCGCCGGGAAGGGCGAGCGGATCGGGATCGTCGGGCCTTCGGGCTCGGGCAAGTCCTCGGTCGTGCGGCTGTTGCTTCGGCTCTACGACGCCGACGAAGGACGGGTCCTGGTGGGGGGTCGCGACGTGCGCGAGCTCGGCCTCGCCGCGCTTCGCGAGCAAATGGCGGTCATGCACCAGGACACGTACCTCTTCCACGGCACGGTCGAAGACAACCTGCGTTTCGGGAATCCCGACGCCTCGCGGGCCGAACTCGAGGCCGCGGCGCGCGCCGCCAACGCACACCAATTCATCGAAGCGATGCCCCAAGGCTACGACAGCGTCATTGGCGAAAGGGGGATCAAGCTCTCGGGCGGGCAGCGCCAACGGATCGCCATTGCGCGGGCAATCTTGCGCGACGCCCCCATCCTGATCCTCGACGAGGCGCTGTCGTCGGTGGATGCCGATAACGAAGCGGTAATTCTCGCGGCCCTCGATCGGCTGATGGAAGGTCGGACCACGCTGATTTTCGCGCACCGGCTTTCCAGCGTCATCGGGGCCGACCGCATCCTGGTGCTGGACGAGGGCCGGATAGCGGAATCGGGGACCCACGCCGAGTTGATGGCGCGCCGCGGCGGCTATTGGCGGCTGATGGCGGATCAGGCCGCGCACGTGGACGATCTGGCAGAGCCCAACCTCGACGGTGCCAAGGCGGATGCGACCGCCGAGCGCCCGCCCGACCTTCCCGGTTTTGACGAAGCGATCCAGATGGAGCCGACGGACGCGATCCTGCGCGCCGAAGGCATGGGTTGGTTGGGCGCGATCCGCGAACTGATGAGCATGGTGGCGGCGTGGAAGGCGCGCCTGGTCGCCACCTTTGTCCTTGGCGTCGGCCGGGTGATCGCCCTGATCGGGGTCGGGGCGTTGAGTGCGCTGGTGGTCGCGGCCCTGAAGACGGGCGCCGTGTACGAGAGCCTTCTCGTCGGTCTCGCGATCGTCGCGCCGATGGCCGGCGTGCTCCACTGGTTTGAATCGTGGCTCGCCCACGACATGGCATTTCGCCTGCTCGCCGAGATGCGAATCGCGCTGTACCGCAAACTCGACGAGCTTGCGCCCTCGTATCTGCTGCGCCGCCGGACCGGCGATCTGGTGGCGATGGCGACGGGCGATGTGGAGCGGGTCGAGTACTTCTTCGCCCACACCATCGCGCCCGCCTTCGTCGCCGTCCTGGTCCCGGCCGCCGTCGTGCTCGTCCTGATCGTCTACGGCTGGCCCATGGCGTTGGCGTTGGCGCCGTTCCTGGTGCTCGTCGGATTCAGTCCGTTTGCGCTCCGCAACCGGATCGACCGGCTGGGCTCGCGCGCCCGCGAGGGATTGGGCGAGCTCAACGCCCACAGCACCGATACCATCCAGGGCTTGGTCGAGATCGTGGCGTTTCAGCGCGAAGACGCGCGCGGCGCCGAGTTCGCCGAACGTGTCCGTCGTCATCACGTGCGCCGGCTTCCGTTCTTCCGCGATCTCACATTGCAGACGACCGTCCTCGAGGTCGCCACTGGTCTCGGCGGGCTTGCCGTCATCGTCGCCGGCGCCCAGCTGGTCGAGGCAGGCGTCCTTGAGCGGGCGCTGCTCCCGCTGCTTACGCTCCTCGCCATGTCCGCCTTCCTACCGGTCTCGGAGATCGCGTTCGTCGGCCGCCAGCTTGCCGATACTCTGGGCGCGACGCGGCGCCTCTATGCCGTGCAAGGCGAACATGTCGACGTCACCGACGGACCCGGCGTCTCGGCGTCAAGCGCGTCCGGCGACGATGCACTGGCGATGGAAGGCGTCGGCTTTGCATACTACGGTGCCAAGCGCGGGGCCCTCGACGACGTTTCCTTTTCGGTGCCGTCGGGCGCGACGATCGCCATCGTCGGTCCGTCGGGGGCCGGCAAGACAACCTGCGCCCACATGTTCATGCGGTTCTGGGACCCCGACGCCGGCGTCGTCAGGTTGAACGGGGCCGATCTGCGCGGCTACCGGCTCGAAGATTTGCGCCGCGAGATCGCGCTCGTCACCCAGGACACTTACCTCTTCAACGCGACGCTCAAGCAGAACATCCTCATTGGCCGGCCGGGCGCGAGCGAGGCCGACGTCCAGGAAGCGGTCGAGCGCGCCGCTCTCGCCGAGTTCGTGGCCGAGCTTCCAGACGGCCTCGAGATCGGCGTCGGCGAGCGCGGGGTGCGCCTTTCGGGCGGCCAGCGCCAGCGCGTCGCCATCGCCCGCGCGTTCCTCAAGGACGCGCCCATCCTGATTCTCGACGAGGCCACTTCGCACCTGGACGCGGTCAACGAATTTCTCGTCCACGAGGCGCTCGAAGCGCTCATGGCCGATCGCACCACCTTGATCATCGCCCATAGGCTGTCGACGGTGCGCGGTGCTGAGCGAATCGTGGTCCTCAACGAGGGCCGGCTGGTCGAGATCGGCAGCCATACGGAGCTGCTCGCTGGCGGCGGCTCCTACGCCCGCCTGGTGGCCCGCCAGCTCGCCTCTGCCGTCGATCCGGCCGCCGAGTAGCGAGGCGCAAGCGACGCTTTATTCCGGAACGCCTGCCAGGCGAAGACCTTCGAGGTAGTACGCGAAGTCACCCGCGTCCGCGATCAGGTGGGTGTCGCGCACGAAGCCGATGGAGAAGTCGGGTCTCAGGTTCACGACCTCGGCAAGTACGGATCGCGCCTCGTCCGCACGCCCGAGATGGCCGAGCGCGGAAAGGAGAACCGCGTAGCGCGACCACTGGAAGCTGGGTTGGCGCAAAGCCTTGCGCGCCCAGTCCACTGCGTGATCGTGCTGACGCATAAATAGATGCGCATCTGCCATACGGACCAGGAACGATCCCATGTTCGGATCGTACGGGCTGAGGCGGATCGCTGCGTCGAGGTGCACTTGCGCTTCGGGCGCGCGGCCGGAAAACACCATGGCCGCGCCCAGGCCGTAATGGGCGAGGGCGAAGCTGGGGTTCAGCTCAATTGCGAGTTCGAGTTCCGGAATCGCGAGGTCGTGCTCGCGTCTCATGTAATGCACGCGACCGAGCGTGCAATGCGCCCCGGCGTCCTCGTCGTCCAAGGCCACGGCGCGGGTGGCGACGCTAAGCGCGTCTTCGCGGTCCTGATCCGGGGTGTCCGCGTGGCCGTAGACGACGCCGTAGTAATGGGCCTCGGCCTTCGCCGAATACGCGGCGCCCAGGTTGGCGTCGAGCGTAAGCGCTTGGTCGAAGAGCGTTCGCGCCTGGTCGAGATCGGACTTGGTGTACCGGTAGAGATGCGCCATCCCGCGCTGATAGACGTCCCAGGCGTCCATATTGTCGGGCCGTTTGGTGCGGACGCGCGCGCGCTCGGCCTTGCCGAGTTCCGGTTCGATGGCGCCGACGATGGTCTCGGTCAGTTCGTCCTGCAGTGCGAAGACGTCTTCTAGGTCGCGATCGTAGCGATTGGCCCACTGGGACTTGCCGGAATGCCCGTCGATGAGTTGGGCCGTGATCCGCACGCGATTTCCCGATCTTCTGACGCTGCCCTCGATCATGTAGCGGACGCCGAGCTCACCCGCGATCCGACGAGCGTCGGTGGAGCCGCCCTTGTAGGCGAACGTGGAATTGCGCGCGATTACGAAGAACCAGCGAATCCGCGAAAGCGCCGTGATTAAGTCCTCGGTCACGCCGTCGGCGAAGTACTCTTGCTCCGAATCGCCGCTCATGTTCGCGAAGGGGAGGACGGCGATCGAGGGTTTCTCGGATTGCGCACGGGCGTCGGGCGCGTCGCCCCCGGATTCGCTGGTGGCCGCCCGAAAGCCGAATATGCGGATCGGCTCGGACATGTTTTTCATCGCGTGCGGGCCAAGATCCTCGAAGTCCAGATCGAGCTTCTTGCGCACTTGATCGTGCACCGACGCGGTGACGCAAATCCCGCCTGGTTCCGCCACGCTCTCGACGCGGGCGGCGACGTTGACCCCGTCGCCGTAAATGTCGACCTCGTCCGACATCACGTCGCAGAGGTTGATGCCGATGCGGAACATCATCCGCCGATCCTCGGGGACGTCCGCGTTGCGCTCGGCGATCTCGTATTGAATCGCCACGGCGCAACGAACCGCGTCGATCACGCTAGGAAACTCGGCCAGGAATCCGTCGCCGGTGTGCTTCACGATTCGACCCCGGTGATGCGCCGTCGTGGGGTCGATCACGTCCTCGCGGTACGCCCACCATGTCGCCATGGTGGCGTCCTCGTCGGCCTCCATCATTCGCGTGTATCCCGCCACGTCGGCGGCCACGACGGCGACAAGCTTGCGCTCGGCCCGCTTCGAGCTCACCAAGGCGCCCCTCCATGCGTGCAAGCGCACGCACCAGTCTATGTTATTCGAACCCGGGAACAAGAAACCCAACACCGCCGCCGGTACCGAGCCCCCGAAATTCGCGCGCCCGCCCGCTTCGCTCAAAGGTAATTGGCGATCCAGCGCAGGCTTTCTCCGGTGTCCGTTTTCGGCGTGTACTCGCACGCCACCCAGCCGGTGTAGCCGGAGTTCTCGATCATCTCGAAGAGGAATGGGTAGTTGATCTCGCCGGTTCCGGGCTCGTGGCGGCCGGGCACGTCGGCGATCTGGACATGGCCGATCACGTCGAGGGATTCGGCGAAGAGTGCGGCCAGATTCCCCTCCATGATCTGGGCGTGATAGAAGTCGAAGTCGAGACGCACGTGGGTGTCCGCCATCTCGCGGACCAGACGCGCCGCTTCGCTCGGGCGGTTCAGGAAGTAACCGGGCGCATCGACCTTGGTGTTGATGGCCTCGATCAGGGCCGTGATCCCGTGCTCGCCGAACACCTGGCCGGCGTGGCGGATGTTTTCGACGTAGGCCTCGCGAACAGAATCCCGGTCGCGTCCCGGCGGCACCAGCCCGGCGACGACGTGAACGCGGGGTGCACCGAGCGCGCGCGCGTATTCGAGCGCGAGCCCGATCGAGTCCTCGAACTCGCTTCGCCGCTCAGGATCGCAAGCCAACCCGCGGTCGCCCTCGCGATTCCCGCGCGGCGAATTGATCAGCACCTGTTCGAGACGATGGGCGCCCAACTCATCGGCAAGCTCGGCCTTGTCGAACGCGTAGGGGTAGGGGAACTCGACACCGCGAAACCCGGCGGCCGCGGCGGCCGCGATGCGGTCCTTGAATGGAAGCTCGGTGAAAAGAAATCCGAGGTTGGCAGCGAACTTGGGCATGGTGGCGTAACCGTTGCGGCATCGGGCCCAGGGCGGCGGGCGGGCTCGATTGACCCCCCATCCACCGTCCGGCAGAATGGTTTTGAATTGAAAATCGCTCCAAGACAACCCGGTCTCGAACGGGGCGCATGGGACCGGGCGCATAGGGGAGAACCGGAAGATATGGTCGAGCTCAAAGGACTGTTCTGCGCGCTCGTCACCCCGTTCAACGACGACCAGTCGTTGGACGAGGGCGGTTACCGCACGCTCATCAACCACGCCATCGAAGATGGGATCCAGGGAATCGTCTCGGCCGGGTGCACGGGCGAGCCGTGGTCGCTTTCGAATGATGAGCGGGGGCGATTGTTCAAGGCCGCGGTCGACGAGGCGGCGAGAAGGATCCCGGTCGTCGGAGGCACCGCCGGCGTCAGTGCGCGCGAAGCGATCGAGCGCGTGCGCCTGGCGGAAGCCGCGGGCTGCGACGCGATCATGGTCCAGCCGCCGTGGTACGCGCTTCCGGGCATGGAAGAGGTCTACGAGTACTACCGCGACATTATCGACGCCACCGAGCTGCCGATCATGCTCTACAACGTGCCACGCCGGACCGGGCTGTCCTTGACCGTCGATGTGGTCAGCCGGCTCGCGGACGACCCCCAGGTGGTGGCGCTCAAGGAAAGCTCCAAAGACTGGGTCCTGCTGTCGGAAATGATCCGGCGCTGCAAGGACCGCATGAACATCCTGGTCGGCTATGCCGATCTGTTCGGGCTCGCCGCCTTCGCCGAAGGCGCAGTCGGTACGGTCGAGGCGGTCTTTCCCCCGATCGCGGGCCCCGATTACCGCAAGTTCTGCGATGCGGGCGTCTCCGGCGATCTCGAGACGGCGGCCCGCTATCAGGCGGACTTCGCCAAGTGGCACCACGCCCTTTGGGGTATCGGCACGTTCCCGGCACCGGTCAAGGCGGCGCTGAATCTTCTCGGGCGGCCCGGCGGCCGTCCGCGCGATCCGATCAAGCCGCTCAAACCCGAGCAGGTGGACCAGGTCGCCGACGTGCTCGTGGACATGGGGCTTCTCACCCCCGAACGCGAGCTTCGCAAGAGCGCTTGATTCAGGCTTCCGGCCGCGCCCAGCCACATCGAAGCGCGGATTCCGCGCCGTGACCGCCGGGCTCGAAGGCAAGGTCGCGGTGGTGACCGGTGGCGGCTCGGGCTTGGGCGAAGCGATCGCGCGCCGGCTAGGCGCGAACGGTTGCACCGTAGTGGTCGCCGGCCGGCGAAGGCCGCCGCTCGATGCGGTTGCGGCCGCCATCGGCGGTCTCGCGGTCACGACGGACATCCGCGACGAAGCGCAAGTTCAAGCCCTGTTCGGGGCGTGCGAGGCGGCGTACGGCCGTCTCGACGTTCTCGTCAACAATGCCGGCATAACCGGCCCGACGGCGCCGGCTGAAGAGATGGATGCCGCCGCCTGGGACGAAACGTTTGCCGTCAACGCCCGCGGAACCCTTCTTTGCATCAAGCACGCCATGGGGTTGCTGAGAAGCGGCGGCGGCGCGATCGTCAATATGTCGTCCCGCGTCGGGCTGTACGGGAAACCTGCGCGCAGCGCTTATGCGGCGAGCAAGTTCGCGATTTGCGCGATCACCGAATCGGTCGCGGCTGAGGCCGGGCGATGGGGCGTCCGGGTGAACTCGGTATGCCCCGGCGGGGTCGATACCGCGCTTTTTCGAAGCGTCGTCACGGCGCGGGCGGAAAAGAAGGGTGTGGCGACGGATGCGTTGCTGAAAGCCGAGTACCTGGACTCGGCCGCGCTGGGGCGCCTGGTGTCGGCAGACGACGTCGCGGATGCGGTGATGTTCCTGGCCGGCGCAGAGGCGGCCGCGATCACGGGCGAGCACATACTCGTGGACGCGGGCCGGTCCTAGGTCGGATCGCGCCTGATAGGAACTGCGATGCGGTTCAATCAGGTGCGAACCGCTCCATATCAATTCGGGCATGTACCCAGAATGTAAGGTCTGCTTTTGGCCCCAAAACAGACCTTCGGAGGCCCCGCCACGGACTTCCGCTTCTGACCCAAAGCGGACGAACGAGCTGGGAGACACCGGTGATAGAATTACGCCACGTCGACATTGGTTTCTCGCACCACTTGGTTGATCTTTGGACG
>JASLLV010000083.1 GCA_030746935.1 Rhodospirillales bacterium | reverse complement strand
GCGCTTCCTTGGCATATCGGTCCTCCTCGATGCCAGTTACATACATCAGGGTGGACCACTTCAATGGGGGTGGATCAAAGCCGGCGGCCGACCCCTAAGAACAAGGACCGTTAGTATTATTGATCCAGCGTGCTTCGCGCGAACACCTCGTCGAGCGCGATCAGGCGGGGTGTCAGGCCCTGCTCCAGCGAGTATTGGGCGGCGGTCTCGAGCGTCACGCGGTTGGCGACGATGCCGTGGCGAACGAGCGGCTCCTTCAGCGCCTCGTGGGCGTCCGCGGTCAAGAGGCCGGACGCGCGATAATATTCCACATGCTCCAGGCGCTGACGGTCGGCCAACTCGTTGGCGGCGACGAACGCCTTGAGGATGTTGAGGACGGCCCACGGGTGCGCCTCCGCGACCTCGCGCTTGATCACCATGCCGTGGTTGATGGGATAGATGCCGGTCTTGCAGTAATACCTCAGCCCCTCCGCGGCGCGGTCGCGGAACAGCGGCCCGAAATTGGGGTGGTTCTCCAGGTCGGCGGACGAACGGTCGACCAGGTTTCCGCTCCACAGGTACAGCAGCGTCGCGTCGAGCTCGCCGGCCATCATCATGTCGCCGATATTGGTCGCGATCGGGATCTGGTTGACCGTCACGCCGGGCGGCGGGGTGAACCCGGTGGCGCCGCCGTGGCTGACCTCGGGCGTGCGCTCCATGAAGAACTCCATCTCGGTCTGGTCGACGCCGAATTCGTGGCGCAGGATGCCGCGCGACCACACCGCCGCGGTCTGCTGGAACTCGGGCACGCCGACACGCTTGCCGCGCATGTCCTCGGGCGTGTCGATGCCGGCGTCGCGGCGAACGAGGATCCAGTTCTGGAAGAAGTGATGGGTGGTGAACACCGGGATCCCGACCCAGCGGTCGTCGCCCGCCGCGATGGTCTTGATGAGCGAGGAGAACGACATCTCCGAGACGTCGAAATCGGCGAACTTGAGTTGACGCCAGAACATCTCGGACGGGTGAAGCGGCGTCGGCGTGAAATCGATCCCGTCGGGGCTGATGGTGCCGTCGAGTATCGGCCGGGTCCTGGGATTGGTGTCGAGCGCGATCGAGAGCTGTAGGTTCATCGGAGCCCTATCGGATTTTCGTTGCGGGAGTGTTCGCGATCAGGCGGCCTTGGCCGCCTCATAACCGTCAAGACAACTGGTGCCGTTCCGCCCCAGTGCCGCGACCAGCTCGTCGGGCAGCCAGTCGCGCACCGCCGGCTGGTAGTTGGCACGCGCCTGGACGCGGTCGAACCAGTCGGCGAGATGGGGCCGGGTCTCGGGCCAGTCGTCGCCGAAGCCCAGCATGGCGACCCGGTTGACGTAGGGCGTGAGCGAGACGTCGGCGAGGGTGTAGTCGTCTCCCGCGAGCCACGGTGTATGCGCGAGCTGGTCATTCATGTCGTCCAACGCTTTTTCGTAGAGCTGGACCGCCGCCGCGACGAACGGCGAGGCGAACCCTTCAAGTACGGCGGCGCGCTTGCGCTCGCGCAGCCCGGGGTCCTTGGTGTTATTGAGAAATTCCTCCATCTCGTCGCCCGACATCTCGAGCACGCGATGGCGGTGGTGGGCGGCGAAAGTGAGGTCGGCGCAGGCGAAATGGACGCCGTCGTCGGGCACCTTGCACCACAGACGCATCCGGGCGCGCTCGTAAGGATCGTCGGGCCTGAGCGGCGTCTCCGGGTGGGCGTCCTCGAGATACTCGTTGATCAGGGTCGATTCACGGATCGGCCGGCCGTCGGCCACCAGGACGGGGACCTCGCATTTGGGATTGAGCCGGGCGAACTCGGGCGTGAACTGCTCGCCGGCGATGATGTCGATGTAATGCCCGGTCCAGTCGATGTCCTTCTCGGCCAGCACGAGCCGCACCTTGACCGCGCACACCGAGGTGTTGTGGTGATATAGCTCGAGCATCGTTATTCATCCCCGCCATGCGAATTCGCCGACATCGACGTCTCGCGCCGGCCCACATGGAGCATGTTACCAGCGCTCGCGCACCGACCGATATACCAATCGGCCGTTGGTATAAGGGCGGTGTTGAACTCTCGCCAATCGGTGCATTAGGGTGAGCAGCAACCATGGAGCGGGACCGGATGCGCCTGGCCGTTGATATCGGCGGAACCTTCACCGACCTGACGGCCGTGGACGAAACCGGCTCGGTGTTTCATGCCAAGCGGCTGACGACCAATGACGACCACTCCCGTGGCGTGGCCCAATGTGCCGACGAAGCCGGGGTCGATCTGGCGAACGCGGAACGGTTTCTTCATGGCTCGACGATCGCGATCAACACTGTCATCCAACGCGACGGCGCCGCGACGGCGCTGATCACGACAAGCGGTTTCCGCGACGTCTACGAGATCGGCCGCTCCAATCGGCCGGACGCCTACAATCTTTTGTTCGAGCGGCCGGTGCCCCTGGTGCCGCGGGAATGGCGATTCGAGGTGGACGAACGGCTGGACGCGAAAGGGTGCATCTTGAAGCCCCTGGACGAAGCGGCGGTTCGAGGCGTCGCCGCCCGGCTGGCCGACAGCGACATCGAGGCGGTCGCCATCGTCCTGCTCCATGCCTATGCCAATCCGGCCCACGAGATCAGGGTCGGTGAAATCCTCGCCGAGGCGTGTCCCGGCGTTCACGTTTCGATGTCGCACGCCATTCTCCGGGAATTCCGCGAGTATGAACGCACCTCGACGACGGTTCTCAACGCCTATGTGGCGCCCGTGGTCGATCGATACCTCGGGCAGATCGAAGCCATGCTGAGCCGAAGTGAATTCGATCGGGCGTTCCTGGTGATGCAATCGAACGGCGGGGCGATGTCCGTGGTGCAGGCACGCGATCGTCCGGTTGCGACGATGGAGTCGGGGCCGGTCGCTGGGGTGATCGGCGCGGGCCGGCTGGGCCAGCTGATCGGGCACCCAAACGTCATCGCCTTCGACATGGGCGGGACGACCGCGAAAACCAGTCTCGTCATCGACGGCGATGCACCGGTGGTGACCGGCTATCACATCGGCGGGCCGGTAACGGGGCACCCGATGATGTTGCCCGTCGTCGATATCGTGGAGATCGGCGCCGGTGGCGGATCGATCGCCTGGATCGATCCGGCCGGCGCGCTGAAGGTGGGACCCCAAAGCGCCGGCGCGAGCCCGGGTCCGGTGTGCTATGGGCTCGGCGGCTCGGAGCCGACGGTCACCGACGCCAACCTGGTCCTGGGCCGCCTGCGCCCCGATGGATTCCTCGGCGGAAGGATGACCCTCGATGGGGATGCAGCGGAATCGGCGATCCGGGAGAAGATCGCGGATCCGCTGGGCCTGTCGGTCGAGGCCGCCGCGCGAGGCATCCTCACCGTTGTCGATACCCGCATGTCGCTGGCGGTCCGCGAGGTGTCGGTCGCAAAGGGACACGATGCGCGCGACTTTGCCCTCGTAGCCTCGGGCGGCGCGGGGCCCCTTCATGCGGTTTCGGTGGCGCGCGAGCTGAGTATTCCAAAGGTGATCGTCCCCAGTTTTCCCGGCACGTTCTCCGCCCACGGCATGCTGCTGGCCGACCTGCGGCACGACTATGTCCAGACCATGGTGAGCCCGCTCCGTGACGTCGATCCCGCTACGTTGAACGACGGATATCGAGCGCTCGAGCGCGACGGGGTCGAGACCTTGGCCACCGAGGGACTCGGCGACGACGACGCGGTCCTGACCCGGTCGATGGACCTGCGCTACCAGGGACAAGAGTATACCCTGCCGGTGCCGGTGCCGGCCGGAGCGCTCGATACGCCGGCGGTTGAGCGAATCGCGAGGACGTTCCACGACGTGCACCGCGCCCGCTATGCGCAGTCGGCGCCCGGTGAATCCATAGAACTGGTGAACCTCCGCCTCCGCGCCGTCGGCAAGATCGCGGGGACGATGGCGACCGGAACCGCCGGTCGGGAATTGCGCGCCCGAGAGATACGAGAACGGACCGTTGTGTTCGGCGAAGACGGGCCGATCGCGTGTCCGTTGATCGAACGGTCGAGCCTCGGCCTCGGTGATCTCGTCGAGGGGCCGGCGCTGATCGAGGAACCGGTGTCGACCACCGTTCTGCATCCGGGAACCGTCGCGCGCGTGGCCGACTGCGACGCCCTGGTCATCGAAGTGGATACGGCATGAAAACCGAAGCGGCGGAGATCGATCCGGTAACGCTGGAAGTCGTGCGCAGCGCGCTTGTCGCCTATGCCGACGAGATGGCGGCGGCGCTTTGCGCGACGGCCTACAACATGATGATTTTCGAGGTGCGCGACTACTGTGTAGGGATCGTCGGCACGGACATCGGAATCGTCGCGCAGAACACCGGCGGACTGCCCATCTTCCTGGCCGATCTCGGCGCCGCGATCCAAGGGGGTGTCGCCGAATACGGGCTCGGAGGATTCGACGAGGGCGACGTAGTCGTCTCCAACGACCCGGTGGTTTGCGGCCAACATTTGAACAACGTCGTCGTGTTCACCCCCTTCGTCTATGACGGGGTCGTGAGAGCCTTTCCGGCGGTGCGGGCGCACTGGGTCGATATCGGCGGATCGAGCCGGGGTTTCGGCTCGATGGCGGCGCGCGAGATTTATGAAGAGGGACTGCAGATCTGCGGTATCAAGGTCTACAAGAAGGGCGAGCCAAACGACGAAGCGCTGCGCTTGATCCGGGACAACATCCGGTTTCCGGATTCGTCGTTCGGCGATCTACGGGGCCAGATCGCGGCCTGCCGCCTCGGCGAACGCCGACTGCGCGAGTTGTACGACCGATGGGGTCCCGACACCGTCGCCGCTTGCATCGCGGCAAGCTGGGATCATGACGAACGGCTGGCGAGAGCCGCGATATCGCGCTTGCCGGACGGTGACTACGAGGCCGAATCGTTCCTCGATCACGACTATGTCGACCGCGACCGGAAAGTGCCTGTCCCGGTGAAGGTGACGATTGCCGGCGAGACGATGACCATCGATCTCTCGGGATTGCCGCCGCAGGTCAAGGGACCGATCAATTCCGGCGTCTCGGGCGGAATCGCGGCGGCGCGCGTCGCCTTCAAATGCGTAACGCTGCCCCACGCGCCGGTGACGGAGGGTGGATTTCGTCCTTTGAGCGTCGTGTTGCCTCCCGGCACCTTCCTCAGCGCCCAGAAACCAGCGGCGCTGGGTGGCTGGAGCCTGTCATTACCCACGGTCATCGATACGATTCTGAGAGCGCTCGCGCCGGCGCTGCCGGAGCGGATCACCGCGGGACACAAGGGGGATATGAGCGGTTACGCGCTCTACGGTCATGACGCCGAGCGCGGCCGGCCGTTCATCAACATGAACATCTTCGGCGGTGGCTGGGGGGCGAAACCGCACGGCGACGGCGAAAGCGCCGTGGTCTCGGTGTGCCAGGGAAACGTCCGCAACGCGCCAGTGGAAGTGCAGGAAGCCTACTATCCCGTCTTCATCGAGCACCACGAACTGCGCACCGACAGCGGCGGGCCCGGTCGGGAGCGCGGCGGCCTCGGCGTCGAACTCGCGGTTCGCGGCAAACAAGACCTGTTCTTCAATTCGCAGTTTCAGCGCACGCGGATGCCGCCCTGGGGGCTTGCCGGAGGGCATGAAGCCGCGCCGAACGAAGCCTTCGTCGTCGAACAGGACGGTGGCAAACGGAACGTGGTTCAGGTCAGCGACCATCGCGTTTCGCCGAGCGAGCTCGTCGTGATGCGCACCGGCGGCGGGGGCGGCTTCGGCGCTCCCCACGAGCGGGCGGCCGACCGGGTGGCCGAGGATGTCCGCCGCGGCTACGTATCGGTCGAGGCGGCCAAGGCGGCGTATGGAGTCGTCGTCGATCCCGAGACCTTCGCGGTCGATGACGAGGCCACGCGCACGCTTCGAGGAATGCACGACGCGGCGAACGCCGGCGAAGCGACCGATGCGGATTGAAACCGTTTCTGCCACCGACAGTGGCTTGGAACCGCTCATCGCAGCGCCGATTCCTACCGACCCATTCAGGCAATCCGTGGAGAATGACACATGAAACGAGGATCCTTCAGGCAAGTCGTCGCGTCGCACGATCCGCTCGTCCTGATCGGGGCGCATGACGGCCTGAGCGCGCGGTTGATCGAGCAAGCCGGCTATCCCGCCTTTTTCATCGGTGGGTTTCCGCTTGTCGGCGCGCGCTACGGCGTTCCCGATATCGGCATCAAGGGACTGGGCGAAATCGCGGCCGGCGTGCGCGACATTCTCGGCGCGACGAACCTGCCGGTCCTCATGGACGGCGACGACGGCTACGGCGACGTCAAGAATGTCTTTCACACAATTCGCACTTACGAGGACATGGGCGTCGGCGCCATCATGATCGAGGATCAGACCTGGCCGAAGCGGTGCGGCCACATGGCGGGCAAGAACGTCGTCGACGCCGCCTTCATGATCGACAAGGTCCAGGCCGCTGTGGGCGCGCGCCGGGATCCCGATACCATGATCGTCGCGCGCACCGACGCACGGACGGTGCACGGCCTGGACGAGGCGTTGCGCCGCGCGCGCGCATATGTCGAGGCCGGCGCCGACGCGATCTTCGTCGAGGCGCCGGAGACCGAGGAGGAGCTCGCCATCGTCGGCGGCGCGTTCGACGTGCCTCAACTCGCTAACCCCCTCGAAGGCGGCCGAACGCCCATCCTGCCGCCCGAGCGGTTGAACGAGCTGGGCTTCAACGTGATCATCTACGGCATCTCGCTGATTCTGCGCATCACGCGGACGATGAAGGACGCGCTCGAGGACTTTCGCTCGGGCGAGATGAAACAATGGGGCACCGGCGCCGGGTTCGAGGAATACAAGCAGATCGTGGGCTTCGACGACTGGGCCAGCGCGGAGAAGGAGTACGCGAGCGCCAACGAATAATACTAAGGGTCAATATCAATGACCCTTGGTATAAGCCCGATCGCTTCGTGGCGCTCGACCGGAAGACCTATAGCCTGCTGACCTGGCAGGGATGGCCGCGGTGCGGCACCGAGCCGCTGATCGGGTCGATCAGATCGTTGCTGAACAGCAGGTTCAGATTGGCGCCGGTCTCATCGAACGGGTCGTAACCGGGCAGGTCCAGGGCTTCGCAACCCTGCCACCAGCCTACCTGGCCCGAGACCACGCCGGGATGGATGCTGTCGTCGAACTTGGCCTTCACCCGAATGGCGCCCTTCGGCGTCTCCAGAGCAATCCAGTCGCCGTCGCCGATGCCTCTTTCCCGCGCGGTCCCCGGATTGATCTCGAGGCAGGGCTCCGGAACCAGCTTCCTCAGGCTCGGGATGGAGCGGTATGATCCGTGCGTAAAGGCCCCAGGCTTGCTCGCCGTTAACGCGAGCGGGAACTTCCCGGTATCGACGTTGCGCTCGCGCGGCTCGGAAAAGACCGGTAGCGGATCGTGTCCGTGATCGGCGAAGGTCGTGGAGTAGATCTCGATCAGCCGGCACGGGGTGTCGAAGCCTTTCGGCCGGCCCGAGGCGGCATCGGTCTCGGCGAACTTCCGATAGACGGGGGGCAGGGGAATCGGCATGCCTTCGGGCATGTCGCGGATATCGGCGACGGTCTTTCCCAAAGGCGACAGCATTTCATTGTACGCCGACTCGGTATCGCCGCCGAAAAACAAGTTGTCCAGCCCCAGCCGCCCGGCCAGCGCGAATATGACGTCGAGGTCCGACCGGCGCTCGTATTCGGGTTCGACGATCCGCCGCCGCATCTGGAGCTGGCCCTTGTCCTGCCACTTATGCTGTCCCACGAGCTCGCTTTCCCACGCCGAAGCGGCGGGCAGAAGAATATCGGCAAAGCGGGCGGTCGGGTTCTCGTAACAATCCATCTGTACGAAGAAATCCAGTTGCCGCAGTGCCTCGGCACCGCGCAGCGTATCGCCGTTGGAAACGATCAGGTTGCCGCCAAAGCTGATCAGCGCCTTTACCGGATAAGGCTGGCCGGTGGTGATCGCATTGTAGATCTCGTATGCCTGGATACTGCCCGACTTATCCTTGCTGGGACCGCCGGCCGGCCCCAGCGGACGCTTCTCGGCGCCGAGCCGCCTCGACGCGGTGTCGGGCGGCAGAAACGCCGCCCCCGTCACGCCCTTTACGGGAAGCGGGGGGTAGATCACCAGGCCGCCCTTGCGGTCGAAATCGCCGGTCAGTGTGTAGAGGATGCAGACCGCCCGGTTGGTCTGCATGGCGTCGCTGTGCTGCTCGAGGCCGTTATAGGTGTAGTAGCAGACCGGATGCGTCGAACCGATGGTCCGCGCCGCTTCCGCGATCGTCTCAGCCGGAATAGAGGTAAGCTCGGCGGTGCGTTCGAGGGTGTAGCCGGACGCGATTTCCTTCAGCTTCGCGAAAACCGTTGTGCACGACACGACGCGCCCGTCTCCGAGGGTGACCGACACCTTGCCGTCGAGAAGCGGCTCGGTGGACTCCGGTTCGAAGCCGATCTTCTCCGCATCGTAGATCGCCGGACGCCGGTCCGCCGCATCCCATACCGCGATCCGCGTCTGCGATCCGCCCGCGACCAGGTCGCTCTCGGTCAGCAGCCCGCCGCTATCGTCGCGGAGGAGAAACGGGGCGTTGGTCCAGCGCGACAGGAATTCGGTGTCGTGGGACCCGTTTTCGATCATCTGGTTGATGAGCCCCAACGCCAGCGCCAGGTCGGCGCCCGGTTGCACCTGAAGCCAGTGCGACGCCTGAGTGACCAGCGGAATGCGTCGCGGATCGACGACGATGAGCTTAGCCCCTCTCTTGACCGCCGCCTTGATGGGCGCCACATGCCGCACCCCGGTGGCGTGCGGATTGGTGCCCCAGATAATGATGCAGCCCGCGTTGTCGTAGTCGGCCTCGGGTAGCCCGACCCCATAGGTGTAGGCGGAGCCGGTGTCCCTGTGCCAGTTGCAGATATGGGTCGTCGCCGCGGTATTGGGACTGCCGAAGGCGTTGGCAAGCCTGAACATCCAGGGCACATAGTCGCGCGATGGGCTGCCACCCGGCGCCGGACGGTAGAAGGCGACCGACTCGGCGCCATGCTGCGACTGCACCGCCGACATCTTCGCCGCGATGGTGTCGAGGGCTTCGTCCCACGAGATACGGGTCCAGCCGGGGTCCTCCGCCGTCTTGGGGCTGGTCCTCTTCATGGGATATTCGAGACGCTCGGGATCGTAAACCAACTCGGGCGCCGCAGCGCCCTTCGGGCAAAAAGGCCCGCCAAGCGGATGATCCAAATCGGGAGTGACCCGTACGAATTTGCCGTCTTCAACGTGGCAATTCACCGGGCACCGGACGGCGCACATGATGCAATAGGTCTTTATGATTTTGGAATTTGTCGACATGGCGACCTCCGTCTTCCAAGAAATTGCTCGTATCATAAAGGTGAACATTACCTCTCGCGTGTTGCGCGGTCGAACACGAACTGACCTATGCCCTTCGGATCCGTGATAACCTCACTCTGTCGTGCGATACCGTGGGGAGAAGCGCTGTGATTTGCGAGATTGTCAGCTATCCGGCGCCCGTCGGCGCCAACCGCGAGGAAATTGTCGAGGATGCACAGACCGTCGTGCCCAAATGGCGATCCAATCCGGATCTGATACGCAAACATTTCTTGTGGAGCGACGACGGCCAAAGGTGTTGCGGCGTCTATCTGTGGAAGTCGCGGGAAGCCGCCGAACGCGCTCATGACGCGTCCTGGCGCGGCGAAGTCGAGAAGCGTACCGGCCAGGCACCCGAAATCAACTACTTCGACGCCTTCATGATCCTCGACAACGAGACCGATAAGGTGACCGTTCACCCGCCGACCGAGACAAGCCCCAACGTCTCGGAAACTGCGATCTGAGCGCACCCTTCAACGCTTTCGGCGACGTTATGTTGACGGCGAAACCGCGGACGCGACAGGCATCCTCGCCCCTAGTGACATCGCGCGGACAATGATGCCGGTTTCCGACCCCTGTAGGGACACGGCCACGAGTTGTGATCAAGGACCGTTGGTTTCAGTCGGGCATAACCGCCTTTCGGGTGTCGACATTTTCGAACGACGCGCCGTCGATCGCGGCGCCGGTGAGGTTGGCCTTGACCAGCCAGGCGTTGTCGAAGCGCACATCGCGCAGATTCGCGCCTTCGAGCCGTGCTTCTTCGAGATTTGAGCCGGAAAGATCGGCGTATCTCAGGTTGGTGGGCCACGACCGTCCGGTCGACTCGCCGGTATTGCTCTTGATGTCGGCCGATAAGAAAATGGCCTGCTTCAGGTTCGCATTGGAAACATCGCTTTCGGTCAGGTTGGCCCCGGACAGATTGACCATGCACAAATTGGCCCCGGTTAGCGTCGCGCCTGTGATGTCCGCCATCACGAAGGAGCCGCCGGCGAGATTCGCGCCCGAGAAGTCGACGCCACGCAGGCTGGCACCGCTCAGGTCGATAGACTTGAAGTCGACCCTGTTGAGGTCGCGTCCGTCGAGGATGGCTCGCTCGCCTTTGGCGCCGCACGTGCTGACCCAGTCGATATGGCTGCGCAGAATGGCCCTTGTGTCGGAATCGAGATGCTCCATCTCGCGGGTCAGATTGGCGCCGTCGAGATTGGCCTCGGACAGATCGACGCCGTCCAGATTGGCGCCCGCCAGTTCGGCCCCGCACAGTGTGGCGTTCTTGAGGTTCACCCCACTGAGGTTCGCCCCCACCAGGTTCACGGACGACAGGTCGGCATCCACCAGAATGGCGTTCGAAAGATCGACGCCGGTAAGACGGGAATTGTACAGCCTGGAATTGGATAGGTCGGCCCTTCTGAGAATGGCTCCGGTCAGGTCCGCCTGATCGAGCGCCATTTGCCCCAGCCGGGCGCCCGAAAGGTTGGCGCCGTTGAGGTCGGCTATCGTCATCTTGTCGTCGTCGGATCCGTGTTTTACGAACACGATGGTACCGTTCTTATCGACCGATAGGAGTCGACCGTCGCGCAGATCCGCGCCCTTAAGAATCGCCTCGGACAGGTTGGCGCCCCTGAAAAACACGCCGCGCAGATCCGCCCCCGACAGGTCGGCGCGGAAAAGGTCGGAGCCGCTGAGATCGGCGGCGAACATGTCGGAGTGGCTAAGATTGGCGTCCCGCAGGACACAATGGCTGAGATTGGTTCCGGTGAGCTTCGCATTTCGCAGATCGACCGCGCTCAGGTCGATGCCGGAAAGACTTTCCCGGGACAGGTCCGCCCGCACGGCGTCGCGCAGCCC
>JASLLV010000082.1 GCA_030746935.1 Rhodospirillales bacterium | reverse complement strand
TGTCTGGGCCGCATCCGCCAGTTCCATCATCGAAAAGGTCAACCGTGGGAAACGAGCGTTGGAATCGCAACACTAGGGTTTCCTCGCCGCCCCCATCCGTATCCCCTGGGCTTTACCGAGCCAGGTCCGAGCCGGCCACCGAGCCTATGCCAATTCGTTCGTCCCCAGCCATCGTCGTCCGAAGCTTGAGCAAACGCTACGGCAGCGTGCGGGCGCTCGACGACATCAGCTTCGACGTCGCCGAGGGCACGACCACGGCGCTCTTGGGCGGCAACGGAGCGGGCAAGACCACGACTCTGGCGATCCTGTTGGGACTGCTGCTTCCGACTACGGGTTCGGTCACCGTGCTTGGCGAGGACATGCTGCGCCATCGCTATCGGGTGCTGCCGAGGATGAATTTTTCCTCGCCCTATTTCGATCTTCCGAAACGCCTCAGCGTCCGCGAGAACCTTGTCATCTATGCGCATTTTTCCGGGGTATCAGACGTCCGCGGCCGTATCGCCGAGATCGTCGGCGATCTCGAGCTCGAGCCGTTCCTTAATCGACCCTTCGGGGCGCTGTCGCCGGTCAGGCGACGCGCGTCTCGCTCGCCAAGGCCCTGATCAACAAACCGGCGCTGTTGCTTCTGGACGAGCCCACTGCGTCGCTCGATCCCGAGACCGCGGACTGGGTCCGCGCCTATCTCGAGGCCTATCGTTCGCGCGAGGGCGCGACCGTCGTGCTCGCGTCGCACAACATGGCCGAGGTGGAACGGCTCTGCGACGACGTGATCATGCTGCGCGCAGGGGGAATCGTCGATCGCGGGACCCCGCCGGCGCTGATCCAGCGGCACGGACGCGAGACACTGGAGGAGGTGTTTCTCGATATCGCCCGTGCCGGCGCGCCCAGTCATCGACGAGTCGGAAACCGCGACGAGGCGGCGCAATGACGCCCCCCGCCCCGACGCGCGCCTGGAGCCCGACGAGCCGGTCCCCGGCGGCGCTTGCGTGGACGCGCATCGTCGGCATGATGCTGCGCCACGTCTACGTGCTGAGAAGGTCCTGGCCGCGGCTTCTGGAGCTCGCCTACTGGCCCACCATGCAGATGATCCTCTGGGGGTTCATCACCGTCTTCTTCGTCGAACACAGTTCCTGGGTGGCCCGGGCCGCCGGCGTGCTGGTGAGCGCGGTTCTGCTGTGGGACGTGCTCTTTCTCGGCAACCTCGCGCTGTCGCTTTCGTTCCTCGAGGAGATTTGGGCCCGTAACCTGGGTCAGATCTTCACCAGCCCCTTGCGACCCTATGAGATGGTGGTCTCGCTCCTGATTCTGAGCCTGGCCAGGACCTTGATCGGGGTCAGCCCGGCGGCGCTTCTCGCGATCCCGCTGTACGACGTCTCGGTCTTCAAACTCGGCCCGTCGCTGGTCGTTTTCTTCGCCAACTTACTCGTCTTGGGATGGTGCGTGGGCCTGATCGTCTCGGGTCTGGTCCTGCGTTTCGGCTTGGCGGCCGAGAGCCTCGCCTGGGTCGTCGTCTTCATGCTGTCGCCGTTGAGCGGCGTCTACTACCCGATCGCCACGCTTCCCGATTGGTTGCAGCCGGTCTCGTGGTCGCTGCCGTCCGCGTACGTGTTCGAAGGCATGCGCGCGATCCTTTTCGATGGCGTCGTCAGATTCGATCTCCTGATACGCGCGGTCGGCCTCAACGTCCTGTACTTAACGGCGTCGTCGGCTTTTTTCCTGTATATGTTCCACATCGCGCGCCGGCGCGGACTCCTCCTCCAGCAAGGCGAATGAAACCGCCCTTTACCGCCGCCCACTGACGCCGGCGTCTGCGAACGTCGCCATTCCTGCGTGGCATGCGCAGGCGGCCCTGAGGACGGGCACCGCGAGAACGGCGCCGGAAGCCTCGCCGAGGCGCATGTTCAGATCAAAGATGGGCTCCTTGGCGATCGCGTCCAGAAGGTGGCCGTGGCCCGGCTCCGCCGAGCGGTGTGCCACTTGGCAGTGATCGAGGGCGCCGGCGACCGCCGCTTCGAGGACCGCGGCGGCGGCGGTGCAGACGAAACCGTCGAGAAGCACGGGAACCCGCTTGAGCCGCGCCGCGATTACCGCGCCGGCAATGGCCGCGAGCTCGCGCCCGCCGAGGCGGCGCAGAAGCTCGATCGCGTCGCCCCGGGCGTTTCGGTGTCGTCGCAAGCCGGCGGCGACCACCGTGCGCTTTTTCGCCAAAGCGGATGCGCCGATTCCGGTCCCCGGACCCACCCATCGGCGTGCGCTGCCACCGAACAGCGCGGCTGAAAGCGCGGCCGCCGACGTGGTGTTGCCGATCCCCATTTCGCCCAGACAAACGACGTCCGGCTTGCCTCTCACCGCCCGCATGCCGGCCCGAAGCGCCGCCACGCACTCGGCCTCGTCCATGGCCGGGGCGGCCGTGAAATCGCGGGTCGGGGTGTCCAGCGACAGCGCGTGGACGCGAAGCCTTACGCCGAATGCGCGGCTGAGCGCGTTCACGGCGGCGCCGCCGGCCTCGAAGTTGGCGACCATCTGCCGGGTTACTTCGGATGGATAGGCCGATACGCCGAGCGACGCGACTCCGTGGTTGGCCGCGAAGACACACGCTGCCGCGCGCTCGATGCGCGGCGGATGACGCCCCTGCCAGGACGCGAGCCAGGCGCATAAGCCCTCGAGCCGCCCGAGCGCGCCTTCCGGTTTGGTCAGCGTCGCCTCGTGCTTCCCTGCGCGAGCCCGGGCATGGTCGTCGGGACCGGGCAGGTCCTCGATCAGCGCCCGCACGTCCGCGAGCCGTCTCAGTACCGGCAACCGCCGCGTGGACGATTTTGGCGACACGGGCGGCGCGGATTTCATTTGTCGGCCCATACCCCTATAAACATGCTTCCGTTTCGGGCAATCACATATCGGGCGAGCCATGGCCGGCGTCGAGGATTTTTTTCCGAACTTGCGCGCGACCGTCGCAGGCTGGGGGCCGGACTTGAGGGCGGCGGGCGCATTTCTCACCGTCCTTCCGGTGCCCATGCCGGTGGGGGCGCGCGGCCGAAAGGTGGCGAAACCGCCGGCAAGCGCGGTTCGTGCGTTTCCCGTGATCGGGGCAGGCGTCGGCATCATCGCCGGGGCCGCGCTCATGGTCGGACGCGACTTGAGTATTCACCCCATGGCCGGCGCCCTGATTGCGCTCGCCGTCGCGGCGGCTTTAACCGGCGCGCTGCACGAGGACGGACTCGCCGATACCGCCGATGGCCTCGGCGGCGGTCAAACCGCGGCGGCCCGGCTGAAGGTCATGCAAGACAGCCGGATCGGCTCGTTCGGCGTGCTGGCGATCGTTTTCAGCGTCGCCATCCGGGCCGCATTCCTGGCCGGGATGGCGACCCCCGGCGTCGCCGTGTTGGCCCTGATCGCCGCCGGCGCGGCATCGAGGGGCGCGATGTCCGCGGTCATGGTGGCCATTCCGACGGCCAGGCACCAGGGTCTGGCCGCGACCTTTGGCCGCCCGGCGCGCGAAGATGCCGTCACCGGCGCCCTGCTGGGAGGCGCGTTGGCGCTTCTCTGTCTCGGTCCGCTGGCGGGCATTCTCGCCGTGGCTCTCTCGGCGGCGACCGCGTTCGCCGTGGCGGGCCTCGCGAAACGCCATCTGGGCGGCTACACGGGCGACGTGCTCGGTGCCGTGCAGCAGGCTTGCGAGATTGCGGTGCTCCTCGCCGTGGTGGTGATCGGATAAGGGGCCCGTGACGCCCGAGACGCGCTGGTGGTGGGTGCGCCACGCGCCGGTTATCGAAGGCGAGGGACGGCTGTACGGTCAGACCGATCTCGCTTGCGACACCTCCGATACCGAAACATTTCGCGCGCTCGCGGCCGTGCTTCCCGAATCGGCCGTCTGGGTCACGAGCCATCTGGTGCGCACAGTCGATACCGCACGGGCGATCCGCGCCGCCGGTGCCGACGCGCCCGAGCCCGTGCGCGAGCCCGACCTCGCCGAGCAGGCGTTCGGCGACTGGCAGGGGATGACCTGGGACGAGATCCGCGAGGCCTCGGGAGCCGAACACACTGCCTTCTGGTGGGCCCCCGGCGACAATGCCCCGCCGGGGGGTGAAAGCCTGGCCCAAGTCATTGCCCGCGTCGCGCGGGTGATCGAGCGTGTCACCGCGGCCAACGCCGGTGGCGACATCGTTGCCGTCGCCCACGGCGGCTCGATCCGCGCGGCGGTGGCGCTGGCGCTTGGCCTGGATGCAGCGCGCTCGCTCGCGTTCCGGTTCGACAACCTTTCGGTCACCCGGCTGGACCACGTCCCCGAGCGCACCCGCCAAGGTCACGCCCATCCGTGGCGCGTGATTCTGTTGAACACGCCGGCTCGCTGGATTCCCGCTGCCTCGACGTGATAGGGTGAGCGCGTGTCGGGAGAGGGAAGCCGGTGCGCGGAGCTGAGTTCCGCAAGTCCGGCGCTGCCCCCGCAACTGTAAGAGGCGAGACCGCGGCAATTCTTGCCACTGGCGCCGAAGACGCGCTGGGAAGGCGCCGCGGTCAAATTTCGCCCGAGCCAGGAAACCTGCTCGGCACACGACGATCACCGGTCCTCGGGTGGAGGAAAGCGCTGTGACGACCACCGACCCCCCGCCGATGCCTTCGCTGACTCTCGTCCTGGGCGGGATGCGATCGGGCAAGAGCATGTACGCCGAAAGCCTGATCGAGACCCGCGGTCCCGGCCTCTACCTCGCCACTGCGGATGCCGGTGACGCCGAGATGGCAGAAAGAATTCGCCGCCACCGCGCGCGACGCGGCTCGGCGTGGTCGACCGTGGAAGCGCCCCTCGACATCGTCGGGGCGCTGGGCGAAGTGCCGCGCGGCGGCCGTCCGGTGCTCGTGGACTGCCTGACACTTTGGCTGAGCAACGTGATGGAGGCGGGCCGTGACGTTGACGCCGAAAGCCGGGTGCTGATCGAAGGCTTGCGCGCCCATCCCGCTCCGGTGGTGGCGGTCTCGAACGAGGTCGGCCTCGGTATCGTTCCCGACAATGCGCTCGGGCGCGCGTTCGCGGATGCGGCAGGCCGCCTCAACCAGTCCGCGGCGCAAGCGGCCGAGCGGGTCGTGTTCATGGCCGCAGGCCTGGCCGTGGTGCTCAAGCCGCCCCTAGAGGCGCCCGAGGTCGCGGCATGAAGATCCCCGCGACCGTGGTGACCGGGTTCCTCGGTGCCGGAAAAACCACTTTGATTCGCCACCTGCTCGAGACCGCGGGCGGGCGGCGGATTGCGCTCGTCATCAACGAGTTCGGAAGCCTCGGCGTCGACCGTGAACTTTTGCTCGGGTGCGAGGTGGCGGGGTGTGCCGACGGCGACGTGATCGAGCTCGCCAACGGCTGCATCTGCTGCACCGTCGCCGACGACTTCCTTCCCACCATCGAGCTTCTGCTCGATCGCCCCGATCCGCCCGAGCACATCGTCATCGAGACCTCGGGCCTGGCGTTGCCCAAGCCGCTGCTAAAGGCCTTTGCCTGGCCCCAGGTGCGGACCCGCCTTACCGTCGACGGCGTTCTCGCGGTGATCGACGCGCCCGCTGTGCTTGCCGGAACTTTCGCCTCCGATCCCGACGCCGTCGGCCGCCAGCGCGCCGCCGACGTTTCCCTCGATCACACGGGCGCGCTTCAAGAGCTTTACGAAGACCAACTCGCGGCCGCCGATATGGTGATCCTCAACAAGTTCGACCTGATCGACGACGCGGGGCGCGAGAGCATCCGCCGCGATATCGCCGATCGTCTCGATGCGGCCGTCAAGGTGGTCCCGGCAGTCCACGCCGCGATCCCGGCCGATATCGCGCTCGGCGTGGGCGCGGCTGCCGAGGACTCGCTGGAAACGCGCCCTTCGCACCACGACGCAGAGCCCGATCACGACCACGACGACTTCCACGCGTTCGTTGTCGAGCTTGGCACCGTCGCAGATCCGCAAGCTTTGGAATCGTGCCTTCGTGACATCGCCCGCGCGTTCGATGTGCTGCGGATCAAGGGATTCGTGGACGTCCCCGGCAAGGTTTCGCGACGCGTGGTCCAGGGAGTCGGAGCCCGCGTCCAAGGCTATTACGACCGCGCCTGGCGGGCCGGCGAGACGCGCACCAGCCGCCTCGTCTTCATCGCCGCAAACGGAGTCGACCAGGACGGGATAGAGGCGGCGCTTGGCGCAGGCGAGATCGCCGGCGCACGGGCGCCAGATTAGGTGCACCTTCTCGCCACCCCGCAAGGTGCGCCGATCGTCGACGACGGCGTGGCGATCGATCTGGCCCAGACGCCGGGCGACGTGATCTTTCTTTCCGCGGCCGATACCGAGATCGCGTGTTTGGCGGCGGCGCGCGCGCGCATTGACGATCCCTCGTTTCCGACCGTGCGGCTCGCCAACGTACTCAGCCTCGGCCACAACATGTCGGTCGATCTCTACGTCGACGCGATGGTCGCGCGCGCCCGTCTGGTGATCGTGCGTCTGCTGGGGGGGCGCGGCTACTGGCCCTACGGCGTCGAACAGATCGCAGGCGCGTGCCAGGCGGCCGCCATCCCGCTCGCGTTCCTTCCCGGCGACGACGTCCCTGATCCCGAGCTCGCGCGGCTAAACACACTCGATGCCGCCTCGACGCATCGGTTGTGGCAGTACTGCGTCCACGGCGGCGTCGACAACGCCCGCAACTTCCTCGCCTTCTGTGCCAACGTGATCGGTCACGAAGCGGCCTACCACGAGCCCCAGCCGTTGCTTAGGGCCGGGATCTACTGGCCCGGGCGGCCCCTTCCGGACCTCGCCGACTTGCGCGCGGACTGGGTGGCTGGCGCCCCGGTCGCGGCGCTGGTTTTCTACCGCGCGCTCGTGCAGGCGGGGAACCTCGAAGCGGTGGACGCCTTGATCGACGGGCTCGATGATGCGGGCCTGAATGCGCTGCCGGTTTACGTGACCGGCCTCAAGGATCCTGTAGCGGCGGCGACCACAGGCGCGCTGTTGGAGGCGGCGCGACCCGGGATCGTGCTGAACGCCACCGGATTCGCGGCCTCCAAGCCGGGTGAAGCGCGCGTGCCGAGCCCGCTCGAGGCGGCCGGTGCACCGATCCTTCAAGTCGTATTCGCCAGCAGCGACGAGGAAACCTGGCGCAAGGGCACGAGCGGGCTCTCGCCCCGCGACATTGCGATGAACGTGGCGCTACCGGAAATCGACGGTCGCATTCTGGCGCGCGCCGTCGCGTTCAAGGGGCGCGGACGCCGCGATCCCTTGACCGAGGCCGATCTCCCGAGCTACAGGCCGGTCGCCGACCGGGTCGCGTTCGTATGCGCGCTTGCCGCGAACTGGGCTCGTCTCGCCGCCACGCCCGCGGAAAAGCGCCGAATCGCGCTCGTGCTCGCCAACTACCCCAACCGTGACGGGCGCATGGGAAACGGCGTCGGACTTGATACGCCCGCATCGGCCGTTCACGCGCTCAAGGCGCTAAACGAGGCGGGCTACAAGGTGCGTGGGATCCCGGCCGACGGCGACGCGCTGATGCGCAAGCTCGCCGCGGGCGCCACCAACGATTGGCGCGCCCTATCGGGGCGCCGCATCGAAGAGATCTACGATGCGGACGAATATGGACGCTTCTTCGCTCGCCTGCCGGACGCGGTGCGCGCCCGAGTCCTTACGCGTTGGGGCGGACCCGAGAGCGATCCGGCCTTCCTCGAGCGCGACGGTGGTGGGTGCTTCGCGATTCCTGCGTTCCGCTGCGGCTCGGTCGTCGTCGCGCTACAGCCGGCGCGCGGCTACAACATCGATCCGGCGGCCAGCTACCACGATCCCGAGCTGGCGCCGCCGCACGGCTACCTCGCTTTCTACGCCTGGCTCCGCGAGGCCTTTGGCGCGAACGCGATCGTCCATTTCGGCAAGCACGGGAATTTGGAATGGCTTCCGGGAAAGGGGCTGGCGCTCTCGGCCGAATGCTTCCCCGAGGCGGCGTTGGGGCCGGTTCCGCATCTCTATCCCTTCATCGTCAACGATCCCGGCGAGGGCACCCAGGCGAAGCGGCGCGCCGCAGCCGTGATCGTCGATCATCTCACTCCGCCCATGACGCGGGCCGAGAGCTACGGACCGCTCCGCGAGCTCGAGCGCCTCGTCGATGAATATTTCGAGGCCGCCGATATGGATCCGAAGCGTGTCCGGGTGTTGAGCCGCGACATCCTGGAGCTGTGCCGAACCGAGGGAATCGGCGCCGATTGCGGGATCGAATCCTACGACGACGAGACGGCGGCGCTCCGCAAGCTCGACGGCTATCTTTGCGAGCTCAAGGAAATGCAGATTCGCGACGGGCTCCACATTTTCGGCGAATCGCCCACGGGCGGACTGGCAACCGACCTCCTCGTCGCGCTTTTACGCGTCCCGCGGGGGAACGAGGCAGGCGGTGAATCGCTCCATCGCGCGATGGCCCGCGACTTAAACCTCGAATTCGATCCCCTCGACTGCGAGGCGGCGGCGCCTTGGCCGGGTCCGCGTCCCAGGGCCCTTCGCGGCGGCGATCCCTGGCGGACGACGGGCGATACGGTGGAGCGGCTCGAATCGCTCGCTAGCGAGTTGGTCTCGGGCGCGCGGCGGGCACCGAAGCGGTGGCGGCGCACGGGCGCGGTGCTGGGCGAGCTGGACCGGCGCTTGCGCGGCGCGGTCGCGGCCTCGGGCGGCGCCGAGATCGAGGGGCTTCTCACGGGCCTCGACGGCCGGTTCGTGGAACCCGGCCCGTCGGGGGCGCCGACCCGCGGACGCGCGGACGTGCTGCCGACGGGGCGCAACTTCTTCTCGGTGGACACACGCATGGTGCCGACGCCGGCCGCCTGGACGCTCGGGTGGAAGTCCGCGGGCCTCGTGATCGAGCGCCACATGCAGGAACACGGGACCTGGCCGCGCGCCATGGCGGTCACGGCCTGGGGCACCAGCAACATGCGCACCGGTGGCGACGACATCGCCCAGGCGCTCGCGCTCATGGGCGTCCGCCCCACCTGGGATGCCGCGTCGGGGCGCGCGACCGGCATCGAAGTGATGCCGCTTTCGGTCCTCGACCGTCCGCGCGTGGACGTGACCTTGCGCGTCTCGGGATTTTTTCGCGACGCCTTCCCGGCCCAGATCGCGCTCGTCGATTCGGCGGTGCGCGCGGTTGCGGCGCTCGACGAGCCCGACTCCGACAACCCCTTGGCGGCGCGGGCCGCCGCCGACGCCGCGGCGCTTTCGCGCCAAGGCCTCAAGCCCGAGCTTGCTGCCCGCAAGGCCACGTTCCGCGTCTTCGGCTCCATGCCCGGCGCGTACGGGGCCGGTCTGCAGGCCCTGATCGACGAGCGCGGCTGGGAGACCGAGGCCGATTTGGGGCGCGCCTACGTCGCCTGGGGTGGCTACGCCTATGGGGCGGGCGCCGAGGGCGAACCCGCGCAATCGCTGTTCGAGGCGCGCCTCGCGCGGGTCGACGCCGTGGTGCAGAACCAAGACAACCGCGAGCACGACATTCTCGATTCCGATGACTACTACCAGTTCGAAGGCGGAATCGCGGCTGCCGTTCACGCACTTTCAGGCCGCCGCCCGGCGCTCTACCACAACGACCACTCGCGCCCGGAAAGCCCGAAGGTGCGCACCCTCGAAGAAGAGGTCGGGCGCGTCGTCCGGGCCCGCGTCGTCAATCCCAAATGGATCCGGGGCGTGATGCGGCACGGATACAAAGGCGCTTTCGAGATGGCGGCGACGGTGGATTATCTGTTCGCCTTCGCCGCGACCGCGGGTTGCGTGCGCGACCACCATTTCGATGCGGTCTTCCAGGCCTATTTGGGCGATGATACGGTCCGCGACTTCATCGCCGAGCACAATCCCTGGGCGCTCAAGGAAATGAGCGAACGGCTTCTCGAGGCGCGAGAGCGCGGTCTTTGGCGGCCGCGGCGGAACGACGCCGCCGACCGGCTCGCAGAACTTTCCGGCGACGGCGGAGGGGGCTGAGGTGGACCAAGACGAGATCAACCGGCGCCACGCCGAGAAGATGCGTAAGAAAAAGGCGGTCCGCGACAAAATCGTCGCCACCAAGACCGAGGAACGCGGCTTGCTCATCGTCCATACGGGCAAGGGCAAGGGGAAATCCACCGCGGCCATGGGGCTCGCCATGCGCTGCATCGGCCACGAAATCCGGGTCGGCATCGTCCAGTTCGTGAAAGGGGTCTGGCAGACCGGCGAGCGGACGGTTCTCGCGCGGCTTCCCGACCTCGTCACGGTCAAGGCCATGGGCGAGGGGTTCACCTGGGAGACCCAGGACCGGGTCCGCGACGTCGCCGCCGCCGAGGCCGCGTGGGAGACCGCCAAGGCGATGATCGCCGACCCGGACTACGGCATGGTGATTCTGGACGAGCTCAACATCGTGCTTCGTTACGCTTATCTCGATGCCGATATGGTGATCGCAACGCTGAAATCGAAGCCACGGGCGAAGCACGTGGTGGTAACGGGGCGGAACGCCAAGGCCGAGCTGATCGAGATCGCGGATTTGGTGACCGAGATGACCATGGTCAAGCACCCGTTCCGTTCCGGGGTCAAGGCGCAGGCCGGGGTCGAATTCTAGGCCCGTTGCGCGCGTCAAGCGCTTGAGACGCGGGGTGCTCGCCGTTTGCGCCGCACTGGACGTATGTCGGACCTGCCCTCCAAGCCTGGAAGCGTATCGCGGCCACGCGATTCCGACCGGGCGCGATCGGGTCTAGGCAGCGCCATGCGTTACGAAGAACCGATAGATGATCCAGGCGGATGCCACAACGATAACCACTGTCGTCGCCAGCGCCGAGACCGCGCGGATCGGGGTGGCGTGCCTGTCGGGGTCGAGGCCGAACGGATGAATGAGACGGGCAACGAGAAACACGCCGCCCATGGCATGAATGGCCCAGATCGGCGCACCACCCATCTCAACCAGGGCGATCACGATCAATGCCACGGGCGCTTGTTCGGTGAGGTTGCCTTGGCGGCGGATCGTCAGTCCAAGTTGCTTGTTGCCGCCGTCATAAAGCGAGATGCCAAGCTTGCCGCGCAGTATGCCCACCTGGGCGGTCAGAACGCATAAGAATATGCCGAGCAGACCGGCGTACAGCCCGGTAACGATTGGGAGTTGCATGTCGATCTCCTTTCCTGCGTTTGCGAGTGCGTGACGATCGCAATTACGGTAACCCACTATACCTTCGATTCCCTAGGGTCAGCACTCATTAACCATTAGGTGATTCAATGACCTGGAACCTGACAGAGGAGGTTTTGGGTCATGAGA
>JASLLV010000081.1 GCA_030746935.1 Rhodospirillales bacterium | reverse complement strand
GGTTCCGCCCCCCAGTCAGCAACCGTGATCGAGATCGGAACACCCCTCCGGCGGCTGCAAACCGAGGCGCTGAAAATTCCTTCCTACCTCCGCGAAATCTATTATTGGGCCTATCTGAGCCCCCGAAACGTCAGGCTCCTCGATCGCCAGCTCGTCGTCTCGGTCATTCTCTGGGGGCAGCACCGCCGTTTGCAGCGGGCGGTCTTCGCGGAATTGCCACCCAGCCGGCGGGTCCTGCAACCGGCTTCCGTCTATGGTGACTTCTCGCCCGCCTTGGCGCGACACCTGGGTCCGCACGGCCACCTCGAGGTCACGGATATCGCCCCCATCCAGGTCGCTAGCTGTCGTCGCAAATTGCGCGGGTTTCCGCAAGCAACGGCACGGCGTGCCGACGCGCGCCGCCCCGGCGGTGATCCCTACGACGCCGTGTGCTGCTATTTCCTTATGCACGAGTTGCCCGACGACTATAAGCGCGAGGTCGTGGATGGGCTGCTCGCAAGCGTCGTCCCCGGCGGCAAGGTCGTCTTCGTCGATTACCACAAACCGCATTGGGCGCACCCCCTGAAGGGCGTCACCAGCATTGTCTTCGACGCCCTGGAACCGTTCGCTAAGAGCCTCTGGCATCACGAGATCGCAGACTTCGCCACTGATCCGGGCGGTTTCCGTTGGCGCCAGGAGACCTATTTCGGGGGCCTATTCCAGAAAGTGGTGGCGGAGCGGCGGTCGTGGACGTGATCACGACGGACGTCGTCATCGTCGGCGCCGGCGGGGCCGGTCTCAGGGCCGCCATCGCCGTCGCCGAAGCAAACCCCGATCTCGGCGTCGCGCTCTTGTCCAAGGTCTATCCCATGCGCAGCCACACCGTCGCCGCCGAAGGTGGCGCCGCCGGCGTCGCCAAGGACAACGACAGCCTCGACAACCATTTCAACGACACCGTCACCGGCGGCGATTGGCTGTGCGACCAGGACGCGGTCGATCTCTTTGTCAACGAGGCACCCAGGGAACTGACCCGCATGGAGCATTGGGGTTGTCCGTGGAGCCGCGAGCCGAACGGGCGCGTCGCCGTGCGTCCGTTTGGCGGCATGAAGGTCGAAAGGACTTGGTACGCCGCCGACAAGACCGGTTTCCACATGCTGCATACGCTGTTCCAGACCTCGCTCAAGTATCCCACCATCGAGCGCTTCGACGAGTTCTACTCGACCGATCTGCTGGTCGTGGACGGTCGCTGTTGCGGCGTCGCGGCGGTCGAAATGCGCAGCGGACAACTGCGCCTGTTCAGGGCCAAGGCGGTGATCATCGCCACCGGCGGCGCCGGGCGCGTCTTTCCGTTCACCACCAATGGCGCCATCAAGACCGGCGACGGCATGGCCATGGCCTACCGGGCCGGTGGTTGAAGGACATGGAGTTCGTCCAGTATCACCCGACCGGGCTGCCCGGCACCGGCATCCTGATCACCGAAGGATCGCGCGGCGAAGGCGGCATCCTGGTCAACAAGGACGGCTACCGATACCTGCAGGACTATGGCCTTGGCCCGCCCGATCCGTGGCCGCGCAACAAGGCGATGGAACTCGGCCCGCGCGACCGCCTGAGCCAGGCGTTCTGGCATGAAAACCAGAAGGGACGCACGATCGATACGCCGCACGGCGACGTCGTTCACCTCGATCTCCGCCATTTGGGCGAGAAGCGGATCGACGAATGCCTGCCCATGATCCGCGACCTGGCCACGAGTTACGTCGGTGTCGATCCGGTCCACGCGCCGATACCGGTGCGCCCGGTGGTCCACTACACCATGGGCGGCATCGACACCGACATCGATGCCAAGACCCGCATTGAGGGTTTGTTCGCCGCCGGCGAATGCGCCTGCGTCAGTATCAACGGCGCCAACCGTCTAGGCTCCAACTCGCTGACCGAGCTCTTGGTCTTCGGTGCCCGCGCCGGGCTGGGCGCCGCTCGGCTGGCGGAGGCCGAAGTTTCCCACGCCGATGAAGCGGCGATCCGCGAACAGGCGGCGGCCGGGGATCGGGTCGGCCGGCTGTTCCGGAATACGGGCGGCGGCGAGAGCGTTGCCGGCCTGCGCCGCGAGATGAACGCGACCATGGAGTCGGGCGCCGGCATCTACCGCACCGAGGAGTCCCTCAGCCGGAGTTGTGCCGTGATGAACGACATTCGCCGGCGCTACGCCGACGTCGTACTCGAGGACAAAAGCAACGTTTACAACACGGACCTGATCCAGGCGCTGGAACTGGACGCCATGATCGACATCGCCGGCGCAGTCATCGTCTCGGCGCTTGCGCGCAGGGAATCGCGCGGTGCGCACCAGCGGCTCGACCACGAGCGGCGCGACGACGAAGCCTACCTCAAGCACTCGCTCGCCCACTACGTTGCCGGCGAAGACCCTACGATCGATTACCGCGACGTCGTAATCACTCGCTCTGAGCCCGGCGAGCGCGTGTACGGAGGCGCGCACAAATGAACGAAAGGCATGTCGATCTGGAGATCCTCCGCTACGACCCGGAGACGGACGAAGAGCCGGCCTTCCAGACCTACCGGGTACCTTGCCAAGAGGATTGGGTCGTGCTCGACGCTGTCAACTACGTCAAGGACGTTCTCGACCGCACGCTCAGCTACCGCTGGTCGTGCCACATGGCCGTGTGCGGCAGTTGCGGCATGATGATCAACGGCGAGCCGATGTTGTCGTGCAAGGCGTTCGTGCGCGACATGCCGGACAGGATCCGGATCGAACCCTTGGCCAACTTCCCGATCGAGCGCGACCTGGTCGTCGTCACGGACGACTTCATGGACAAGTTGGCGAGCGTCAAGCCATACCTCATTCCGCGCGAGGAAAAGGCGATCGAGGACGGAGCGCACGTGCAGACGCCGGCGCAACTGAAGAAGTTCAAGCAGTACACGCTTTGCATTAACTGCACGCTTTGCTACGCGGCCTGTCCGCAGTACGCCCACGACCAAAACTTCACCGGCCCGGCGGCGTTGGCGCTCGCGCATCGCTACAACCTGGATTCCCAGGACGTCGGGCGCGGCGCCCGCGAGGACGTGGTTGCAAGCAACGCCGGCATTTGGGAATGCAGCTTCGTCGGCGCATGCTCCGACGTCTGTCCGCACGAGGTCGACCCGGCCGGGGCCATCCAGCAGACCAAGATCGCCAGCACCGTCGACTACTTCATGGGCCTGCTGACGCCAGAGAGAGATCGATGAGCCGCAGGCCCTACAGGCGCGCCGTCTCCACCACCTCGTGGTGGCTCGCGCGGCCCCGCTATATCCGCTACATGGCGCGCGAGGTGAGTTGCGTGTTCATCGGCGCCTACACCGCCGTCGTCGTCGTCGGGCTCGTGCGCCTGTCCGACGGCGCCGCCGCCTGGGGCGCCTTCCTCGAATCGCTGCAGGCGCCGGTGAGTGTCGCTTTCCACCTGCTCGCCCTCGCTTTCGCGCTGTACCACACGGTCACTTGGTTCAACGTCACGCCCAAGGCCATGCCCGTGCAGTTCGGCGAGGCGCAACTCCCCGGCGGCGTCATCATCGGCGCCCATTACACCGGCTGGGCCTTGGTTTCGGCGCTGGTCTTGTTTCTGGCCGGAGTGTAGCCATGGCGCGTTCGAACAAACCCATCGTCTGGTCCCTTTTCGCCGCCGGCGGCACCGTTGCCGCCTTCATCACGCCGGTTATGATTCTCGTCACCGGTCTCGCCGTCGCCGTTGGCCTGCTGCCGGCCGAGGCGCTGGCCTACGATCGGATGCTCGCCTTGGTGCAGAATCCCCTCGGCAAGGGGCTCGTATTCCTGGCTGTTTTCCTGCCCGCCTGGCACGCGGCGCATCGGCTGCGCATCACCGCCCACGATTTCGGCATCCGCGCCGACGTCGCGGTGATGGCGGTCTGTTACGGTCTAGCGGCGCTGGCATCGGTCATCGCCGCCTTCGCATTGTTCCGCGTCTGAATCCACTTCCGACGCCCGCGATCTGCTCTAGGGCCGGGGTCGCTTCTCGGTCCATGCCCCGTCGCATTGCGCGTCTCTGCGGGGCCTGGGGTTTGGCCGCGGCCTGAATTTCGGGTGGGGCGTCGCGCAGGAATCACCGTCGGATCAAGACCCGAATTGACCTCGTGGCGGGGCTTCGCCCATTGTGCGGGGACTGGACGTGGCCGATCACGAGCCAAGGGGGGTGCTGACGTGGCGACGAACGACGATTGGCTTGCGCTGACGCCGGAAACGGCGCTGGAGCCCGACCTTGCGATCTGCGATCCCCACCATCACTTTTGGGACGAGCGCTTCGATCGGATCGCCCCGCGCTATCTGTTGGACGAGTTACTCGACGATATCCAGGGCGGTCATAACGTGGTCTCGACCGTCTTCGTTGAATGCCACTCCATGTACCGAACCCACGGCCCCGAGGATTTCAAATCGGTCGGCGAGACCGAGTTCGTCACCGGGATCGCGGCGATGAGCGCTTCGGGCCTGTACGGGAACACCCGCATTGCGGCCGCCATCGTCGGGTGGGCCGATTTGATGCGGGGCCAGGCCGTCGCCCCGGTGCTGGAGGCCCACAACGTCGCATCCGGGGGGCGCTTGCGCGGCATTCGCCACTCGGCCGCCTGGGACGCCAGCGACCAAATACAGCGATCGCTCGCGCATCCGCCCCAGGGCCTGTATCTGGACGCAGGCTTCCGCGAGGGCTTTGCCGAGCTCGCACGCCGCGGCCTCAGCTTCGAGGCCTGGCTTTATCATCCCCAGATCCCCGAGCTCACCGATTTGGCCCGCGCCTTTCCCGGCACCCCCATCGTCTTGGATCATTTCGGCGGGCCCCTCGGGATCGGCCCCTATGCTGGCCAGCGCGCAGAGATCTTCGAGCAATGGCGCATCGACATCGAGGCGCTGGCGCGATGCCCGAACGTGGTGGCAAAGCTCGGCGGCATCAACATGCCGATCAACGGCTTCGACTGGCACGACGGCGCGCGGCCGCCCTCGTCGGAGGAGTTAGCCGCGGCGACGGCGCCGTACTACGAGCACTGCATCGAACACTTCGGTGTCGACCGGTGCATGTTCGAATCCAATTTTCCCGTCGACAAGATTTCTTGCAGCTACACGGTTCTGTGGAACGCGTTCAAGCGTATCGCCGCGGGCCTTTCCGACGCCGACAAGGCCAAGCTGTTCCATGATACGGCATCGCGCGTCTACCGCCTCGACGAGGCGGTTTAGCGTATCGCCGACCTGAGTGGATGACGATTCAGCGCCGGCTGAACCCTTTGCCGTCGAGAAACGCGCCCAAGTCCCGCCGCTGGAGCTGATTGTCGCCGCCGAGCCGCCGCGCGGTGTGTTCGATCCAGCCGTAGGTCTCGTCGGTGAAGGGATCGACGTAATCCGGCTCGACGTCGTTGACGGGCTCGCGGCGCCCGAGGTAGCAACCCGTGAGGCGCATGGTTTCGTCATACTCGGCCAAGCCGTCTTCCATGTGTTCGCTCGAGTAGCGGTTGCGGCTGACCATCACGCGGCGCGGCATGCGGGGCTTGAGGCCCATGTCCTCGTCGGCGACCCCGATGGCGAGGCCGACCGAGGCGAAGACGTAGCGGGGCAGGGCGAGAAGATCCGAAACCGCCGGCGGGTCGTTGCGGACATTGCCCAGCATGCAGGATCCGAAACCCATGGATTCCGCGGCTACGGCCGCGTTCTGACAAGCCAAAACGGCGTCCCCGTGGGTGACGAACAGGGTGTTGATTTGATCGCCGCGGTAGGGATAGCCGCGCTCGGCGCACACGTGGATATGGCGCAGGATGTCGGAGCAAAAAACCAGAAGAACGCCGCATTCGGCGACGAACCGCTGGTTGCCGCACACGGCGCACAACTTTTCGAGCAACTCCCGGTCATCGACGACGACGATGGCGTAACTTAGCAGGTTGCTGGACGTCGGCGCCCTGAGCGCAGCCTCGAGGATCAGATCTATCGCGTGTTCGGGCACCGGGGCGTTTTTGTAAGCGCGGACGCTGCGGTGGGCCAGCAAGGTTTCCAGCACCGGATTGTCTTCCCCCGGAGCGTAGCCCCGAAAGCGCGGTCTTTGCGTCATGGGTTCGTTCATGGTTCGACCCTTTCATCTTTCCTTTGACATCCCGACGGGGCCGGCACGGCGTCTCGGTGGCGGCCGGTGGACCGGAGCGGATCGCGCCTGATCGGAACCGCAACGGTGGTTCCGACGACTGACGTGAACCCGCTCCATTTCAATAAATTAGATCAGATTCACGGGGCCGGCGACTCGCCGATGGCGATCGCGGGCGAACACGATCCGGTTTATTCGCGGCGCCAGACCATTGCGAAGCTCACGGGCTCGTTCGCGATACTGCCCATTCCCGGCTTGGCGCGTATCCAGGCGCGGTCGACCATGCGCTCGCGCATCTCGAGAAGTGCCAAGCCGCATGCCCGCGCCGCCGCGACGTGGTCTTCGAAGAAATGCACCCAGTTCTTGATTGCCAACTGCGTGCCCGCCTCGGTCTTGAAGTGGGTGGGGATGCCGCGCACAAGCATGAATGGGTGATAGTCGACAAGCACGACGTACCCTCCGGGGCGAACGAGACGGGCGGCTTCACCGTAGAAGGCGCGGATGTCGGCCACGTGGCAGGTCGCGAGGACGCTGATAGCGAGATCGAAGTGTGCGTCGGCGAAGGGCGCGCGGGCGACGTCGCCGATCGCGAGGCCCGCGTAGCGCCCTTTCCGGGCCGCGCGCTTCAGCATCGCCGGCGATCGGTCGAGGCCGGCGACGCGCACCGCTCCACGCCTGCGGAGCCAGGCGCCGATCCGACCGGTACCGCAGCCCAAGTCGACGGCGTTTTCGAGAATCCCCCAGGGAACGTTCTCAAGCGTCTTCAGGAGATCGAGGTCGAGGCGCCGATCGACGCTTCGGTCATAGATCTTCGCCCACTCGGCGTAGCCGGCGGCCACATCCACGGTGTGATACTGGCGCTGATCGTATTTGCCGAAGCGCTCGCTCATGGCGGGGCACCGCCGACACGTGCTCTACAGAGCGTGCCTGTAGCCCCGCTTCTGGAAGAACTTCTGATGGTAATCCTCGGCGCGCCAGAACGGGCCCACCGGCGTGATCTCGGTCACGATCTCGCTTGCGTGGCGGCCCGAGGCCTGCTCGCGTTCGCGGGACGCCTCGGCAAGGGCGCGTTGCTGGCCGTCGTGATGGAATATCGCGGAACGATACTGGGTGCCTACGTCCGGGCCCTGGCGATCGCGGGTCGTCGGGTCGTGGATGGTCCAGAACAATTCGAGCAGCCGTTCGTAGCCGACGATGTCGGTGTCGTATTCAACCCGCACCACCTCGGCGTGACCGGTCCGGCCCGAGCAGACCTCTTCGTAACTCGGCTCGTCGCTCGTGCCGCCCGCGTATCCCACCGTCGTGGAGGTGACGCCCTCGATTCCGGCGAAGGCGGACTCAATGCCCCAGAAGCAGCCTGCACCGAACGTCGCGATCGCCATCTCTGATCCTGCCTCGAGTTTCAAATTCGCGCCCCATGAGAGGCACGATCCTACTTTAGTGAGATTTCCGGACGCGCGCAAAGGGGCGACACGGGAACCGGCCGAGGCCGGCCATCGGTGCCGCATTGATTTCTTGAAGATGACGGAAGCAGATCGGATCGCAATGTGATAAACCAACGCCCCGAAGCAGGGGGGCAAGGATGGCGAATTTTCTCATATGCTACGATCGAAGGGGCAATACCCCCGCGCACGCCGAGCTCGAGCGCCACATCCAGCAGTTTTGCCCGCATTTCGCGCGAATCCTCGACCGCGTCTGGTACGCGGCCCATCCTGGACCGATTTCGGAAATGTTCGCGCACCTCGACAAGATATTCGGTCCCACCGGCAGCTTCATGGTGATCGAGGCCAACCACGCCCAATGGGCGAACCTCCTGCAGCCCGACGCTCCGCTGCGCCAGACCTGGGGCGCCCACCAATAGCCTAAGCGCGGGTCCGACTCAGGCGTGGCCGCCGGCGCCGGTTCCCGGTCCGGATTCCGCGCCGGCGACGGGACCGTGGGGCGGCGCCGAAAGCCCAAGTGTCCGGGCGAGAAAGGCGATCAGACCCACGCCCAGCAGCCAGAACGCGATCTGCCAAGCCCAGAGCGAAGGAATTCCGAACGTCCATCCGGCGACCCCGGCGTCCGGAGTCCCGAAGACGTCGTTGCCGATCAGCGCGCCGGGCCCGAGCGCGAAGAAAAACCACGCCAGAGTCAACGCCCAGGCGAGCGGTACGAGCCCGCGTTTCTCGCGCGAAAGTCCGGCGTGTTCGCGCAATGTCGCATGGAAGCGGTCGCGCTCGGTCGCGCCTGCCGGTGCTTGCGTGAACGCTGAGACTACGAACGAGACGCAAACGTTCGCCGCCAATCCCCACCCGGCCGAATGGATCGTCCACGGCCACCGTCCCCAGGCGTCGACGCCCGCGGCTGACAAGACCGCGAGCCCAAGCGGTTCGGTAATCACGACTCCAAGACAGCCGGCAACGAACCCCCAGGTGGCGCCCGCCCGGGTGATCCATGCGAACCAAGTGACGGCCGCCAGAGGAATCCAGAGTTGAGCGGCGATGGCCAGCGCGAGGCTTCCGAGGTGGAGCAGAATCTCGCGCCCGCCGGTTGCGAGCGCCACCGCGCCCACGAGAAGCGCGACGGCCGCGATCCGGGCGATGATCACTACGCGGGCGTCACTCGGGTGCAGGGGGAGGACGCGCGTGAGCACGTCGCGAACGAGGACGGTCGCCCCCGCCGAGACATGGGCGGCGGCGGCGGTGTGAAGCGCGGCGATGGCCGCGATCGCGAAGACGACGCCCAGAAACGGCGATGTCGAGTTCACCAGGGCGAGGATGTCGGGGGTGATTACGCCTCCCGCGTCGAGTAGCGAAAGCGCCGCCTGATCGTTTGGCGCCAGGTTCCATTGATCGGCGAGGACGAAGACAGGGTGTCCTTCGCCGCCGCCGACACCGAGGAGGCGCGCTCCCATCCCGAGCACGGTGGTCGCGCCGACGAGCACAAGGCCGATGGCGAAAGCGGACGCCCAGATCTGTTGGGTCGCGAAGCCCTGAACGCGCGCCGCCGAAAAGGCCCAGACCGAAAACGCAGGCGCCGCCTGGATGCCCAGGAACGTGAGCGCGAACGTGAGCGTGAACGCCCCGGTCCACAATCCGCCCTGGGGCGTGTCGCGGGCGACGCCAGTGACGAATTGGATCGCGCCCGGCATCGCGAAGAGCGAATTATAATCGCCGCCACCGAGGCCACCGGTGGTGCCCCAGCGCCCGCCAACGCTGGCGCCGAGTTCCGCGAGCGCGGCGCGAAACGCGTCCCATCCGCCGAGCGCCTCGAGAACGGCCCACCCGCCCGCGAGCGCCGCTCCGACGAGAAGGACGCCCTGAACTGCACCCGTCAACGTCACCGCGCGCACGCCTCCGGCTGCGATCGTGGCGAGCGGAATCAGCGCCACAATCCAGACGGCGCTGCCGGCGTCGATGACGCCGTCGGTCAGCCAGCTGAAAACGTGCCCGGACGCGCCGAGCAAGAGACCGGCGAAGGGAAGCGCGAACAAGAGCGCAACGATCACGGTGATGGCGCGCATAGCTTCGCCGCCGAAATATGCGCCCATCATCTCGCCCGGCGTGACGAAACCAAAGCGCCGGCCCAGGATCCACTGGCGCTTGAGAAACAAGACGCCGGTGAGCGGCACTACGACCGCGCCGAGGGAGCCAATTCCGAACGGGAAGCCGTCGCGATGGATCAGCGCCGGCTGGCCGAGCAGGATCCAACCCGAAAAGGATGCGGCCGTTGCGGCGAGGACGAAGGGCCCGGCTGCGATCCGGCGTTCGCCCACCAGAAACCCCTCGACGGTGTGCCCTTGGCGGGCCGACCGCCAGGCCACGACCAGGCACCAGCCGGCATAAGCCGCCGCGAGAACGGCGAGCCAGGAGAATTTGACGCTCACGTCCGGCGATCTCCGCTCCGTAAGTTGCGGCCCACCTCAGCGCATCGGTGCATCGTGGCGTGCGCCGGCCGGGCCCGCCACCGGCGACTACGAGGCGCCGCCGCCGTCGCCCGTCACCATCTTGGCGATGTCGACCGCCAGGACCACGAGCGCGATCGATCCGAGAATGGCGGGCACCAGGAACACCTCGCCCACGTTGACGCCTTCCCACCAGCGACCGATCACGGGCGTACCGAGCCAGGCGCCGATGTAGCCGACGACCACCTTGGAGCAGAACGACCAGAAACCGGGGAGCACGTAGTATTTGGCCCCGAAGTGAAGGATGCCGCTTACCACGACGCTGATGATCAAGAGCGTGAGGAAGCCGGTGAAGTCCAGCCCGGGCATCGATCCGATCTCCTTGTTCGGGCGCGGACCCCGACTTTTGCCACGGGCGGGGTTCAGGCCTACTCACCAGTTTGCGAATCGCACGCCATCGGACCCGATGGCGCCACGCCTCGCCCACCAACTCCCTGGGATGATCGGCGTTCCGGCGCGCCCGGCGAATTCGGCCGGACCGCGCCGATGTTCTAGGGCGTCCGAACTTCGCGTTTCACCCCGGCCGCATGAGCGCGCGTCGCGGCGGGGCGTCCGGTACGCCTCGACGAAAAACCAATATCACCATCGCCACCCGCGCACAACGGCGGGCCGGAACGCGCATTAACGCGCATTGACGGGGCGCCCCCCGATCCCGATAAACTCGCGCGCGCGACGCGCATTGTGAATCGACGCAGCAGGCACCGGATCATGGCTTCGCACCAGTACGTCTACGTCATGCAGCGGCTGACCAAGGTCTTTCCCGGTGGCCGCGAGATTCTGAAGGCGATCTCGCTTTCGTTCCTTCCCGGCGCCAAGATCGGCGTGCTCGGCGTCAACGGGGCCGGAAAATCGACCCTGCTCCGGATCATGGCGGGTCTGGACAACGAGTACGACGGCGAAGCCTGGGCGGCGGACGGAATCCGAATCGGCTTCCTGCCGCAGGAGCCGGATCTCGACGAACGGAAGGACGTGGAGGACAGCGTCTTGGAGGGTGTCGCCGAGATCAAGGCGATCGTCGACCGTTTCAACGAGGTCAGCGCCCGTTTCGCCGAACCCCTCGAGGATGACGAGATGAACGCGCTCCTCGCCGAACAGGGCGAGTTGCAGGAAAAGATCGATGCCGCCGGCGGCTGGGAGCTCGACCGCACCATCGAGATCGCGATGGACGCGCTGCGTTGCCCGCCCGGCGACGCCGCGATCGATACGCTTTCGGGCGGCGAAAGGCGAAGGGTCGCGCTCTGCCGGCTATTGTTGCAGCGGCCCGA
>JASLLV010000080.1 GCA_030746935.1 Rhodospirillales bacterium | reverse complement strand
CCCACACTTTCTTCTCAGCCATATGCATCGCCGCTTTCGTCATCTTCTATCTCAATCAATGAGTCCTGAGCCTAGTTAACAAGAGGGTTCACGTTCGCGAGCAGGCGCCTGTGCATCGATCGAAAGCAAGCACTGAACAGCGGCCCCGGACGCTCCTGATCTGCGTCAACCGGCGGTTCGGCTCGGATAAGCCGTCGTGCGCGGCACGCGGATCGGTGGAGATCGCGGATGCGTTGGAGGCCGGCGTCCGCACGCGGCGGATCGACATCGAAACCGAACGCCTTCGCTGCTTCGGCCAGTGCCCGCACGGGCCGAATTTGCGCCCGGCGCCCGGTGGATCGTTCTTCCACCGGGTCGCGATCGAGGACGTGCCGAGCGTCCTCGACACCCTGGAGAAGACCTGCGGGACGCGTTCCGAAACCGCCGCCGAAAAGCCCGTTCCACCGCTTCACCTGCTCGGTTCCTGAACCGGGCGAACGGGAACCGAACGCTTACTCCCGTAGACTCGAAAAGCGCGTCGGTGTGATGGCCGTCACAGCGGATTGCGGAGGGCGCGCGTACGATCCGCAACTTAGGTTGGGTTCCATCGCGTGAATCCTCCCTTCCCTCGAGAGCAATCACTTTGGGCCGGGACTTCCCGGCCCATTTTTCTTGGTGCGCGTGAATCGGGGGGAAGTGACTATTCAGTCGCGGTTGGCGAGATCGACGAGGACGTCGGCGATCACCTGGGCGCCGGCCGCGAGGTCGGATGGCTTGGCGTTCTCGGCCTCGTTGTGGCTCAAGCCCCGCTCGCACGGAACGAACACCATTCCCGCCGGAAACAAGCGCGCGAGGTTGCCGGCATCGTGCAGCGCGCCCGAGAAGATGCGCCGCCACGGATAGCCGCGCGCTTGGACCGCGGCTTCGATGGCGTCCGGCACGAGGCCCGAGAATGCGACCGGGGGCGAGCGCGGAAGCTCGTCGACCGTGACCTCGCACGCGCGCGCGTGCGAAAGGCAGGTCGGTTCCACCTTGTCACCTAGATCGTCGAGGACCGCGATCTCGGGGTGGCGGAAATCGATGCTGAACTTGACTTTCCCCGGAACGACCGCGCGGGCGCCGGGCAGAATCTCGAACTGGCCGATGGTGAAGCGGACCAAGTCTTCGGCATCGTGGAAGATCTCGTGCAGCGCGTTCACCATGGCCACCGCCTCGACGAAGGCGTCCTTTCGGTGCCGGCGCGCCGTCGTTCCTGCGTGCGCTTCCTCGCCTTTGACTTCGATGTAGAACTTGCGCGAGCCCTGGATGCCGGTCACCGCGCCGATTACCTCGCCTGCGTCTTCGAGGACCGGGCCTTGCTCGATGTGGGCCTCGACGAACGCCGCGATCGGCGCGCCCAACGCCCGCACGTCGGCGTCCGGGACTGCCCGCTTCAGTGCCGCGACCGCCTCTGCCACGGTGGCACCTTCGCGGTCGGCGGTCGCAAGCGAGTCCGCCAGCGCCAGCCTGCCGGAGTAGACGCCTGAGCCCATGGTGCCCGGCACGAATCTTGAACCCTCTTCGTTGTTCCAGATTGCCGCTTCGATGGGACGTTTCGTTTCGATCCCCGCGTCGTCGATGGCCTCGAGCGCCTCGAATGCGGCGAGCACGCCGAAGATCCCGTCGAAACGGCCGCCGGTCGGCTGGGTATCGCTGTGCGAGCCGCTGACTACCGGTTCCACGTGCGCGTCCGTCCCCTGACGGCGCACGAACATGTCGCCGATGTCATCGATCGCGAGGCTGAAGCCGCGTTCGCGTGCCCACGTGGCGAGCAGGGCGTGCGCTTCGATATCCTTCTCGCCGAGCGCCGGGCGGTTGACGCCGCCCTTGGCCGTGGCGCCAATCCGCGCCATTTCGAGGTGTCGGCGCCACAGTCGCTCGCCGTTGATGTCGGCGGACTGCGCCCGAGCAATCGGATCACGAGACATGGCGTTCCCGGCCCGCCCTCAGGCCGCCTCGTCGTGTGCGAGCGCGCCAAGCTCCGCCAGCATTCGCTTCAACGGCTCGATTCCGCCTGCGTCGGCGCCCGTGTAGTCGGCGAAGCGGGTGATCGGCGCCCGCGGCACGCCCATGGGTTGGCCCACCAGCCGACACAGCTCCTTGGTAATCGCGATGATGTGCGCCAGATGGTTGCGAAGCCGAGGCGGACGGCCGGCCATGATCGCGGTGTTGACAGCGAGAAGCTTCGCCCAGATTGCCGCCGAACCCGCGTGATCGCCGCCCTGGGCAAGCTCGAACATCTGGGCTGACAGGCGCGGCAGGAAGTTGCCTTCCGGCGAAACCCAGCCTTCGCCGCCAAGCGCGATGGCATCGAACGGATGGGCGCCCTGCCACACGTGCATCTTCTCGCCCGCGAGCCGACGGATATCGGCGACGCGCGCGAGCTCGCCGCTCGCCTCCTTGATGTAGCGGATGTTGTCGAATTCGTCGGCCAGCCGCGCCACCACGTCTGCCGGAATGTCGACGCTGGCGTTGGTCGGATTGTTGTAGATCATGATCGGGATCGAGACCGCTTCGGCGATCCGCGAAAAGTAGGCGACGATTTCTGCGTCGGTCGGCGCGATGTATAGCGGCGGCAGCACCATGATCCCGTCGGCACCGAGATCCTCGGCCTCGCGGCTGAAGCGGACCGCCTTTTCGGTACGCGCGTTCGCGGTGCCGGCGAACACCGGCACGCGGCCCGCGGCTTGGTCGACGACGCTTGATATGATCCGGCCCCGCTCATCGTCGTCGACGAGGAAGAACTCGCCCATCGAGCCGAGCGTGATCAAACCGTGCGCGCCCTCGGTGATCTGCCAATCGACGAACCGGCGCATGGTTTCCTCGTCGAAAGCCTCGCCGCGCTCGCGAAAGGGCGTGACGACAACCGTGAAGCTGCCGCGATACTCGGTCATGGAACCCTCCTCCGATGTCTTGTCGATTACCCCTGGCCTGCGAGCGATCGAGCGAGCAGCCGCGGCGGCACCCGGTAGCGTCCCACCACGTCGCTGAACCGTTCGCGCTCGGTGGTGACGTCGGCTTCGGCGCCGCAGACCATCACGGTCGCGGGCCGGAGAAGCGCGTTGAAGTTGGCGGCCCGCGATTCAGTGTAGGCGCCGGCGTCGAGAAGCGCGATCAGATCGCCGGCATCCAAGAGCGGTAGCTCGCGCGCCTTTGCCAGTATATCGGGCGAACACAGCGGTCCCACTACGTCCGTGACCTGCTCGGCAGGCGCGTCCGGCTTGTTGGCGCACACCATGTGATAGTGCCAGGTCTCGAGCACCGGGTGCAGGTGGTTCTCGCTCAAATCCACGTTCACCCAGCGTTTGTCGTATTCGGGCCATTCCTTGGTGGCGCCGACGCGCCCGACCGCGATCACCGCGCCCCCAACCAAGCCCCGTCCGCACTCGAAGCGGAGGCGCGGTAATGGCAGGTCGAATTTCGCGCAGGCCTCGCGGACGGCTGCGCACACGGCCTCCGCATATTCCTCGTAAGTGGGCGTGTTCTCGTCGTCCTCTCCGCCCGGGCCGGTCTTCTCGGGCCGTCCGAATGACCAGCCGCCGCCCAAGTCGAGATACGGGGGCGTCCAGCCCGTTTCGTCGCGCAAGCCGGCCGACCACTCCACCATCTCGCGCGCCATGACGGCGAAATCGTCGGTGCGGTTGTCCATGCGGCTCAGGTGGTAACTGATCTCTTTCAAGTGCAGGTGCTGCATTCCCTGGATGCGCTTGACCAGATCGACCGTCTGCGCGTACGGCATCCCCCACTTGTGGTTGCGGCCCTGCTCGGCGAGGCTGCCGGGCCCGTGCATTTCGGTCGCGAACCGGTTCTCGAGCGGCTTCAACTCCAGCTTGACCCGGATTCCCACGTCGGCGTCACGGCCCAAGCGCCGAGATTCGGCGTCGATTAGGTCGAGTTCGCCCATGGCGTCGATGTTGATGCAGATTCCGTTCAGGATCGCGATCTCGATCTCGCCCGGGCCTTTGTTCGAACCATTCAGCACCGTCTTCTTCGGATCCGCGCCGGCCAGGAGCGCAAGGGTCATCTCGTTGACGCCGAAGGCGTCGCCGCCCGCGCCCTCGTGATTCAGGATGTGGCGCACGGCGAGGCCGTTGTTGGCCTTGTTGGCGTACATGACCTCGACGTCCGGGTAGCGGTCCGTCCAGGCGTCGCGAAAGCGCCGATAACTGTGGCGGATCTGGTTTTCGCTGATGACGTAAAGTGGGGTGCCGAAGGTCTCGGCCAGCTCGACCACGTCGCGCCCTTCGATCCACAGGTGTCCGTTGTCGCCGATGCCGATGAACTCGTTGAAGTGCTTTGCGAACTTGGGGTACGGAAGATCGGCTTGGCGGCTTTGTTCGTTCATGGCGTCTCCCCCGGCGCTGGTTGGCGAACGGGCAGAAACGTTCGCCCGGCACGGTGAGCGATTGTAGGTGATGCGGACCGAAGCCGGGAGTCCGAATGCGGGTTGACCGTTATCGCTTCAGCGCAGGCGGCGGTTTTCCAGGCTCCGCCAACCCCCGGATGCCGCGAAGCGCCGGGTTCGCGCGCCGGTACTGGGGCGGATAGTCCACGTCGGCGCCCAACGCGTCGGCCGCTCGCCAGCCCCACCGGGGATCGAACAGCATGGCGCGGGCGACGGCGACCATGTCCGCTTGGCCCGTACGGACCACAGTGTCGGCTTGATGCGGCTCGGTAATCTCGCCGACCGCGACCGTTGGCATTCCGGTGGCGGCTTTGACGCGGGCGGCGAACGGAACCTGATAGCCGGGACCGGCCGCAATGCTTTGGGAAGGCGCGATCCCGCCACTCGATACGTGGACGTAATCGCAGCCCAAGCGCGCGAGTTCGTGGACGAACGCGATCGTGTCGTCCAAGTCCCAGCCGCCTTCGATCCAGTCGGTGGCGGAGACGCGGACGCCGAGCGGCCGATCATCCGGCCAGGCGTTGCGTGCCGCCGCGATCACTGCCAAGGGAAAGCGCATCCGCCCTTCGCGGGTGCCGCCCCATTCGTCGTCGCGGCGATTGGTAACGGGCGAGAGGAACTGGTGCAGGAGATATCCGTGGGCCGCGTGGATCTCGGCCAGCGCGAAGCCCGCTCGCGCCGCCCGTTCGATGGCCTGGACAAAGCTCGCCTCGATGCGATCGAGCCCGGCCAAGTCGAGCGCCACCGGGACCGGCCCGCCGTCGGCGATCGGGATCGCAGATGGCGCCACCGTTTGCCAGCCGCCGGCATCGGGCCGAAGCGGTTCGCCCCCACCCCAGGGCACCTGGACCGACCCCTTGCGCCCGGCGTGTCCCAATTGTATGCCGATCGCAGCCTTGGCGAATGCTGCGCAGAAGCCGACGACGCGCGCCAGCGCGCGTTCGTGCGCATCCGAGAAAAGCCCCAGGCAACGGGGCGTGTTCAGCCCCTCGGGCGAGACCCAGACGGATTCCGAAATGACCATGCCGGCGCCCGAGACCGCGAACTGGCCCAGGTGCATGACGTGGAAATCACCGGCGGTACCGTCCGTCTCCGCGCTGTGCTGGGACATGGGCGCGACGACGATGCGGTTGGCGAGCCTGAGGCCGCGCAAGGTGATGGGACTGAATAGCCGAAGCTCGCTCGCAGACATCGGACGCCCGTTTCGCGCCGGTTCCGGCGCCTTTAGTCGCAGCGCGCGGTCTTGCCGCCATCGACCAGGACCTCGGTGGCGGTCACGAACTTGGCTTCATCGGACGCGAGGTAGAGCGCGGCAAAGGCCACGTCCCAGGCGTCACCCCTAACCCGGAGCGGGATTGTCGCCTCATCATCGGCAAACATCTTCTCGAGATCGCCCCCGGAATACTGCTTTGCCAAGCGATGCTCGACCAGCGGCGTGTGGATCGAGCCGGGGATCACCGTATTCAACCGGATCCCCTTTGGCCCGTAGTGCACGGCCAGCGTACGCGTCAAGTGGATCAATCCGGCCTTGGCCGCGTCGTAGGCGGCGTGGAACTTGCCCGTGTAGCGAAGCCCGGCCTGCGACGAGACATTGACTACTGCGCCGCCGCCCTGGCCCTCCATCAGCGGCAGCACCTGCTTCAACGTCAGGAACACGTGGGTCAGATTGTGGTCCATTTGCGTGCGCCAAGCCTCCTCGCTCATCTCCACCGGGCCGCCGGGGGCCGAGCCGCCGACGTTGTTGTGGAGGATGTCGATGCGCCCGAACGCGTCCACGCAGGCCGCGACCATCGCCTCGACCTCGCCTGCGTCGGTGACGTCGGCGGTATGGGCGACGCACTTTCCTCCCTCGCCCTCGATGATTTCGCGGGTCGCCTCGGCGGCCGCCGGATTGATGTCGACAGCGAAGACGGATGCGCCCTCGCGCGCGAACAGCACTGCCGTCGCCTTGCCGTTGCCCCAGCCCTCGCCCACCGCGCCGGCGCCGGTCACCAGCGCCACTTTGCCTTCCAGCCGTCCCGCCATGGCATCGATCCCCGTCTCAATTTGGCCCGCGCCCAGCAAAGGACGAACGCCCGGTGAAGTAAAGCGCGAAGGCGCCGCCCTTAGGTCCCGCGCTTAAGCCGCCGCCGGGGCGCGCTCGCGGATCGCGAGGTACGCGACGGCCGAAAAGATCATGATCCCGCCGACCCACGTCCAGATTTCGGGCACTTCTGCGAAGAACACGTACCCGAGAGTCGAGGCAAAAATCAGCTTGGTGAATTCGACCGGCGTCACGGCCGAGACATCGGCCTGCTTGAAGGCGTGGGCGAAGCTCATGTGCGCGATGGTGCCTAAGGGCCCGAGAAGCACCAGCATCGCGAGTTGGCCAACGCTGGGAGTCGTCCAGAACGGCACCATGGCGATAGTGACGATGGGCAGGCTGAACAGGCTCTGATAGAGCGTCATCGAAACCGTCGTTTCGGTCCGCGACATAATCTTGATGACGACGATCGAAGCGGCGAAGGCGGACGCCGCGACCAGGACCAAGATCGCGCCCGTTTCGACTGCGATGACGCCGGGGCGCAGGATGACCAGCGTGCCCAGGAACCCGACCGCGAGCGCGCCGACGCGCCGGGCGCGGACCGATTCACCTAAGAACAGGATCGCGAGCACGGTACCCATCAAGGGTGCCGTGAAGTTGAGCGCTGAGACCTTGGCCAGCGGAATCATGGTGATCGCGGTAAACAGCGAGAACATGAACACGATGTGCAAGGCGCCGCGCAGCAGTTGCAGGCCCGGGCGCTGGGTCCGGAGCGGCTTGAGGCCGTGACGTACGAACAGCGGCGCAAATACGAGCACACCGAAGACCGTGCGGAAGAACACCATCTCGAAGGGATGGATATCCGAAGACAACCCGCGGATCATGGCGTTCATGGATTGCGTCGTAAGCGCGCTCAAGAGTATGAGCGCCATGCCGCGTACGGTGCCCGAGGCTGAGTACCATGCGGCGCTCCAGGCGCTTGGAACCCACTTCATCGCCGTAAGCGTGCGAGCGCACGCACCCCTACCCGCCCCTCACTCACATTTGGCGATGACGCCGCCGTCGGCGACGATTTCGGTGGCGGTCACGTAACCTGCCTCGTCGGAGGCGAGAAAGAGCGCGGCGTAGGCCACGTCCCAGGCATCCCCCATGCGCCCCATCGGGACGCCCTTGCTGCGCGCGGCGATCAGGTCCTCGACACTGCCGCCGCGGTACTGTTTCGCCAGCCGCAATTCCACCAGCGGCGTGAAGACGTGGCCGGGGATCACCGTGTTGCAGCGGATCCCCTTGGGTGCGTATTGGACGCCAAGCGTGCGGGTGAAATGAATCAGCCCCGCCTTCGCCGCCTCATAAGCGGCGTGATAGTGGCCGGTGTGCCGAATCGCGGCGAGCGAGGCGACGTTGACGATGGCTCCACCGCCCTGGCGTTCCATCACCGGGATCACGTGCTTGCTGGTGAGAAACACGCTGGTCAGGTTGTAGCGGAGCTGGTCGTTCCACTGGTCCTCGGTCAATTCCACCGGCCCACCGGGGATCGAGCCGCCGACGTTGTTGTGCATGACGTCGATCCGCCCGAACGCCTCGATGCACGCCTCGACCATGCCCTTTACTTGGGTGCCGTCGGTCACGTCTGCCAAGTGAACCCGGCAGTTTCCGCCCTCGCCCTCGATGAGGGCGCGGGTCTCCTCTGCCGCTTCGGCATTGATGTCGACGGCGAGGACGGATGCGCCCTCGCGCGCGAACAGCACCGCCGTCGCCTTGCCGTTGCCCCAGCCCGGCCCCACCGCGCCCGCGCCCGTGACCACCGCTACTTTGTCCTTCAGCCGTTCCGCCATCCGTCTTAGGTCCTTTCCTTTGGCCCGGGCGCATCAATCGACCAACGCGCGGGCGAAGTAAAGGGGCCTCTCGAGCCCAGGGTTTATGCCGCCGCTTCGCCGCTTTGTTCCTTGCTCAATTCCCTTTCGCGGACGGCGAGGTAGGTGCCGGAGGCAAAAATTATCGCGCCCCCGATCCAGGTCCAGGCGCCGGGAATCTCGGCGAAGAAGATGTAGCCCGCGAGCGATGCCCAGATCAGGCGGTTGAAGTCCAGGGGCAGGATGGCGGTCAGCTCGGCCTCCTTGATGGCCTGGTTGAAGCAGAGATGGGTCAGCGTCCCGAACGCGCCGATGCCTGCCAACCACGCCAACTCCTCGCCCGTCGGGGCCCGCCATACCGGAATCGCGGCGGCGAGCGCGACCGGGATCGAAAACAGGGTCGAATAGAGTGTGATGGCGATGCTTGATTCAGTCCGCGTCAGCATCTTCGCCAGGATCATGGTGGCAGCGAAACCGGCGGAGCCCGCGAGCACCATCAGCGATCCGGGTTCCACGTCGACGAAACCGGGGCGGAGAATCACCCAAGTGCCGGCGAAGCCAACGCAAAGCGCCGCGATGCGCCTGAGACGGATGGTCTCGCCCATCACGAGCACCGCCAACACGGTCGTGAAGAGCGGCGCCGTGAAGCTCAACGCCGACACCTTGGCCAGCGAGATCAACGTCAGCGCCATGAAGAACGCGAGGCCGACGCTGGCGTTCAAAATCCCGCGAAGCGCGTGCAGCCCGAGCCGCTTGGTCCGAAACCGCGCGAACCCGTAACGGGCGAACAGCGGGCTGAGCGCGAGCAACCCGAAAACTGCGCGGAATAAGGTGATCTCGAAGGGGTGAAGCTCGACCGATACCTGACGGACCAGCACGACCATGACCTGGCCCGAGAGGCCGCCGAGGACCATGAGGATCATGCCCCGCAGCGTCCCCGGTGCGGGGACGATTTTGATCAAGGCGGCGAGCAAAGGCGTAGCCCCAGGGGAAACACAAAAGCGCGGCCTCTCATGTGCGGCGCGCGGCACGGAAGACAGTGCACGCCGCCATTGTGGCACGGCGCGGACCCGCCGTCTCGGATCGTGCTCTAACTTTGCGTGCGGCCGGTTCCCGCTTTCTCCCGCCGGCTTTCGCGGATGGCGATGTAGGTGGCGGCCGAGAAGATCATGAACCCGCCCAGCCAGGTCCAGATCACCGGTGTCTCGGTGAAGACCACGTAGCCGATGATCGCAGACCAGATCAGGCGCATGAAATCGAGCGGCAAGACCAAAGACACCTCGGCGACCCTGAGCGATTGGGCGAAACAGATGTGGGTCAGGCTGCCGCACGCACCGAGAGCCGCGAGCCAGACGAATTGGTTCGCGTCCGGCATTTGCCACACCGGGATCGCCGCGATTAGCGCGAACGCCGACGCATAAAGGCTCATGTACATGACGATGGTCGTGCTCGCCTCGGTCCGAACGAGGATCTTGACGACGATCGTCGCCGCGCCCCAGGTAGCGGCACCCAGCAACATGTAAAGCGATCCCGTATCGATCTCGATCCACCCCGGGCGCAGGATGACGAGCGCGCCCGTGAAGCCGAAAATCAGCGCGACGACGCGGCGCAACCGCAGGACCTCGCCCAGCAGGAACACGGCGAGCAACGTCGAAAAAAGCGGGCCCGAAAAGCTGAGCGCGGCCGCTTTGGCGAGCGGGATCATACTGAACCCCATGAACATCGAAAGCGTCACCACGGCGTTCAACGAACCGCGGACGACGTGCATCCCGTGGCGCCTCGTCTTCAGCGCCTCGGTCCCGTGACGGAAATAGAGGGGTACCAGGAACGCGACGCCGAATAGCGAGCGCCATAACGTGATGACGAAGGGATGGAGGTCTTCGGAGACGTGGCGGACCATGGCCATCATCAAAGCGGCCAGGAGCCCGCCGGCCAGCATGAAAGCGATTCCACGCGCGGCGCTCGGCAACTTGGCGAACGCGCGCGAGACCGATGAAAGCAAAGGCGCCATGAAAGGATTGCCCTCGGACCGTCCGGCGTGTGGGGGATTGTAACCGATCGGCCCGCGTGGCGGGGCGAACCTAGTCTCGATCCTTCCCTGCTGGTAGCCAACCCCGGATTACCGCCGCCGCCCGACCGTCGATTGCCGCAAGCCCGACGACGATCACCGCCGCGCCCGCGAGCTGATGTACAGCCAGCCGTTCCCCCAGGATCGCCGTGCCCAGGGCGATGGCGCTCACCGGCACCAGAAAGGTGACCAGCAGCAGGTTCGTGGCGCCCGCCCGGGCCAGGATCCGGAAGTAGATCAAATAGCCGAGCGCCGTCGACAACAGCCCGAGGCCCAGCAAGGCCGCCCAGACGTCCGCCCCCGGTACGGGCAGGCCCCACGCCCGGTCCACGAACAAGGCGAAGGGGATCAGCATCAACGCTCCGGCCGTTACCTGGCCGGTTGCGGCTTCCAACGGGGCCACGCCGAGACGCGCGAAGCGTAGGCCGAACACGCCGGCTAGAGCGTACGAGATGGCGGCGCCCAGGACCGCGAGCTGGGCCGCGACGTTCGCACCGGCGCCCTGCAGCGCGTCCGGGCCGACCACAACGACGACGCCTGCAATTCCGAGCGCGACTCCGGCGACACGGCCCGGCGTCATCCGCTCGTCTCGGGTCAGGAGATGCGCGATGACCACCGTGAACAAAGGCGTGGTCGCGTTCAGGACCGAGGCCAGCCCCCCTTCGATCCGGCTCTGGCCCCAGACGATCAGGCAGAACGGAACCACGTTGTTGACGAGGCCCATGACGAAGAACGCAAACCAGGGGGCTGGGTCACGAGGATAGCCGCGTCCGATTATCCAAAACGCGGCGTTCAGCGCCAACGCGGCGAGCCCGAGGCGGGCGGCTACGACCGTAAACGGCGGTAGTGCTTCGAGCGCGACCTCGACAAAGAAAAATGACCCACCCCAAAGGATCGACAGGACGACCAGAAGCCCCCATTCGGCGGCGCCCATTGATGTGTCCACGGCCCCTGGCGAAATCGATGCCCGTTTCTTCTCGCGCGTTTCCATGGATCGAGGATAGGGGCCCAATGCGCGCTCCGCACTCCGCTTCTTGTGCCCGAATTGGATTCACTGCGGCCGTTCCGGCGTGGCCGACGAGCGGTGCGGGTGCTAGGGTCAGCACTTATTAACCATTAGGTGATTCAATGACCTGGAACCTGACAGAGGAGGTT
>JASLLV010000007.1 GCA_030746935.1 Rhodospirillales bacterium | reverse complement strand
GCCGAGCGGGTGTGGGACGCGCTCACCGAGGTGCTGGGTGCCGAGGATCGCGGCTCCGGGGTCCGGGCGTCGACTGGCGATGCGCCTTAGAATCGCGGACGCCCTCGACGCCGTCGTCCGGGCGCGGGCATCCTCGCCGCGGCCGGGATCGAGGCGCCGCGGCGTGCTTCTGGTCTCGAGCGGCGGTCTCGGCGACACCATCCTCTTTTCCGTGGTCGCGCCCCGATTCTTGAATCTGGCCGAGGGCGACGAGCCGGTCGATTTGATCGTCCGCACCAGTTCTGCTGCCGCGGGCTTCCTGTATCCGCCGCGAATGCGGGTTCGAGCCGTGGATTACCGCCGGTTCCTGCGCAATCCCCTTTACCGTCTCCGAACTTCGCGCGACGTATCCGGGGCCGGTTACCGCGTGGCGATTTCGACCGACCATCTGCGCCTGCCCGGGGTCGACGACGCGCTCGTCGCGGCCTCGGGCGCGGACGAGCGCTATGCGATGACGCCCAGAAGCTGGCCCAAGCACGACGCCAGGCTGGCCCGCAACCGCCGCTACTATTCGGATTGGTTCGCCGTGCCCGAAGGAATGGCGCACCGGATGGTGCGCTGGACCGATTTCGCCAATTGGGTGACGGGGCGAAGCGATCCGATGCCGGCTGTCCGATTCGATCCGGAACGCTTGCCTGCGCCGAGCCAATTCGAGACGCCGACCGTGGTTCTGCACCCCTTTTCCGCGATCCGCGAGCGCCAGCATTCGTACGCTCTGTTCGCTCGGATCTTGGCCGCGCTTCCGTCCGACCACGACGTGGTCTTGTCCGCGGGTCCCGGCGATCTCGACCGAAACCCGGAATACCGGGCGCTGGCGTCGGTGCCGCGCGTCCGCCTCGACGAGCGCTCGCTCGAATCCAAGGCGGCGGTGATGCAGGGTGCGCGATTCGTGGTCACCGTGGACACCTCGGTGATGCATCTCGCCATCGGAATCGGGGCACTGACGCTTTGTCTCGCGAGCGCCGCCCACGTTGTCGACAGCGTGCCGTACGATTCGCGGATCACGCCGGACAATGTGCGGTTCCTCTATCACGACATGCCGTGTCGCGGCTGCCTCGGGTCCTGCATCCATGCGTTCGAAGAAGGCATGTATCCGTGCGTGGCGCGGCTTGATGCGAAAGCCGTCATGGACGCGCTCGCAGACATGATCGCGGATGCCGCGCGGGTCTGAGCGCCCGCTTGCGTGACCGGGTCGCTGAGCGTAATGATCGCAGGCCGCGGCCCCGAAGAAGAGAGGAGCGATATGGTAGGCCCAAGCGACACATCGAAAGGCGCGGTGGCCGCCTGGCTCGAGGCCTCAAAGGTCTATCTCGACCGGCGAATAGCCCGCATCCTGCTGCTGGGAATCATCAGCGGATTCCCATGGGTTCTCATCGGCAGCAGCCTTAACCTCTGGCTCAAGGAAGACGGCCTCAGCCGCAGCACCATCGGCTGGGCGGGGCTGATCTTCGGCGTATACGCGTTCAACTTCTTGTGGGCGCCGCTGATCGATCGGCTTCGAATCCCGTGGTTGACCGGAAAGCTCGGCCACCGGCGCGCGTGGATCGTGACCCTTCAGTTCGTGATCCTGATCTGCCTGGCCGGCTGGAGCACGGTTGAGCCGACGGCCAATCTTGGAGGGGTCATCGCGATCGGTCTGGTCATCGCCATTGCATCGGCGACCCAGGACATCACCATCGATGCGCTGAGAATCGAGCAGATCGGGAAAACCGAGGGCCACTCCATGGCCGCCGGCGCGGCGATCGCCGTCGTCGGTTGGTGGACCGGCTTCAAACTCGGCGGCGTGGTCGCTCTCGTTACCGCGGAACGGCTGCAGCAGGCAGGCGTTCAGGATTACTGGCAGGCCACGTTCCTGTTTCTGGGATCGATCGTGATCCTGTGCAACATCGCCTTGATGTTCGTTCCCGAACCGCAACCCGCCGCCCGCGCAGCCGCCCAGGCGGAAACCGACCGCTTGATCGCCGCCCGGCTGGGATTACCGAGTCCGGCGACCCGAACGATAGCCTGGATCACCGGGACCGTCGTCGGACCGCTGATGAGCTTCTTCAGGCGCAACGGATTCGCCATCGCCCTTGCCGTTCTTGGGTTCATCTTCCTGTTCAAGATCGGCGAGGCGTTCCTGGGCCGGATGTCCATTATCTTCTACAAGGAGATCGGGTTTTCCAAATCCGACATCGCGCTTTACTCGAAGGGTCTCGGCTGGTTCACCACGGTCGCATTTACGCTTCTGGGCGGGCTGATGGCGATCCGGATCGGGCTCGTCAAGGCGATGTTCGTCTCCGGCGCCGCAATGGCGCTCACCAACATTTTGTTCTCCGTGCTGGCGTGGGTCGGGAAATCCGAAGCGCTCTTCGCCGTGGCCGTCGTACTCGACGATCTGGCCGGATCGTTCGCGACCGTGACCTTCGTCGCCTTCATCTCCATGCTGGTGGACCGCAACTACACCGCCACGCAGTACGCGCTGCTCGCCTCGATCGGCACTGCAAGCCGGACGCTGTTGGCGTCATCGTCTGGCGCGCTGGTGGATTGGTTGGGTGGCGACTGGGGAATCTTTTTCGTGCTCACCGCGGTCATGGTGATCCCGTCGCTCGTCTGCCTCTGGCTCATCCGCCACAAGCTCAATGCCATGTTGGCGGGGGCGCGGGTCCGGCTCTTCGGCAAAGAAGTGGAATCAGCCGCCGAGGCGGCCGCGAACTAGCCGCCGATCGCTGCATCCACGGCGCGGGTCACCGCGTCCAGGGGAATGTCGCGCATCTCACTCCCGCCGAAGTCGGCGGCGCGGATGACCGTGAGGCGCTCGGCCATGGGCATGAATTTCTCGGGCACCGTCGTTCCGTACAGCGCGACCAGGGGCGCGCCGCCGATCGCCAACATGTGCGCGGTTCCGGAATCATTGGCCACCGCCGCCACCAGGTGCCGAGCCAGGGCGATGGTGAGCAGTGGCGAGAACCCATGCCTTTCGCTGCCTTCGTCGACCTGCAGGGGAAATGCCGCGTTCGGAAGCGCGTCTTTGAGCGGCGCGACCCAGTCGCTCTCCTTCGGCCCGAGGAACAACGCCGGCGTCCGTCCCAGCGCTTCCTGGATGCGCGCAAGCTCGACGAAACGCTCCAACGGCCAGCACTTGGGCAGGCCCCCCGAGCCCGGCGCGATTCCGACGTAAGACGGCCCGTCGGGGAGCAATCGCCCGGCCAACGCGTGCACCTCAGCATCGATTCGGAGATCGAGTTTGGCCGGGGTCTCGAACCGCAGGCCGCTCGCAATCTCCAGGAGATCGAGCATCTGGCGCTGCATGCTTGCGGGCGTCCGGTATTCCTTCGGGGGCTTCAGCGATGAAAGCGCGAAACGCGCGGCGGGCGAGATGAACGTCGCGTGCGGAACCCGCCACAGCGAAAGCGTCGTCCAGACGATCCGTTGGGTGTCGATGATGGTCTCGAACCGGCGTCCGGCCAAGGGCCGGCGCAGAATTTCCCACGGGGTCCGGCCGATGCCGGCGTTTTCGATTACTTCGTCGAGGAGGCCGGCGACCAGAGGCGCCAAGAGACTGGCGTAAACGCTGGTCTCCTTGCCCGCGAGCCAGGTCAAGCGCGCGTTCGGAAATGCGGATCTGAGCCCGCGGACGAAGGGGAGCTTGAGAAGGCCGTCGCCGATCCTATCCAGGCCGACATAGATCAACACGCTCGATGTTTGTTGGGCGGCAGCGGTCATGGGCGAAGTCCGAAGCGCATTGGCGGCGCCGGCCAGCATAGCCGAGCGGGCGCGTGCGAGGCGATTCGCGCGAGCCTTTCTCGGCGCCGATGATTACAATCGATCCGACGCGCGAGCGAACGGAGCCCGGCATGGCGGATCGGATTTCGATCATCGAAGGCGATATCACGACGCTGGCCGTGGACGCGATCGTCAATGCCGCCAACGAATCGCTGCTGGGCGGCGGCGGCGTCGACGGCGCCATCCACCGCGCGGCCGGGCCCGAGCTTGTCGCGGAATGCAGCCGCCTCGGCGGCTGCGAGACGGGCGACGCCAAGATCACGAATGCATACCGTCTCGCCACCAAGCACGTGATCCACACTGTCGGGCCGGTGTGGCGCGGAGGGAACACGGGCGAGGACGCGCTTCTCGCGAGCTGCTACCGCCGTTCGCTCGAAGTCGCCACCGAAAACGGTGTGACGAGCGTCGCCTTTCCGGCCATCAGCACGGGCGCGTACGGGTTTTCGCCGGACCGGGCGGCGCAAATCGCGGTGCGAACGGTGGCCGACGTCCTTGCGAACGACGCGCGGGTCGATTTCGTCGTCTTTAGTTGTTTCGGTGCAGAATCGGTGGACCGCCATCGCACCGCGCTCGCCCAAGCGAACGCGCGGCAATGAGCCGCAATCGAAGCGTCATGGGAGCGCGAAAATGAAGAATACGACGAAATGGGCGGGTGGCTTGATGTTCGGCCTTGCGATCGGCTTCGCGCCCGCCGGCGCCCAAGAGCGCTACGGCACCTGGAACGACCCGAACCAGACCGAGGGCGCGACGGGCGCCGTCCAGGAGGTGGTGGACGAGCTCAAGCGCCTGGTCGGCGAAGCCGAGAAGACACGCTCCGCCGATCCGGTTTTCCTGCGCGATCTTCGTGAACTGGCGCGCCGCTACGACTGGCCCTGGCGCGCCGAACTGCTGGGCGACGATTTTGCGGACGGGGATTTCACCGCCAACCCGGCGTGGACCGTGACCCAGGGCCGCTATTACATCGAGCCCGGCTACGGGTTGAGAAGCGTGGTTGCGGCGCCCGCGCCGGCCTCTCCGCGGCCTGCTCAGGGCGAGGACCGTAAGGATCTCGCCACCGAGATCATCGGCTCGATCCTCGGTCAGGCGTTGGGTCAGAAATCCAAGGGCCAGACCGCGGTACGGCCGGACGCTCCTGCCCTCGCCGCCATTCACGTCGGCGTTCCCATCACCAATGCCTTCGCCATCCGGATCGGGCTCACGTCGTGGGAGAAGCACGGCCAGATCGAATTCGATCTGTTCCAGGGCGGCGATCGCGCGGCCGGTTACCGGCTCGCCTACCGGCCCGGCGATTCAGGGGCGCTGGAGTTGCTCGCGGCATCTGCGCGCGGCACCGGTGTCATCGACGCCGACCCCTCGCCGCCGGCGCTCGAGGACCGCCGCACCCACTTGATCGAATGGACCCGGGACGCATTCGGCGACATGACCGTTTCCGTCGACGGCGATGCGCGGATCAAGATCGCCGATCGCAGATTTCGCGATCCCTTCGACGGGTTTGCGGTGATCAACCGGGGCGGCGACTACATCCTCTCGCGGATCACCATCCACGGCACGAAATAGCCCATCCGGCACCCGGGCGCGGTTGTGGTAAGGTCGTCGCGAACACCCATTCCCCGATCGCCATTCGGACCTTGACTCGACCCAGGCTCGCGACCGACCCGACCAGCGAACCGGAGGTGCCGGCCGGGGCGGCGGACGGCACCGCCGTCTCGCCGATGATGGCCCAGTATCTTGCCGTCAAGCGCGAGCACCCGGACGGCCTTCTGTTCTACCGCATGGGCGATTTCTACGAGCTTTTTTTCGACGACGCCGCCGCCGCCGCCGCGGCGCTCGACATCACGCTGACCAAGCGCGGCAAGCACTTGGGCCGGGATATTCCCATGTGCGGCGTGCCGGTTCACAGTCACGAGGTCTACCTCTCGCGCCTGATCCGCAAGGGATTCAAGGTCGCGGTGTGCGAGCAGACCGAAAATCCGGCCGAAGCCCGAAAGCGTGGCTCGAAAACCGTGGTCAGACGCGAGGTCGTGCGCTTCATCACCCCCGGCACGCTGACCGAGGACACGCTGCTCGAGGCACGGCGGAACAATTTCCTCGCGGCCATCGCGGAAGCGCAAGGCGACCTCGGCCTCGCCTGGATCGACGTCTCGACGGGCGATTTCTTCATGCAGGCGACGACGGCCGCGGCCGCGGACGCGGCGTTTGCGCGCTTGGCACCGGGCGAGGTGTTGGTCCCCGAGCCCTTGCTCGCGCGACCGTCGATGGCCGGTGTCCGCGACGCGTTCGGCGACCGCTTGAGCCCGCTGCCGGCGAGCCGGTTCGACAGCGACAACGGCCGAAAACGGCTCGAATCCCTGTTCGCGGTCGACACCTTGGATGGTTTCGGTGCTTTTTCGCGGGCCGAGTTGGCCGCCGGCGGTGCCCTCATCGACTACGTGGATCTGACGCAGAAAGGGCGCCTGCCACGCATTGCCGCGCCCAAGCGGTTGGGCCCCGACTCGGTCATGGAGATCGATGCCGCGACCCGACGCAACCTCGAGCTTACCGAAACCTTCGCGGGCGAGCGGCGCGGAAGCCTACTCGACGTCGTTGACCGCACGCTTTCGGGCGCCGGCGGGCGTCTTCTCGCCTCGCACATCGCGGCGCCGCTGAGGGATCTGGGTGCGATCGAGCGCCGGCTCGACATGGTGCAGTTTTTCGTCGACGACGTCGCCGCGCGCGACCCGCTTCGGGGATTGCTCCGCGGCGCGGCAGACGTGGAACGCGCGCTGTCTCGCCTGAGCGTCGGTCGGGGCGGCCCCCGCGAGCTTGCCGCCATCCGCGACGGGCTTGGGATCGCCGCCGAGATCGGCCGCGTGCTCGGGCGCGACGGTCTGACACCGCCGCCCGCGGGCGTCGCCCAGGCGCTCGCGGCGCTCGGCGGTCACGCAGAGCTGATCGAGAAGCTGCGCCTGGCGCTGGCGCCCGAGTTGCCGCCAAGCACCAAGGACGGTGGTTTCATCGCCAGAGGGTTCGCGCCGCCGTTGGACGAGCTGCGCACGCTTCGCGACGAGGGACGGCGTCTGGTCGCCGGCCTCGAGCGCCGATATGCGGACGAAATCGGGATCTCGACTCTCAAGATTCGCCACAACAACGTGCTTGGCTATTTCGTCGAAGTCCCCGCCCGGCAGGCGGAGCGGATGCCGGGCGGTGCGGAATCCGACTTCCGACACCGCCAGACGCTGGCGAGCGCCGTGCGCTATTCCACGGTCGAGCTCGCCGAACTCGAATCGCGTATCGCCCGTGCCGGCGAACAGTCCGTGGTCCTCGAGATCGAACTGTTCGAGACGTTGGCGCGCGCGGTGATGACGGGCGCCGAGTCGGTGGCGAGGACGGCGTCGGCCATGGCCGCGCTCGACGTGGCGGCGGCCCTGGCCGAGCTCGCCGCCGATAGGGACTACAGCCGGCCGATCCTCGACGACGGGTTCGGTTTCGAGGTCACGGCCGGCCGCCATCCCGTGGTGGAAGCGGCGCTGGCTGCCGACGGACGCGGCGCCTTCGTCGCCAACGATTGCGGGCTCACCGACGGTGGAGCCGAGGACGGACCGGATGCCGGAAGCCGGTTGTGGCTGCTCACCGGGCCCAACATGGCCGGCAAGAGCACGTTTTTGCGCCAGAACGCGCTGCTCGCGGTGATGGCGCAGATGGGATCGTTCATCCCCGCCGGCGCGGCGCGGATCGGCGTCGTCGACCGCCTGTTTTCGCGGGTCGGCGCCGCCGACGACCTCGCCCGGGGTCGCTCCACCTTCATGGTGGAGATGGTCGAGACCGCCGCCATCCTGAACCAGGCGGGGCCGCGATCGCTGGTGATCCTGGACGAGATCGGCCGCGGCACGGCGACCTTCGACGGTCTTTCCATCGCCTGGGCGGTAGTGGAGCATCTGCACGAGGTCAACCGTTCCCGGGTCCTCTTCGCCACCCATTACCACGAGCTTACGTCGTTGAGTTCACGCTTGGCGGCATTGGCATGCCACACCATGCGGGTCAAGGAATGGCAGGGCGAGGTGATCTTCCTCCACGAGGTCGCGCCCGGCGCCGCCGACCGCTCGTACGGAATCCACGTGGCCCGGCTCGCCGGATTGCCTTCGGCGGTGACGGCGCGGGCCGAAAGTGTGCTCGCCACCCTCGAGGCGGGCGAGCAATCGTCGGCGCTGACGCGGCTCGCCGACGATTTGCCGCTGTTCGCCGCCGCTGGCGTAGAAGAGCGCGAGGCGCAACCGTCGCTCGTCGAGGAGATGCTGGAGAGCTTGAACGCCGACGCACTCACGCCGCGCCAGGCGCTCGAGCTGATCTACCGTTTGAAAGCGGCGCTCGCAGGCGAGGAGTGTTGAGGTGCGGCGCTTTGCGGGCGTACGCGCGGCCCCTATAGTGGAATTGGAAAGCTCGGGCGCCTGAGATGAACCACGGTTCCGATATCGAGGGCATCGTCGATCGCGGGGCGATTGCGGCGGCATTGCGCGAGCGCGCCGCCTCCGCGCGCGATGCGGCGCGCTCGCGTAGCGAGACGTTGGCGATTCTCAGAACCGCACTCGACCAGTCTCGGGCCGAAATCCGCGATCGCTTCGAAAATGCCGCAATGCCGGGCTCGGCGATCGTCCGCGCGAACGCCCAGGCGCTCGATGGCTTGGTCGTGGCGTTGTTCGATTTCGTGCTTGAGCACGTTTATCCGCTGTCCAATCCGACCAAGGGCGAACAGCTCTCACTCGCCGCCGTGGGCGGTTTCGGGCGCGGCGAACTCGCGCCGTTTTCGGATGTCGATCTGATGTTTCTGCTTCCCTACCGGCAGACGCCGCGCGGCGAGCAGGTGATCGAGTACATGCTTTACACCCTTTGGGACCTGGGTCTGAAAGTAGGACACGCCACCCGCTCGGTCGACGACGCCATCAAGTGGGCGCGAGACGACGTGTCCGTGCGCACCTCTCTCCTCGAATCGAGGCGACTGTGCGGGGACGCCGAACTGTTCGATCGGTTTAGCAAGCGTTTCTCGAACGAAATCGTCCAAGGATCCGGCGCCGACTTCGTCGAGGCGAAGCTCGTGGAACGAGACCAGCGCCACGCGCGCACCGGCGATACGCGCTATGTGCTGGAGCCGAACGTTAAGGAGGGTAAGGGGGGCTTGCGCGACCTCCACACGCTTTTTTGGATCGGGAGATACCTGTACCAGGTGGGCTCAGCCGCCGATCTTGTCGCCCACGGGGTTCTCACACCCGACGACGTCCGGCGTTTCGCCAAGGCCGAAAACTTCCTGTGGACGGTGCGCTGCCACCTTCACTACCTCGCCGGGCGGGCCGAAGAACGCCTGACGTTCGACGTCCAGACGGGCATCGGCGAGCGAATGGGCTACACGGACCACGCTGGCGCGCGCGGCGTGGAGCGGTTCATGAAGCACTACTTTCTGACCGCGAAGGACGTCGGCGATCTGACGAGGATCGTCTGTGCGGTGCTCGAGGAACAGCACAAGAAGCGGACGCGACGCTTGCGCGTTCCCGCATTCTTCCGAGCCCGGCCCAGCATCGAGGGCTTCGTGGTCGACGCCGACCGGCTGAATGTGACGTCCGCCGACGCCTTCGCCAAGGATCCGGTCAAACTCATCCGGTTGTTCCACGAAGCGCAGCACCATTCGCTCGATATCCACCCGCAGGCGCTCCGCCTCGTCAGCTTGAATCTGCACCTCATCGACAACGCGCTGCGCGCCGATGCCGACGCGAACCGGCTGTTCATGGAGATGTTGACGTCGGACAAGGACCCCGAGACTGCGCTCAAGCGGTTGAACGAGGCCGGCGTCTTCGGCCGGTTCGTGCCGGATTTCGGCCGCGTGGTGGCGCAGATGCAGTACGACATGTACCACGTCTATACGGTCGACGAGCACACCATCCGCGCGATCGGGATCGTGCATCGGATCGAGACGGGCGAGCTCAAAGACGACCACCCGGTCGCGAGCGCCGCAATCCCCGAGTTGCAGTCGAGGCGAACCCTCTATCTCGCCCTCCTCCTGCACGACGTGGCGAAGGGCCGGGGCGGTGATCACTCCGCCATCGGTGCTGGGATCGCCCTCAAAACCGCACGTCGCATGGGGCTGACCGATTGGGAGTGCGAAACCGCCTCGTGGTTGGTACGCAATCATCTGCTCATGAGCCTGACCGCGTTCAAGCGCGACATCGAGGACGACAAGACGGTGGCCGATTTCGTCGCTGCCGTGCAATCGCCCGAGCGCCTGCGCCTGCTGCTGATCCTTACGGTGGCCGACATTCGCGCCGTCGGACCGGGGGTGTGGAACGCCTGGAAGGCGACGCTCTTGCGCGAGGTGTACTTCCGGGCGATGGAGGAGATGACCGGCGGTGCGCCTGCCGAGCGCCGTGGAGCGCGCGTCGAAAGGGCCAAGGAGGCGCTGCGTCAGCGGCTCGAGGGGTGGCCGCCGAGAGAAGTGGAGGCGTTCATCGCCCGCGGATATCCCAACTATTGGCTGACGTTCGATGCGGACTCGCACGAACACCATGCCAAGGTCGTTCGCGAGGCCAACCGGCGCAAGCTGCCGCTCCACGTCGAGACCCGGGTGGAACCCGCGCGTGCCGTCACCGAGGTCGTCATCTATACCGCCGATCACGTCGGACTGTTTGCCGAGATCGCCGGGGCGATGGCGCTGGCCGGCGCTTCCATCGTCGACGCCAAGATCGCGACCCTGGCCGACGGAATGGTGCTCGATACTTTCTGGATCCAGGGGTTCGAGGGCGGCGCGATCGCCGGTCGCGAACGCCTGAAAAAGATCTGGGCGCGGATCGAGGACACGCTTTCGGGCCGCATCGATCCCGCCCGCGAGCTCGACATCGCGCGCCGCCGGACCCGGCCCGGCCGCACCGGCGTGTTCAAGGTGCCGCCGCGGGTCCTGGTGGATAACGTCGCAAGCGCCGATTCGACGGTCATCGAGGTCAACGGTCGCGACCGGATCGGCTTTTTGTTCGATGTCACGTCCGCGATCACGCATCTGGGCCTGCAGATCTCCAGCGCCCATGTCTCCACGTGGGGAGAGCGCGTGGTCGACGTGTTCTACGTCAAGGACATGTTTGGCCTGAAGGTGGAACGTGCGGACCGCCTGGACCTCATCCGCGAAACCCTGTTGCAGGCGATCGCCAGTCCCGGTCCGACCGAGCCCGGCGCCGAGCGCGTTGCCGCCGAATAGCCCGGAATTTTCGGATCCACGGTCGTCCCGACCGCGGGCCGCCGCGGCGTGGGCGCGTCGGGTTCCATGGTTCTGATCCGCTCCATCGCCACCATCAGCGCGTTCACGATGGTTAGCCGGATCCTCGGCTTCGTTCGCGACGTGCTGGTTGCCGCGTTCCTTGGTGCGGGCCTGTGGGCGGATGCCTGGATCGTCGCGTTCAAATTGCCCAACCTGTTTCGCCGGCTGTTTGCCGAGGGTGCCTTCAATGCCGCCTTCGTGCCGCTGTTCGCGGCACGCCTGGAACGCGACGGCGCCGCCGCCGCCCGCGCGTTCTCGGAAAACGCGCTTGGCGTTCTGTTGTGGTGCCTTCTTGGCGTGGTGACGGTCGTCGAGATTGCAATGCCGATCGTGATTCATGGATTCGCGCCGGGCTTCGCGGCGGTGCCTGGAAAGCACGAGTTGGCCGTGCTCTTGACGCGGATCACGTTCCCCTACCTGATTTTTATCTCGCTGGTCTCGTTGATGGGCGGCATTCTCAATTCGCTCGGCCGGTTCGCGGCGGCGGCGGCGGCCCCGATTCTGCTGAATCTCTGCCTGATCGGCGCGGTTGTCGGGCTCGCGCCTTTTACCGAGACACCGGCGCATGCGCTGGCCTGGGGGGTGGCCGGTGCCGGCGCGATCCAGTTTATTTGGCTGCTGTGGCGATGCGACCGGGCTGGGGTACGGCTACGGCTCACCGTGCCGCAGCTTAGCGCCGACGTGCGCAAACTCTTGCGCCGCATGCTCCCGCTGGCGCTCGGCGCGGGCGTGTATCAGATCAACCTGCTCGTCGATACCCTGATCGCTTCGCTGCTTCCGAGCGGGTCCATCGCGTACCTTTTCTTCGCCGACCGCGTGACCCAGCTTCCCTTGGGCGTGATCGGGGTCGCCGTCGGGACAGCGTTGTTACCGCTGCTCACGCGCCAGCTCCAGGCGGGAGAATCGGCGGCCGCCGCCGACAGCCAGAACCGGGCGCTCGAGTTCGGCTGTCTCCTCACGCTACCGGCCGCGGCAGCGCTGATGGTCATCCCCGGTCCGGTCATCGGCGTCCTGTTCGAACACGGCGAGTTCACGCCCGACGACACGCGCGCCACCGCCGGCGCCCTTGCGGTCTATGCCGCGGGAATCCCGGCCTTCGTCATAGTCAAGGTTCTCGCGCCCGGCTTCTTCGCCCGCCAGGACACGGCGGCGCCGGTCAAGGTGGCGGTGCTCGCCATGGCCGTCAACCTGGTGCTCAACCTCGCCCTCATGGGGCCGTTCAAGCATGTGGGCATCGCCGCGGCGACGGCGATCTCGGCGTGGCTCAACGCAGGTCTTTTGGCCGTGATCCTGAAACGGCGCGGGCATTTCGTCGCCGATTCGCGGTTGCGGGGCCGAATCCCCCGCATCGCGGTCGCGACCGCCGCCATGACGGCGCTGCTCGTGGCCGGCGAGCGGTTACTCGCGGACGCGCTTTCTGCGGACGGCCTGAGCGAGGCCCTTTCGCTGGCGGCTCTGGTCGCGGGCGGGCTCGGCGCGTTTACCGGCCTTGCGCTGTTGACTGGCGCGGCCAATTGGGCCGAACTTCGGGGTCTGGGGCGCGGCCGGTGATTGGTGGAGGGAACGCCCCGTCCCCGCGGGACCTGAGCAGCGTCGTCCGTCTTGACGCTCGCCGTCGCGAAGGGTGATAAAGCGCCCGCCTTGCGCGAACCCAGGATACCGGTGGAGGCGATGGGTCCGATCATGAGCCGAATCTTCTCGGGCGTTCAGCCCACCGGAAATCTTCATCTCGGGAACTATCTTGGCGCAATCCGAAACTGGGTGCGGCTGCAAGATGAGTATGAGTGCCTGTTCTGCGTCGTCGATCTGCACGCGATCACGGTGTGGCAGGCGCCCGATGAGCTTCGCCGCAATACCCGCGAGGTGACGGCGGGGCTGTTGGCCGCCGGCCTCGATCCCAAGCGCACCATCATCTTCAACCAGAGCCAGGTGTCCGGCCACGCCCAGCTCGCCTGGATATTCAATTGCGTCACCCGGCTCGGCTGGCTCAATCGCATGACCCAGTTCAAGGAGAAGGCGGGAAAACACCGCGAGAACGCGTCCGCGGGCCTTTACATCTATCCCAGCCTGATGGCCGCCGACATCCTGCTCTACAAGGCGACCCACGTTCCGGTGGGCGAGGACCAGAAGCAGCATCTGGAGTTGTCTCGCGACATCGCACAGAAATTCAACTCAGACTTCGGCGTCGACTTCTTTCCCCTGATCGAGCCGCTCATCATGGGCGAGGCGACCCGCGTAATGTCGCTCCGCGACGGCTCGCAAAAAATGAGCAAGTCGGATGCTTCCGAATACTCGCGCATCAACATGACGGATGACGCCGATGCCATTGCGCTCAAGATTCGGAGGGCGCGAACCGATCCCCATCCCATGCCCGAGGCGCCGGACGCGGTCGCTGGGCGGCCCGAGGCGGGCAATCTTATGGGGATCTACGCGGCCCTTTCCGACACCGACTTGGACGATGTCTGCAAGCGCTACGGGGGTGCACAGTTCTCCACGTTCAAACAGAATCTTGCGGACCTCGCCGTATCCGTCCTCGGTCCGATCCAAGACGAAATGCGCCGCTTGATCGCGGAGCCTGATCACGTAGACACGGTGCTCAGCGACGGCGTCGGCCGCGCGCGTGCCCTGGCCGAGCCGGTTCTCGACGACGTTTTCGAAATCGTCGGGTTCGTGCGTAGCTGAAGTGCTGCCCGAGCGGCGGATCGGTCTCAGGCGGCATACAAAAACGGCTGGCATTTCGGTAACCGCTCCCCTATAGATTTGCATCGTTTCAAGCCGGCCAAGTCTCCGCATGCGATGGCATCATCGGAGGGCGTTCCGGCTCTTCGATCGACGGTGAGAAGGGGGGCTTTTGCATGCGTCTCCACAGTCGAAGGCCCGGGCGCATCGGGCCGATCGGGGCGATGCCCGTAAGATGACGACGTACGAAAAAGGCGCGCTCGTCGTCGTCGGTGCGCTGGTGGCCTTTGTCGCCGCCGCCGCAGCCGTTCAACCGCCCGCGTCCGCTACCGTCTCGCCGAGGGCAGTGCTGGCGCTGCGGGCGACGATTCCCATGCCGCCGCCGCTCATAAGACCGAAGTTGCGCTCGGCCGAGAGGGGTCATTTCGTCTTCCCCACGGCGACCAAGCTCAATGATTCGTTCTCGCAAATTGGCTACGACTTGGATTCCGTGGTTTCCGGCGATTCCCGCGTGCCGCGCGTGTTCCTCGGCAGCATCCCGCCCGACATGGACGAGATCGCCCCCGTCGAGGTCCGCAAATCTGTTTTCTTCAAGTCGGTATTGCCGTTGATCCTTCGGGTCAACGAGCAGATTATTTCGGACCGGCATCGGATTTGGACATTGCGCCACCGTGTCGCCACGGGGAATCGGCTCGACGCGCTTGAGCGCTTGTGGCTCGTGGCGCTTGCGAATCGTTACGGGGTCGAACGCGACGATTTCGAAGCTCTGCTCGAGCGGGTGGATATCATTCCGCCGTCGCTGGCGCTGGCGCAGTCGGCCGAGGAAAGCGGCTGGGGAACGTCGCGGTTCGTGCGCGAAGGAAACGCGCTCTTCGGACAATGGGTGTTTGGCGCCACCGGTCACCTGATCCCGGGTCGGCGGGACGCCGGAAAGTTCCATAAGATCAAGGCGTTCGACAACCTGCTCCATTCGGCCCGGGCGTACGCGCACAACCTCAACACCCATAGCGCCTACGGCCGATTTCGCAGCGGCCGGGCGGCCGCGCGGGCAGACGGGCGGCCCTTGGACGGACTAGCGCTCGCCGCGACGATGATGCGCTACTCCGAGCGCGGAGAGGCTTACATTCACTCGATCCGGACGATTATCCGCGCCAACGATCTCAGCCGACTCGACGACGCGCGCCTGCACGAAAACGCCGTCGAATCGCCCATTTGACGCGTCACCGCGCCACGAACGATCCGCCTACTTCGGAACGGTCGCCGTCAGGGCGCCACGTAGAACTGGCGGCCGAACCAGCGCCACCGTCCTGAATCCGTTGGCATGGTGCAGTTTAGACGGGTCCTGCCGGCCGGTAACGGCGTTCGCAGACGAACTTCGAAACGGGACGATCCCAGCCTTTCGAGGCTGGCCCGTCCCTCGTGCGACGCGTAGCACGCGAGTCGGTCCAGACCGCTCAATGGCGCGAGGACCGTAAATCCGATGGACGGCGGGTTCGGGTCCCCGATCAGCGGATCTTCGGGCGTGATCTCGGTGACCGGGAGCGCCAGGGCATTGACCGCAAGCTGGAACCGTTCGATACCGCCGTAGGTTTCGTTCATGGCGAACCGAGGAAGGAAGTACTCGTTTTCGCTGCTTCCCAGGACCCCGGAATGCTGTCCAAAGGCGGCGACGAAGCCCGCATCGCGGATCAAATCCACGACCGCCAGGCTGGCTTCCCCATACGGGTAAGCGAACAGCGCCGGCGCCTGTCCCAGCTCTTCGACGAAACGCCGGTTCGATCGTTCGATATCGCGCCGGTTGCGCTCGCGATCGGCGTTGGCCATGTGCAAATGCGACGCCGTCTGGCTGCCCACCGTGACACCGGCGCTGACCAACTCGCGGATCTGGTCCCAGTTCATGTATCCGCCAAGTCCCCGGTCCACCGCGTCCGTGGCGACGAAAAGGGTGAACGGATAACCTGCCTCGCGCAGGCGCGGCCATGCCACCTGATAGACGGATAGAAAAGCGTCGTCGACTGTGAGTCCTAAGGTGCGCTCGGGAAGCGCGCGGCCCTCGCGCAAGGCGGTCACGATCTCGGTGATCGAACGCACCGCGTACTCGCCGTCGCGTAATTCGCCGAGGTGAGATTCGAACTGCTCGAGCGTGACGTTGGTGGATGGATGCTGCGATTCGCCGAAGCGATGGTACATCACCACCACCGCGGAATCGGCGGCGCGTGCGCGCGCAACGGGTTCGACGGCCAGGATCGCGACGACGAGAAGTCCGCCGAGCACAATTCCGAACCGCTTCGCGAAACGGCTGGATTCCACCCGTGGCGCAGCGATCATGGAACCGAGGTTATCACGCCGCCGCAGCCGCCGGGATCGATTCGTTGCGTCCCGTCCCCTGGTACCCACTATCACAGTACGACGACCCGTGTGATCGTCTTTTCGCGTCTTTCGGGTACGAGGCTGTTGTGCGCCGAGCGAAGCGCTCGGGGCCTTTCTTTGGCCGGGGCCGTCGTATAATCTCATCTCGGCTCGAGTTCCCGGCGTACGTGCACCCGGCCGAGTGTCGCAAAGGATCGACGCGGAAACACGATCGGATTCTTGGAACGCCGGAGAGGGGCCCCGCACATGATCGAACGGAGCGTTTTGATGATCGCGCTCGTGCTCGGATTCTCGGTGCCGGCGACGGCGCAAGACCTGTGGTCGTCGAAACGCGACGGCGGGGACTGGTGGGTCACGCTAGGGGCCGGTGCGACGGTCCAGCCGCCTTACGACGGATCGGACGAGTTCGAGTTCCTGCCGCTTCCGGTGGTCGATGTCCGCTACAAGGACATCGCCTTTCTCAACTCCGCCGAGGGGTTGGGTTGGAACGCGTACAAGACCCGTAATGTCCGCGTTGGCCCCGTGCTTACCTATTACCTCGGGAACAGCGATATGCCGACCGGGGTCGACGAGGTCGATTACGGAATTCAAGGGGGCGCCTTCGCCGAGTTCGCGTTCGACTATTGGCGGTTCGATGCCCGGGCGCTCCAGTCCCTCGCGGGTGACGCCGAGGGCCTGCAGATTAACTTCGGCGCCGCCTACGGGACCCGGATCAACGACGATTGGCGCGTCGTCATCCGACCCAACGCCACCTGGTACAATGAAAACGAGATGAAGACTTATTTCGGGATCAACTCCAAGGAAGCGAGCAGCAGCGGGCTCGCCGAGTTCAGCCCGAGCGCGAGCTTCAAAGACGTGGCCATTGACCTCGACGTCACCTACGAGTTGTCCCGAAATTGGAGCATCCTTGCCCTGGCGCGGGCCGGCTACCTGCTTGGCGACGCCGCTGACAGCCCCATCGTCGATTCGGCGGGAACCGAGCTCCAGTTCACCACAAGCCTTGGTTTCGCTTACCATTTTTGAGCGTCTCCATTCGCCGTCGGATTTTCGGATCTTCCTACTTGCCGTCGTCGCATCGGGCTCCGATCGCCGTTCACGAAATCGGGCGGGCGCGGACCCGTTCCGCTTTACGGGAGCCGATGGTCGGCGAAGCGCGCCCCGCCCTTAGATGCGGCACGAGGAGGGTTTGAGGATGGCTTCGTCGCCGAGGGTGCTCGGCCTGGATACGGCGATGTCGGTCTGCTCGGTCGCGTTGTGCGAAGGCGATCGCGTGCTGGCGAACCGCCGTGTGGTCATGGAACGGGGCCACGCCGAAGCCTTGATGCCGATGGTGCGCGACGTCCTGGAGGCGGCGGATTGCGCGTTCCGGGACCTCGATCTGATCGCGGTCACCAACGGTCCGGGCACATTTACAGGTATCCGCATCGGTCTCGCCGCCGCCAAGGGCATGGCGATGACGGCCAGTCTTCCCCTCGTTGGCGTGACGACGTTCGAGGCGATCGTCCATGCCGTCGGGGAAGACGAACGCGGCGACGCGAGCCTGCTCGTCGTCCTTGCGACTAAGAGCACGGGTTATTACGCGCAGGCGTTCTCGCGTGAACGCAAACCTGTCAACGCGCCTTGCGTCGCCGATCGAAACCAGCTTGCGGGATTGGTTTGTGAAGGCGAGGTTGTCGTTGCCGGCGATGGGGCGCGCGATGGGTTGGAAGCGCTTACCGCCGCGGGCGTCGGGGCGCGGTTGTGCGAGCGCGCCTTCGCCGCGGATGCGATCCATGTGGCGCAAATCGCGGCCATGGGCACGCGCTCGGGTGAGATCTCGCGCGCCCCGGTCCCGCTGTACCTACGCCCGCCGGCGACGACGCTTGCCGGTCCCGGGCGGCGGCCGTGATTGCGCGATCCCGTATTCACCGACGCGCGTCTTGCAAGGATGGAAGGGAGCGTGCGGTTACTGTCCAAGGTGCACCCGCGGCTCGCGCGGGAACCCCGGATCAGGCCTTTTCCTTTCGAATCACCAGGCGGTAGACGGCGTCCGGACCTTTCCCCGACGCAACCGACGAAAGCTCCAGAACCGTGTGACCGTGCTCCACCACCGACTGGGGCACGTTCTCCAAGGGCTCAGTGCCCGTAAGTACGACTTCCGCAATCTCGCCTGGCTTCATGCGCTCGATCAGAAGTTTCGTCTTGACGAACGTAAGAGGGCAGACTTCCGCAGTGATGTCGAGCGTGTAGTCAACGGGTTCATCAACCTCGTTGATCGAGGAATTGTTCATGATAAATTCTTGCACGTGCCTGATAACCCAACTATGTTAGTGAAAACCCCGAAGGAGAGGAACATATTTAAATGGCTGAAACCCCGGATTCGACAGAGTTGCTGGAGTTGACGACTGAAATCGTCTCCGCCCATGTTGGCAACAACACCGTCGCCGTCAATGATTTGACCCAATTGATCCAGGAAGTTTACCGTTCCTTGGCTCAAGTCGGGGCGGGGTCCGTCGCGCCCGAGCGGCCGCAGCCGGCGGTACCGATCAAGAAGTCGGTGTCTCCCGATTTCATCGTCTGCCTCGAGGACGGCAAGAAACTCAAGATGCTCAAGCGCCACCTGAAGACCACGTACGACATGACGCCCGAGAATTACCGCGAGCGCTGGGGATTGGCGCCCGATTATCCGATGGTTGCACCGAACTACGCCAAGCACCGCAGCAATCTCGCCAAGAAGATCGGGCTCGGAACAAAGCCTCGACGCCCTCGCGGTCGCGCCAATTGATCGCCCGGCGGCGCTTCCCCTAACACCACCGCAACACCACGTTCGGCGCGGCGGCCCCCGAGACGATCCGATGGCCCAACGTTCCCGTATCGAGCAACTGTGCATCGATAACGGCATGAAGATGACGGCCCAGCGCCGGCTCGTCGCGCGCGTGCTTTCGGATGCGAGCGACCATCCGGACGTGGTCGAGGTCCATCGGCGCGCCGCCCAAATCGATCCTCGGATCAGCATCGCCACCGTTTACAGGACGCTGCGACTTCTGGGAGACGCGGACATCTTGGAAAAGCACGACTTCGGGGATGGGCGCTCCCGCTACGAATCGGTTTCCGAAACCCACCACGACCACCTGATCGACATCCGCTCAGGACGCGTGATCGAGTTCCAGAACCCCGAGATCGAGGCACTTCAGGAAAAAACGGCCCGATCCTATGGTTTCAGGCTCGTTGGACATCGCCTGGAGCTTTACGGCGTTCCTCTGACACCGACGAAGAAAGGTAGCCGTGGGCGCTAGGACGCTGCATATCAAGACCTTCGGTTGCCAGATGAACGTGTACGACTCGGCCCGCATGGCGGACGCGTTGGCGCCGCTCGGATTTGTCTCGACCGAGTGCGCCGAAGCCGCCGACGTGGTGATCCTCAATACTTGCCATATCCGCGAGAAGGCAGCCGAAAAGGTCTATTCCGAACTCGGCCGGCTGCGCCATCTCAAGGCGCGGAAAAAGGGCCGAGGCGGGCGCATGATTCTCGGCGTCGCGGGCTGCGTCGCCCAGGCGGAAGGAGAGGAAATCCTGCGTCGGGCACCGTACGTCGACTTGGTGGTCGGACCGCAAGTCTATCATCGGTTGCCGCGCATGATCGTCGAACTCGAGCGTACCCAGGCTCCGGCGATCGACGTCGAATTTCCGCCCGAATCAAAATTCGACCATCTTCCGGGGGTGGGTGCGGCGCCGGGCGTCGGTGCGTTTTTGACGGTTCAAGAGGGCTGCGACAAGTTCTGTAGCTTTTGCGTCGTGCCGTACACGCGAGGCGCGGAGTATTCGCGGCCCGTCGGCGACGTCCGCGACGAGGCCCGGCGCCTGGTCGACGCCGGCGCGCGCGAGCTCACGCTTCTGGGCCAGAACGTCAACAACTACCACGGCGCGGCGCCCAGGACGTTTTCGCGGTCGCGGCCGGGGGCGGCGGAGTGGGGGCTGGGCCGACTGATCGCAGAGCTCGCGTCGATCGAAGGTCTGAAGCGAATCCGGTACACGACCTCGTACCCCGCCGACATGAACGCCGAGTTGATCGCCGCCCACCGCGACGTTCCAAAGCTGATGCCGTTTGTTCATCTGCCCGTCCAGTCGGGATCGGACAAGGTGCTCGCGGCCATGAACCGCCGCCATGACGCCGCCGGTTACCGGCGCATCGCCGACGCGATGCGAGCGGCGCGTCCCGACATCGCGTTTTCGTCGGATTTCATCGTTGGATTTCCGGGAGAAAGCGAGGCGGACTTCGAAGACACCCTGTGCCTGGTACGCGATATCGGCTTTCTCCAGGCCTATTCGTTCAAGTATTCACCGCGCCCGGGAACGCCGGCGGCGGCAATGACGGATCAGGTGCCGGAACCGGTGAAAATCGACCGTCTGTCGCGGCTGCAGGCGCTCCTTGGCGATCAGCAGATGGAATTCAATCGGCGGTGCGCGGGCACCACCTTGGGGGTCCTGTTCGACCGCCGCGGCCGCCGGCCAGGCCAAATTCTCGGCCGAAGCCCCTATTCCCAACCCGTCCACGCCGAGGCCGGCGAAGACAGGATTGGAACGGTTGTCGAAGTACGGATCGTCCGTGCATACGCCAACAGCCTGAGAGGTCGGTTGGAGCCTGGAGAGAGCGCCGGCGTGATCGCCTCGCCGGGTGCGGAATCACGAGCGGAGGCGCGGCCGTGACGGTGCCCGTGGTCCCCACTGCGGCCGTCGACGGGGCGCGGAAGTCCGAGCGGCTCGAATTCGCCGATAATGCTCTCTTGATCCGGCTCTTCGGCCCCCACCACGCCCATCTTGCGCGAATCGAGCAGCAGCTCGATGTCTCGTTGCATGCGCAAGGCAACGAGGTAAGCATCGCCGGACCAACCGATCAGGTGGCCGCGGCGCGGGCTGTGCTCGAGGGCTTGTACGAGCGCCTGCGGCGCAACCTTTCGGTCAATCCCGCCGAAGTGGAGGCCGCGGTACGCATGGCCGTCCGCGGCGGACGCGAAGAGATTGCCGGCACGTACGTCATCCGCACGCGCAAACGACAGATCACGCCTCGCTCGGCGGCGCAACTCGACTACGTGAACGCCATCGATGACAGCGATCTCGTCTTCGGTCTCGGGCCTGCGGGAACCGGAAAGACGTACCTGGCCGTGGCCAAGGCGGTCGAAAAACTTGTCAACGGCGAGGTCGACCGAATCATCCTTTCACGTCCGGCGGTCGAGGCCGGTGAGCAGCTCGGATTCTTGCCCGGCGACATGCGTGACAAGGTGGACCCCTATCTGCGCCCGCTCTACGATGCGCTCTACGACATGTTTCTGCCGCAACAGGTGGCGAAACGCCTCGAGAGCGGCGAGATCGAGATCGCGCCACTCGCGTTCATGCGCGGGCGCACGCTGTCGAACGCGTTCGTGATCCTGGACGAAGCGCAAAACACGACGCCCATTCAGATGAAGATGTTCCTGACCCGGTTGGGCGAGAATGCGCGCATGGTCGTGACGGGCGATCTCAGTCAAACCGACCTTCCCCGCGGCACGCGCTCGGGGTTGCGCGAATCCGTGGACGTGGTCCGCGATCTCGACGGCGTCGCCGTGGTCACATTCTCCGACCAGGACGTGGTTCGCCACGCGCTGGTGACGCGAATCGTTCGGGCCTACGAGCGAATGGAACGGGATGCGAATCCCGGGGACGAGAAATGACCTCGGTCGACGCCGGGACCGCGCCTGGGCTTGCCGTCGACGTAACCATTTGCGCCGAGGGCTGGCGCCAGGGGCTCGCCGAGGCCGAGGACGTTTGCCGCCACGCCGCGCGAGCGGCATTCGCGGGCGCCGGCGTGCGGCTTGACCGCCGCTCAGAGGTCAGCCTCCTGCTCGCCGACGACGCGCGCGTGCGGTCGTTGAACCGCGACTACCGCGGCCGCGACGTCGCTACCAACGTGCTGGCCTTCGAGGGCGAAACGGTGGAAGAGGACAGCGTCGACGGTGCGCCGGCGGTGCTCGGCGATGTCGTCGTCGCCTATGAGACCGCGGCGGCCGAGGCGGCGGCCACGGGCAAGCGCCTGGCGGAACACTTAAGTCTCCTCGTGGTCCATGGTATGCTTCACCTTCTAGGATTCGATCACCAAACGGACGAGGCCGCCGAACGCATGGAACGGCTCGAGGCGACAATCCTGTCATCGCTTTCGGGCACCGGTTTTCACGCCGGCTCCTCGCAAGAGTGATCCCGGGAGATGGACGACCAATCCTCGACTAGCTCGCCCCGCGAAAGCGGGGCCGGACACCCGTCGTCATTCGCACATTCCCTTCGCGCCTGGTTGAAAGGCCTTCGCGGATTGCGCAACGGAGAAGGCTCGGCGCGCGACACCCTCGAGGAACTCATCGAGGAGCGCGACGAATCCGAGGTCCCGATCGATCAAGACGAGCGCACGTTGCTCGCGAACATCCTCGAGCTGCGCGGCAGCACCGTCCGGGACGTAATGGTGCCCCGCGCCGATATCGTCGCCATCGACGCCGAGGCCCGGCTGGCCGACGTGATCCAGTCCATGACACTGGCGGGGCATTCGCGGCTTCCAGTCTACCGCGAGACCCTGGACGACGCCGTCGGGATGGTCCACATCAAGGACGTGCTCGCGTGGCGGGGCCAGGATACAGCCTTCGCACTCACCAAAATCTTACGCAAGGTCCTGTTCGTTGCGCCGTCGATGCAGGTGCTGGAGCTGCTCTTGGAAATGCGGGTTACGCGCTCGCACATGGCCCTGGTGGTGGACGAATTCGGGGGCGTGGACGGGCTCGTCACGATCGAGGATCTGGTCGAGGAAATCGTCGGAGAAATCGAGGACGAGCACGACCGCGCACTCGAGCCGCGTCTGATCGAAAGAACCGACGGGACTTTGGACGCCGACGCGCGCGTGACCGTCGAGACCCTCGAGGCACGGGTCGGGGGGGTTCTCAACGACGAAGAGCGCGAGGACGTCGAAACGCTCGGCGGGCTGGTCTTCGCGCTCGCTGGCCGCGTACCGATCCGGGGCGAGCTTATCGGCCACCCTTCGGGCCTCGAGTTCGAGGTGCTCGAGGCTGACCCGCGACGGATCAAGCGCCTGCGGGTCAGGAACGTTCCTCCGCGCGCCGTGTCGGAGCCGCGCCTGCGACCGTGAGCCGCGTTCTCCCCCGGCGCGATCGTGGTCCGCTGCCGAGCGTCGCGCCGTTCGCGAATCGCACACGCGCCACGAGAGCATTGTCCACGCCCGTGGAATCACACCAATCCGTGTGCCCGCCCGACCATCCACGGCATTGTTCGATTGGGGCGGTCGGGCCGGCGAGCGGGCTGGTTCCGCTGAAACGGATTACCCGATAAATGGGGTCACGCCCCGGGTCGCCGGCGGCGGCGAACGCAGGTTCCTTGTTGGGCCGCATGAGCGCGCTCGGACGCGCGCGCCGGGCCGCGTTGGCCGTTGCGCTGGGCGTCTCGGCAACCGCGGCGATGCCCCCGCTGCATCTCGTCTTCTTTCTGATTCCCGCGTTTACGGGGCTTCTGCTGCTCATCGATTCGAGCGCCCGGCGGCGCGATGCGTTCGCCCTTGGCTGGTGGTTCGGCCTCGGGCATTTCGCAAGTGGGCTCTACTGGGTCGCGTTCGCCTTCCTGGTAGACGCCGAGCGCCACGCCTGGATGGCGCCGTTCGCGGTCGCCGGACTGGCAGGCGTGTGCGCGGCCTTTCCGGCGCTCGCGGCACTGCTCGGCCGCGTCTTCCGCGGTTTCGGCCCGGGGCGCGTTCCGGCGTTCGCTGTGGCCTGGGCGGTGCTCGAGTGGTTACGGAGTTGGGTCTTCACCGGCTTGCCGTGGAACCTCGTCGGGAGCGTCTGGACGGTGTCCGATTCCATGATCCAGGCGACGGCTCTGTTCGGCGTGCACGGGCTTGGCCTCCTCACGGTCGCCGCGGCGGCGGCTCCGGTACTTTTTATCGATGCCGGGGCGATGGCGCGCCCACGCCGAGTGGCCCTGGCCATCGCGGTGATGGTCGCGCCGCTGGCGCTCGTCTGGGCAGGCGGTGTGTTCCGGCTCGCCCACGCGGAAACGCGATTCGTCCCCGGTGTCCACCTGCGACTCGTGCAGCCCGCCATTCCCCAGGCGGACAAGTGGCGATCCGAATCGCGCCTCGGCCATGTCGTCGAACAGGTGCGCCTGAGCACCGATGGTGCCGACGCCGCGGACCCGTCGCCGACCCACGTAATCTGGGCCGAGACGGCCGTGCCATTCTTCGTCGAGTACGACCCCGCCATCCGGGCCGTGATCGCCGAGGCGACGCCGGCGGGGGGGCTTACCCTGTTCGGCGCGCCGCGACGCTCGCCTCCGGGAACGGCTCCCTATCGTGTCTGGAACAGCCTTTTCGCGATCGACGCCGAGGGGCGCCTCGTGGGAACCTACGACAAGCATCGCTTGGTTCCCTTCGGCGAGTACGTGCCGTTTCGAGACATCCTCGATCTGTCCAAGATCACCTCAGGCGGAACCGATTTCTCGCCCGGCGAGGGTCGCCAGACGCTCGATCTTCCGGGGCTCCCGGCGGTCGGACCATTGATCTGTTACGAAGCGATCTTTCCGGGGAAGGTCTTGGATTCGGCACGGCGGCCGAACTGGCTCGTCAACGTCACCAACGACGGTTGGTTCGGCGTCTCGTCGGGTCCGTACCAACACTTCGCGGCGGCCAAGCTGCGCGCGGTCGAAGAAGGAATCCCCCTCGTACGGGTGGCGAACACGGGGATCTCGGGCGTCGTCGACGCGTACGGCCGGACCACGGTCTCGATGCCCTTGGGGCGCAAGGGCGTGGTCGATTCCGCGCTTCCCGCGTCGCTCAAGGGCGTGACGCCCTATGGTCGATTCGGCGATCGAGCGGTCCTGATCGCTATCGTCATTGCGGTTTTTTCTTGCGTTATTTTGAGGAAACACAACGATCAGTAAGGTTATTTAACTTTAAGTTGAAGTACATTTTCGGTTTCTATCTAACCGACCACTGACCACACACTGAAGGTTCCCAATATCCCTTCCAATATCTCCTTCCAAACTCTCTATTGACCCATTTGCCTCGGCCAATCATATTGCGCGTAGATATTCGGGTTCCGGACGCTCTCGTGACGCGGCTTCGGCGTTCGCGCCCACGAGGGGGGCTTAATTGACATGAAGGCTGCAACTGCAACCCGTCCGCGAACGAAGCGGTCGCGGAGGTCGGCGAAGGGTGGTCCTAACCCCGTCGACATTTACGTCGGCGCACGGCTCAGATTACGCCGCACCTTGCTCGGGATAAGCCAGGACAAGCTCGGTCAGGCGCTCGGCCTGACATTCCAGCAGGTCCAGAAATACGAACGCGGAGCCAACCGTATCGGCTCGAGCAGACTCTATCAGCTCGGTCTCATCCTCCATGTGCCGGTTTCGTACTTTTTCGACGAGATGCCCGTGGACGTCGCGATGGGGCAGCGCGTTCCCGGCGCCCCCGGATTTGGGGATCAATCACAGCAACCGTACGGCGACGATTCCTTGAACCGCCGTGAGACCCTGGAGCTCGCACGCGCCTATTATCGGATCACCGATCCGAAGGTGCGAAAGCAACTGTTCGAGCTGACGAAATCCCTGAGCCGGCCGGTGCGCCAAAGAAAGCGGCGTTGAATTCCCTCGGTCCGGTGTCAAGCACGGCGGCGCATGTGGACTGGGCGAATGCCCTTGACGCTCGTACCAAAGCTTGCAACAAGAACTGCCGCCCGCGAGGGCAGGCGAAATGGTGCCGTCGGTCCCGCGTTCGTGCGGGGGTGTTGAACGCCGGCCGCAAGACGCGGCCGCGCATCGTGCTGACGACGCCAGATGTGTGTGTTGATTTCAAGGCCACGTCCGAGCGTGTACCGCAACAACCCGAACGCGAATCACCGAATTCCGCCGCGAAGTTGCGACGGATGGGCGTCGGGATGCCGATCACGTCGGCCACCCGCTGAGCAGGGGCGCGTGACGTGAAGAACGGCGAGTATCTGTTCACGAGCGAATCCGTCTCCGAAGGGCACCCCGACAAGATCTGCGACCGCATTTCCGACGCGATCGTGGATGCCTACCTCACGGCCGATCCCCATGCGCGCGTCGGCGTCGAGACCCTGTGCACCACCAACCGCGTCGTCATCGCCGGCGAGGTCCGCGGGCGAGAACCGATCCCCGATGACAGGATCGAGAACATTGCCCGTATGGCGATCAAGGACATCGGCTACGAACAAGAGAGTTTTCACTGGCAGAGGGCCAACGTCGAGATCTACGTGCATGCCCAATCCGCGGATATCGCCGTTGGCGTGGACGCAGCCGGCAACAAGGACGAAGGCGCCGGCGACCAGGGCATGATGTTCGGTTTCGCGTGCCGCGAGACCGACGTCTTGATGCCGGCGCCCATCTATTATGCGCACGCGATCCTGAGATCCATCGCCGAGGCCCGGCATTCTGGCGCCGAACCGGAACTGGGCCCGGACGCGAAAAGCCAGGTGACCCTCGCCTACGCGGACGGCAAGCCGGTCCGGGCCGAAGCCGTGGTGGTGTCCACCCAGCACGGCGAAGATCTCTCTCAAGACCAAGTTCGCGAGATCGTCCGCCCGCACGTGCTCAACGTGTTGCCCGAGGGTTGGATGTGCGAAGAGGAGAGATTTTTCGTCAACCCGACGGGCCGCTTCGTGATCGGGGGGCCGCACGGCGATGCGGGGCTCACGGGTCGGAAGATCATCGTCGATACCTATGGCGGCGCGGCGCCCCATGGCGGCGGCGCGTTTTCCGGCAAGGATCCGTCCAAGGTCGATCGCTCGGCGGCCTATGCCGCGCGTTATCTCGCCAAGAACGTGGTCGCGGCCGAATTCGCCGATCGGTGCACGATCCAGATCTCATACGCGATCGGCGTTTCCAAGCCTATTTCGCTCTACATCGACACCCACGGGACCGGACGCTTGGACGGGCGCAAACTGACCGACACGCTTCAAAGCCTCGTCGATCTATCGCCGCGGGGGATCCGCGAACATCTGAAACTCAACCAGCCGATCTACGCCCGGACCGCGGCGTACGGCCACTTCGGCCGGGCTCCGGAACCCGACGGCGGGTTTTCATGGGAGCGCATGGACTTGGTGCCGGCACTGCGTTCGGCACACGCGGCGCGTTGAGCGGCCGCGAGCGGGACGCATCGCCGGATACTCGATCGCACGGGTGGTTGTACGGGCGCCGGCGCGGGCACGGTCTTCGCCCCGGACGCCGAAAGCTGATCGCAGACATGTTGCCCGTGATGCGCCTGGCGGTGCCCGAATCCGGTTCCATCCGGACCGACACCCTGTTTTCCTGGCCCGTCCGCGAGTTGTGGCTCGAGGTCGGTTTCGGATCGGGCGAACACTTAGCCGCCCAAGCGCGCGCGAATCCCGACGTCGGACTCATCGGATGCGAGGTGTTCGTCAACGGAATTGCGGCGCTGCTCGCCCGTATGGCGCAAGACGAAATTATGAACATCCGCATCTTCGACGATGATGCCCGCCTGTTGATGAGGCGGCTTCCGGACGCGAGCGTCGGTCGGGTTTTCGTTCTTTTCCCCGATCCCTGGCCCAAGACACGCCACGCCGCCCGCCGCTTCGTCTCGGCCGAGAACCTGGATGCCCTCGCCCGTATCATGCGCGACGGAGCGGAGCTCCGGTTCGCGAGCGATCATGCCAAATACGTGCGCCAGACCCTCGACGTCGTGGGCCGGGATGCGCGTTTTGCGTGGACCGCCCGGACGCGCGCGGACTGGCGCCGTCCCGGCGACGCGATCGTGACCCGCTACGAGGCCAAGGCCGAACGCCAGGGGCGCGCGTGCGTGCACTTGCGGTTCGTGCGCCGGCCGCGCGCTTAGACCCGATCGCGGTCGATCGGAACCGCTAACCGCGATTCACAGACCGCGCAATTCTGGTCGCCACCATGGAGTTCGAGCGGGTCGGCGCGTTTGATCGAAACGCATCGCGGCTCCGATCGACCGCGATCGGGTCTAGGCGCCTTACCCGTTAAGCCGGTGCCGGGGGTGCAATTCCAAGCGAGTGGAATGCGATCTCGCCGTAGCCGCGGCCGCGACGGCTGGAAACGCGCAAAACTCGGCCGCCCGGCCGACGAACGGCTCCCTTGTATTCGGCGCGGATCGGAGTATATATTTGTTGTGGCGCAGATGCTGCGTTACGAATGTCGCCCTTGATGATCGGAATGGACGAGGGTGGGCCGGCGGCCCACCCTTTATTTTGCTCGAAGCCGCCAATGCCGCGAAATGGTCACGACCCACGCGCATTCGACGCGGATCTGGCGCGCCGGATCGAACGCCTGATCGCGCCGGCCGTGCGCGAGCGCGGGTTTGAAATCGTCCGGGTACTGGTGCTCGGCGATCAAAGGCCCCGGTTGCAGATCATGGCAGAGCGTCACGACGGCGGATCGATCACGGTCGACGAATGTGCCGACATCTCGCGCGCGATCTCGGCGGTCTTGGTTGTGGACGATCCCATCGTCGGCTCCTATACGCTTGAGGTGAGTTCGCCCGGAATCGATCGTCCGTTGGTTCGACCCGAGGATTTCGAGCGCTTCGCGGGCCGCGAGGCCAAGCTGACCACGGCCCGCGCGATCGACGGGCGAAGGCGCTTTCGTGGCCGGCTCCTGGGCCTCGACGGCGGTGCGGTGCGTATCGACATCGACGGCACAGAGCATGCCATTGCCATCGACGACATCACGCGGGCGAAACTGGTTTTAACCGACGCGTTGTTGCGCAAAGAGCGCGAACAGTGAAGTGACGAGGGTTCGAACCCATGGAAAATGAGGCAGTCTACACGCGTCTGGAGCTTCTGCAGGTGGCGGAAACGGTGGCTCGTGACAAGGGCATCGACCGCGAAGAGGTTCTTGAGGCCATGGAACAGGCGATCCAAAGGGCCGGCCGGTCAAAATACGGACACGAGCACGACATTCGCGCGGCGATCGACCGCGAATCCGGCTCCATCAAGCTGGCCCGCTACCTCGAGGTGGCCGAGGAAATCGAGGACGAGGTGACGCAGGTCGATTTGGAGACGGCACGCAAGCGGAAGTCCGACGCCGAGCTCGGCGAGTTCCTGATCGAACCCCTGCCGCCCATCGACTTCGGGCGAATCGCCGCCCAAACCGCGAAGCAGGTTATCGTCCAGAAGGTGCGCGAGGCCGAACGCAAGCGGCAGTACGAGGAGTTCAAGGACCGGGAAGGCGAAATCGTCAACGGCCTCGTGAAGCGCGTCGAGTTCGGAAACGTGATCGTCGATCTGGGGAGGGCCGAAGCGCTGCTGCGGCGCGACGAATGCATTCCCCGGGAGCATTTTTCCAACGGCGACCGGGTCCGCGCCCACATCGTCGCGGTCCGCGAGGAACCGCGCGGGCCCCAGATCTTCCTCTCGCGCAGCCATCCGCATTTCATGGCTAGTCTGTTCGCCCAGGAGGTCCCGGAAATCTACGACGGGATCATCGAGATCAAGGCGGTGGCCCGAGATCCGGGCTCGCGCGCCAAGATCGCGGTGATTTCCAGCGACTCCAGCATCGATCCTGTCGGCGCCTGCGTGGGTATGCGCGGATCGCGGGTCCAGGCGGTGGTCGGCGAGCTTCAGGGCGAAAAGATCGACATCATCCAGTGGTCGCCCGATCCCGCGACCTTCATCGTCAACGCGCTGGCGCCGGCCGAAGTGGCGAAGGTCGTCCTCGACGAAGAGGCCCACCGTATCGAGGTGGCGGTGCCGGACGACCAGCTCAGCCTCGCGATCGGCCGGCGCGGGCAGAACGTGCGGCTGGCTTCGCAGCTCACCGGCTGGGACATCGACATCCTGACCGAGGCCGAGGAATCGGAGCGCCGCACCGAGGAATTCCGCTCGCTTTCGCAAATGTTCATCGATTCCCTCGACGTCGACGAAGTGATCGCGCACCTCCTGGTGACGGAGGGGTTTTCCACGGTCGAGGAAGTGGCGTTCGTGCCGACCGGAGACCTCGTCGAGATCGAGGGGTTCGACGAAAGCGTCGCCGTGGAATTGCAGGAACGCGGCCGCGTTTTCCTTGCCGAGAAAGACGCCGAACACTCGCGGCTTCGCCAAGAACTCGGTGTCTCCGATGACGTCGCCGGGATCGAGGGACTGACCCCGGCCTGTCTCGTCGCTCTCGGCGAGAACGGCGTCAAGACGCTCGACGACCTCGGCGATCTCGCGAGCGACGAGCTTCTTGAGGTCGTGCCCGAGGGTGTGCTGAGCGTCGAGAAGGCGAACGAGATCATCATGGCGGCGAGGGCGCACTGGTTTGAGGGCGAGGATGTCCCGACGCCGGACGGAGGTGCCGAAGACGAGGGCACGCAACCGCGGATCCCGGAGGACGCCGCCGCCGGCGCCGAATCCGTGCCTAAGGAACCGTCGGTTTAGGGCGGGGCGTCGCGGACCGCGATGGCTGTTCGATCGAGGACCGGCGAGCGTCGGAGGGCCGTGAGGCCACACCCGAAGGTTTCGGGCGAGTTCACGAGCGGCCCCATCGCCGCCGCGCCCTTGCCCGTGCGCCGGTGTCTCGTGTCCGGCGCGCGACTCCCGAAATCGGCGCTGCTTAGGTTCGTCGTCGCCCCCGATGGCACGCTTGTACCGGACCTCGACGGCCGCCTACCGGGTCGCGGATTGTGGTTGAGGTCGCGTCGCGATGTGGTAAATACGGCGTGCGCTACGAATGCGTTCGCCAAGGCGGCGAGGGCGCGCGTCACCGTTCCCGCTGATCTGGCCGATCGGGTGGAGGGGTTGATGGCCCGTCGTTGCCTCGATCTCGTCGGGCTCGCTCGGCGGGCGGGCGAGGCGGCGGCCGGGTTCGAAAAAGTAAAGGCGTGGATCAACGCTGGCCGGGGCGGCGTCGTGTTCGCAGCCGTGGACGGCTCGCCGTCCGCGCGCCAAAAACTCAAGGCGCTGGCGCGCGATATTCCGTTGATCGAGGCGTTCGAGGGCGACGCGCTCGGGGCCGCCATGGGGCGTTCGTTCGGTGTTTGCTTCGTCATCGCGCCGGGACGCTTCGCCCAACGCCTGAAGGACGAGGTCGGGCGCCTTCTCGAGTACCGGTGCCAGGCCGCCGGGCGGCATGAATCCAATCCGGCGGTGGTCGGCGGAAATGGATAACGGGGCCGGAACGAAGCCGGCGCAGATGGATTGAGATGAGCGAGACGAAGGAACAAGAGACGGACGAGAGGGCCCGAAAGAAGCCCTTGAGCTTGGCCCAGCCGGAGAAGCTCGAGACCAAGAAGACGGTCGAGGGCGGCCAGGTTCGTCAGAGCTTCTCGCACGGCCGGTCCAAGGTCGTTGCCGTCGAGGTCCGGCGAAAGCGGACCTACGCCCTCGATCAGTCAGGCGAGTCGACCGAGGTCAGGGAGGGCGGCGAAGCGACGCCGGCGTCCGGGGCCGCGACGGTCGCGCGCGCACCCGCCGCCGCCGGCGCGGCGGCCGGTGCCCATTTGACGACCGAAGAGAAGGCGGTTCGTGTCCGCGCGCTCGAAGACGCGCACCGGGTTTCGGAACAGACGCGCCACGACGCCCAACGTGAAGCGGGAGAAGAGGCGCCGGAAACCGCGCCGACGGCCGAGGAGCTCGAGGCGGCGGCCGAAGTGGCACGCCGCCAGGCCGAAGAGGAGGAGACGCTCCGCCGCGAAGAGGAGGAGGCGCGCCGCAAGGCCGAGGACGAGGAGGCGCACCGCCGCGAGGAGCAGGCCAAGGCCGCCGCGGCGCTGGCCGCCGCGAAGCTCAAGTCCCTGGAAGGCGGTGAGCCCGAGGAGGCCGAGGAGCGTCCCCGCGGCAAGAGGCCGGGACGTCCGGGTATCTCGGCGCGCCGCGGCGAGCCCCGCCGGCGGTCGTCGAAACTGACGATCGCCAGCGCCCTTAGTGATGCCGACGAGAAGGCGCGCTCGTTGGCGTCGGTTCGCCGGGCGCGTGAGAAGGAGAGACTGAAACTTCTGCGCGACGCCGACGGCGAGGGCCAGAAGATCGTCCGGGACGTGACGATCCCCGAGGCGATTCTGGTCCAGGAGCTCGCCAACCGCATGGCCGAACGCGGCTCCGAGGTGATCAAGGCGCTCATGAAGATGGGCGTCATGGCGACCATCAACCAGTCCATCGACGGCGATACGGCCGAGGTTGTCGCCACCGAGTTCGGACACAACGTCAAACGGGTGAGCGAGGCCGACGTCGAAATCGGACTGGGGCGCGACGACGGCGAGGAAAGCTCCAAGCAGCCGCGGCCTCCGGTGGTGACGGTCATGGGCCACGTCGATCACGGCAAGACGTCGCTTCTGGACGCGTTGCGCGAGACCGACCAGGTCTCGCTCGAGGCCGGGGGAATCACCCAGCACATCGGTGCCTACCAGGTCACCCTGTCATCGGGCGGCAAGATTACATTCATCGACACGCCCGGCCACGAGGCCTTCACCGATATGCGAGGCCGCGGCGCCGGAATCACCGACATCGTCGTCCTCGTCGTTGCGGCGGACGATGGCGTCATGCCGCAAACGATCGAAGCCATCCACCACGCGAAGGCGGCGAATGTGCCGGTGATCGTCGCCATCAACAAGATCGACCGTCCCAACGCCGATCCGGGGCGCGTCCGCACCGAGCTTCTCCAGCACGACATCGTGGTCGAGGAGGTGGGCGGCGAAACGTTGAACGTGGAGATCTCGGCCAAGGAGCGGAACAACCTCGACAAGCTCGAGGAAGCCATCCTTCTCCAGGCTGAAATTCTCGATCTTAAGGCCGCCGCCGAAGGCGCAACCGACGGCGTGATTATCGAATCGAGGATGGAGCAGGGCCGCGGATCGATCGCCACCGTCCTGGTGCGCAACGGAACCCTTCGGGTCGGCGACGTCCTCGTCGCGGGGCGGGCGTGGGGCCGCGTGCGCGCCTTGATGGACGCCCACGGTGAAAGCGCCGACGAAGCCGGGCCCGCAACGCCGGTCGAAGTCCAAGGGTTGAACGATACGCCGGCTGCCGGAGACGACTTCGTCGTTGTCGACAGCGAGGCCCGCGCGCGTCAGGTGTCCGAGTTCCGCAAGCGCAAGGAGCGCGACACGCGGGCGGCCGCAAGCGTGCGCGGGACAGTGGACCAGATGTTCGACAGGATCCAGGAAGGCGGCGCCCAAGAGCTGCCGGTCGTCATCAAGGCCGACGCCCACGGCTCGACCGAAGCGATCGAGGGCGCGCTGAAGGGTCTCGAAACCGACGAGGTCAAGGTCGACGTGCTGCACGCGGGCGTCGGCGGAATCAACGAAGCCGACGTGACGCTCGCGCGTTCGTCGAACGCGCTCGTCATCGGCTTCGGTGTCCGCGCCAACCGCCAGGCGCGCGAGCTCGCGCGCCGCGAAGACGTCGAAATCCGTTACTACTCGGTGATTTACGAGATCGTCGATGATCTCAAGGGTGCTCTTTCGGGCATGCTTGCGCCGGCGTTGAAGGAACACTCGCTGGGGTCCGCGGAAATCCTCAAGGTCTTCAGCGTGTCCAAGGTGGGCAAGGTCGCGGGCTGCATGGTCACGGAAGGAACCATCCAGCGCGGCTCGCGGGTGCGCCTGTTGCGCGACGACGTCATCGTGCACGAGGGCGAGCTCTCGCAGCTGAAGCGGTTCAAGGACGACGCCCGGGAAGTGAGAGAAGGCACCGAATGCGGCGTCGCGTTCGAGAGGTTCCAGGACTATCGCGAGGGCGACGTAATCGAGTGCTACCGGGTCGAGGAGCTAGTGCGCACCCTTTGACGGGGTGCTGGCGGCCGTGGCCGGTGACCGGGACGACGCGGACCGGCGACGGCGGGGACCGACTCCGGAACAGAACGGATCATGAGCAAACGCACGGGCAGACCGCCCAGCCAGCGCCAGTTGCGGGTCGGCGAGGAGATCCGCCACGCGCTCGCGCAATCGATGGAGCGCGGGCGATTGCGTGACCGTGCCCTCGATGGGCATTCGATCACCATCACCGAGGCACGCATGAGCTCCGATCTTCGCTCAGCCGATGTGTTCGTGGTCCCCCTCGGCGGCGGCGATGGGACCCCAATTCTCGAGGCGCTGGCGCGGGCGCGGCCGTTCCTTCGCCGCGAAATCGCGCGGACCGTACGCCTCAAGTTCGTTCCCGAGCTTCGCTTCCATGCAGACCAAACGTTCGATCAGGCGCGCCGCATCGAAGAGCTGCTGCACCCCGTCGACGATGACGTGAAGGCCCATGGGTCGTAGGCGAGGCGGAAAAGCGATCAACGGCTGGCTCGTCGTCGACAAGCCCCGCGGCACGACGTCTGCGGCCGTGGTCGCCCTGGCGCGACGCACGATCGGTGCCGCGCGGGTCGGCCATTGCGGGACGCTCGATCCCCTGGCGACGGGCGTTCTTCCGCTCGCGTTCGGTGAGGCGACCAAGACGGTTTCCTATGCCATGGAGCGTCCGAAACACTATCGATTCGTGATTCGATGGGGCGAGGCGCGTGCCACCGAGGATGCCGAAGGCGCGGTGACCGAGACCAGCGCGGGCCGTCCCACGCGCGAAGAGATCGCGCGCGTCCTCGACCAATTCACGGGCGAGATTGAGCAGATTCCACCCGTCTTCTCGGCCATCAAGGTGGGCGGCCGGCGGGCGTACGACCTGGCGCGCGCCGGCGAGTCGGTCAAGCTCGAGCCGCGGATCGTGCGCATCGAATCGCTCAAGCTGTCGCGCGTTCTCGACGTCGACCATGCCGAGTTTGACGTCTGCGCGGGCAAGGGTGCCTACATGCGCAGCTTGGCGCGCGATC